>CAYOFA010000083.1:0-14188 GCA_964402885.1 uncultured Spirochaetaceae bacterium
GCTTCTTCACCCTGTCGTAGCCGAAGAGGTCGAGATATCCCCAGATAACTGAGCATCCCATGGAGTGTCCCATGAGTATCACGTCGGAGAGACCGAGGGCCGTCAGAACGTCGTCGAGGTCCTTTGCCAGTCGTCCCATACGATATCCGTAGTCGGGTTTGTCCGACTCCCCGTGGCCGCGGTGATCGTAGCCAATCAGCCGGTACGCTGAGCTCAGTTTCTCGAACTGATGTTTGAACAGTGCCGCAGACTGTGACCAGCCGGGAAGCATGACGATGGGAGTTCCTTTCCCCTCGTCCCGGTAAGCCAGCTTGACCCCGTCATTCGTCGTTACGTGTACCATTATCTCTTCCTCCTGCCGTTGTGGCGATCCGTGCACTTCGACCCGGAGCATACGCCGAACCGTGAAGATTTCCCAGCAGATTTCTAGGGGACACGCACATTTTCGTCCCCGGCAGGCTACGTCGCTGTCTCGTCGGCCATTGGATTTGGCGGGCGAAGGCTGGTGCGGCCCGTCGCACCCAATAGCGCTGCCGGTACTCGTGAACTCGCTCGTATCCGACCCGTCAATCCGGTGGACCATCATCTCGTACGTGGGCTCAAGATGGGAGGTTTGAGACACTCTGTCGGGCGCCGCACCGGCTCACTATGTCGGCGCCGGCATGGCTGCTATCTCTCGGGCCGTAGGCTCATCCAGGATGAGAGTAGTGACAAAACCCGCGCGTAACGCCGCCGCCAGCGCTCTACGGCGATCCCGCCCGCTGGAGACGCAGAGCGAGATGCGGCCGGAGCGATATTCGGAGAGCGGCGGCCCTGTGGCGCGTGCGTTGATCGGGATATCGGTATAAGAACCGTCCTCTCGAAAGAAGACGGTCCCAATGTGACCTACCGCGTGGTGCTCACTGAGGCTTTCCACATCGGAACGAAGGAAGCTCTCGTCGGTCGGCATCCCGGGTTCTCCGGCGGTTACCGTACCGACGCTGAACAGAAAGACATTCGACGCTGCGCGGGCATTCAGCACTCTGCGGATGGAGCGTTCTTTCCACATGGTTTGCTTGGTTTCAGCGAAATCAAAGTATGCGGGCACGGGGAACACGGTCAAAGGGGCGTCGAATACCTCCGAGAATCGCTGCACGGTCTCGCTTCCCGGATATGATGCGGTCGAGGTGGAGACGCTGGAACCGTGGAGTTGGACGAATCGAACGTTTTCCACTCGCTTCGGCGTGAGCTGCTCCGCCATCGCTGAGATGGTCTTTCCGAGGGCGACCCCAACGGTGAACCCTGGTGCAATGAATCCTCTGAGGTAGTTCGCAGCGTAGGTGCCTACCTGATGCGTCCAGGTTTCCGCGGACTCCCGTTCTGCGACCGGTACCACCTGCACATCGAACAGTGAGAACTTTTCGCGCAGCGTTTCCTCTATGGTGTTGAGGCGTGCACCGGCGTCATGGATGACGATCTCGACGAGGCCGGATTCATGGGCCTCTTTCAGCAGTCTCGAGACGATCGGGCGCGAGACGCCCAATGAGGTCGCGATTTCGTTCGTTGTCAGTTTCTCGTAGTAGTAGAGTTTTGCAACTCGCAGAGACTGCGTTTTGGAGTCCTTGCCGGAGCTCATCGCACGGAGATTATGCCTCAACGATCGGGTGCAGTCAATCGAACATATGTAAAATTAGAATTTGACAAACGTAAATCCTCACTATAGTATGGAAGCTACGCGAGGAATCGCAGTCGAATCGAAGGAGGATGCGACATGAAGCATGTGCGTTTGGTAGTGCTGGCGCTGATCATGGCCTCGATCTCGGTTATGCCGGTCATCGGCGGAGGCCAACAGGCAGAAGGGGAGGCGGGAGAGGAGCGAATCGAAATTCGCTTCCATCACCATGAAGCACGGTACTCGGAGCTTCTGAACGATGTTGTTGCGGAGTTCGAGGCCCAGAATCCCAACATCGACATCGTGCCTGAGATGGTGCCGTGGGTTGAGGCCTTCAGTCTACTCATCAATCAGCGGGAGACGGGCAACCTTCCCGACATTTTTATTCCCGGAAATACCTGGGTAGCCCCTTTTGCTCAGCAGGGTATGATCCTGGACCTGACCGACAGGATTGAGGCGTGGGAGCGAAACGGTGCCCCGATCTCCGAAGACTTCTACGAAGGCGACGGACTGTTCTACAATCTGGACAACAAATGGTACGGGCTCCCCTACGCGAGTGATACGAGGATGCTCTTCTATCGTACCGACTACCTCGAAGAGGCCGGGCTGGATGTGCCGACGACTCACGAGGAGTTCGTTGAAGTCGCGAAAGCGCTGACCGATCCCGAGAACGGTGTCTGGGGCTACGGGCTTCTCGGCTCACCGGACGGGGTCACGTTCCAGACTATCGCGAACTGGACCATCCAGCGAGGCGGGTTTCTGTTCAAAGAGGGACCGAACGGGGAGCTCGAGTCCAATGTGAACTCACCCGAGTTCGTGGAGGCCATACGATGGTACACTGATCTCCACCTCGAGCACAAAGTCTCGCCGCCGGGGGCACCGAATTACGCTCTCGCCGATGCGGAGAGCGGGTTCCAGAGCGGGGCACTTGCCATGATTATCACCGGACCGTGGTTCATCCCTCAGCTGGATGAGAATCCCAATATCGAGGGCAAATGGGCGGCAGCGCCACTTCCGGCAGGACCGGAGAATGACACGACCTTTCTTGGCGGTTATCCTCTTGTGATTTCCACCCATAGCGAGCATCCGGATGCGGCATGGAAATTCATGCAATACATGGTCAGCCGGGACGCCCTGCTTCCGTACTCACAGGCGACCAACATCCCACCCGCCTATCAGAGCATGGCGGAAGGGTATGCCGGCAGTTCGGACGCCTTGCAGGTGCAAATCAACAGTCTGCAGAAGGCCGTACCCAACAGCTATCCATTCGAGGCCCCTCCGATTCTGGCCTCCATGACCGACGGTGAGATGCCGGTACAGCAGGAAGTCCAAGCTATCCTGGCGGGCAACAAGAGCGTGGAAGAAGCCATGCAGGACGCGCACGATACTGTGAACAAAATGTTTGCGGATTTCCGTGCACGCCAATAGAGTAGTCGTCAGATGGTTACTTACGGCCCGGGGCTGGATGGTCTCGGGCCGTCATTTGAGAGAGGTCCCTCAGATGAGAGCGAGACGAAAACCGGTTCTTTCTACGACGGGTTACGCGTACCTCATGGCTTCACCGTCCATCATCCTGGTGCTGGTCATAGTCATGTACCCGTTGGTCAACGGCATCATCCTGAGTCTTCACGACAAGTACCTCCTGGCCTCCGACATGTCCTTCGTCGGTGCGCGAAACTACCTGGAACTGTTTCGGGATCCCCAGTTCCTGAAGTCCCTGAGAGTGACAGCGGTTTTTGTGATCGGCGGCACGCTCGTGCAGCTTGTGCTCGGAATCGTCATCGCGGAGTTGATTCACCACGTGGCGTGGGGACGACGACTGTTCAGGTCGCTCATGTTGCTCCCGTGGGCAGTTCCGTTGATCGTGACCGGGATCGTGTGGAGATGGATGTACAACGATCTCTACGGTGTAATCAATTTTTTCCTGAACAAGATCGGCGTTATCGGTATCTATACGCCCTGGTTGGGGCAGACCCAGACAGCGCTTGCGGCGGTCATGATCGCCTACATATGGCGTAGTGTCCCTTTCATGATTCTGGTCATTCTGGCCGGACTGCAGTCGATCAATACTGATCTCTACGAGGCGGCCTCGATCGACGGCGCGACACCGTTCACTCGATTCCGATTTGTGACACTACCCGGTCTCCGACCGGTGATCCTCATCGGAGTTCTGCTGACGGCGATCTGGTCATTCCAGGAATTCCCGATTGTGTGGACGATGACGAAAGGCGGACCTGCACGCGCCACCGAGATTCTGCCGATACACGTGTATTTGACGGCGTTCATCGGGAACGAGTTCAGTTATGGTGCAGCCATGGCAACGATCATGTTCGTGATACTTCTACTATTCAGTGTTCTGTATGTCCGAGTCTACGGTAGGGAGACGATGTGAAACCTGAAACGATGAGACGAGGGTGCTCACATGCCGCTTAACAATCGACGAACTCGAATAACCCGAGTCGCTGTATTCCTTGCCCTCATAGTGATAGTGCTTCTCATGAACTTCCCCATATACTGGATGGCCGTATCCTCGTTCAAGGGGCAGGGGGAGCTGTTTCTCCGCGAGCCGACGTTCCTTCCGCAGAATCCGCTCCTGCAGAACTATCCCAACGTTTTCCGGCGCATCCCGTTCGCGGCGTACCTGAAAAACAGCATCATCGTCTCGCTGGTCACAACAATGGCCGCGGTTGCGATCGGAATCGTATCCGGCTACAGCTTTGCCCGATTTCGTTTCAGAGGCAAGCAGCCCGCGCTCTTCGTAATACTTCTGACTCAGATGTTCCCGGCGCTTCTGCTTGTCATCCCGATGTACCTCATCCTCAATTCAGTCGGACTTGTGAACACGCACCTCGGCCTCATCGTCGCATACGCGACGTTCACCCTCCCGTTTTGTGTGTGGATGATGCGCGGGTTCTTTCAGACCATACCTGTGGAGCTCGAAGAGTGCGCAATTCTGGACGGCTGCAATCGCCTTCAGGTCCTCGCGCGCATAACACTTCCTCTTGCCGCACCCGGGGCAGCGGCCACGGCCTGTTTCGCGTTCGTTGTGGCCTGGAACGAGTTTCTGTTTGCCCTCAATCTCACTACCTCGGAGGCGGCGAGGACACTTCCGGTAGGCCTGTCGCTTCTCGTCGGGCGCTATTTCAACGACTGGGGCGTACTCATGGCGGCCGCCGTCATGACAACGCTCCCGACGCTGCTCATTTTTCTGTTTCTGCAGAAGTACCTCATTACCGGGCTTACCGCCGGAGCGGTGAAAGGATAGACGCATGGCCACGGAATTGCACGATACACGCAACGTTATCGTTGATCGCAATGGTTTCCTCCTCGTGGGAGGCGAACAGGTGCCACTGTTGGGCGGGCAGATCGACTACTGGCTGCATCCGGCATCCTCGTGGCCGCGCCTGCTGGATTCGATGCGCCGTATGGATCTCAACATGGTTTCGTGCTACGTCCCGTGGAACTTTCACCGGATACGACTCGGTGAGTTCGAGCTCGACGGGCGTACCGATCCACAGAAGAACCTTGTCCGGTTTCTCGACACGGCAACAGAGCAGAACTTCTGGATCTTCATCAAGCCCGGGCCATGGATCTACGACCACTACATGAACGGGGGCGTGCCCCTCGACATGTCACGCTTCCACCGCTTGCACCCGGTCTTCCTCGAGGGGGCCGAGCGGTTTCTCGCCGCAGTATGCAGAGTCCTCCAACCGTACCTGGCGACGCGGGGTGGGCGAATCGTGCTTTGCCAGCCTGACAACGAAATCGATCCCCTGCCGACGTTTCGCGGTCGCTCCGGCGGGTTTCTCCCGGAAGAGGGCGACTCGGTAGGCGAAACGTACTTCTCACAGCTCTTCGAAGCGCCTCCCTCGGAGCCCTACACGTTTCCCTGGTGGCTGGAGCACGTCTACGGAGACGAGATGACGGGAGTTCTGGAGACGGGCGAGACTGCCGAAGCCCTGGCCCGGACCCCGGTGAATCGTGAGGAGTATGCCCGAAACCGTGCGCTTCGACACGCCGTTCTTGCATATCTGGAGTGGTATACCGTGGAGTATACACGCCGGATCTCGACGATACTGCGGGAAAACGGTATCGATGTACCGCTTGCCTTGAACACATTCCCGGACATGGAGCCTCAGAATCCTTCCGCGCTGACCGGCATTGTTGACATCGTGGGAGGGGACTACTGGGGCGCGAATCTGCTGCCGGATGACAAGGTCCTGCGCATATCGCGACACATCAGGCAGCTTCGCACAGCCAGTCCCATCGCGTGGGCGCCCGAATATCAGTCGATCACCGCCGGAGAGCTCGTTCACATAGAGGGCGTAGTGACCCCTTCCAACGCGAAGTACCTGACCGTACTTGGCATGCTGTGTGGGCTCAAAGGCTGGAACTGGTACACGATCGCCGAGCGGAGCGTGTTGTATTTCGCCCCGATCAACAACTACGGCGGCCCCGTCAAGGACTACTTCGAGTCTTTTCGCCTCTCACACCAGGTATTCCGAAAGCTGGACTGGCCGAGCTGGCAGAACAGAAGCGACGTATTCCTCTTCTTCTCGCGCAGCCAGTCCTGGGATCAGATCCGCTACGACTCCTTCATCGACGTGCCCGTCTACACACACTCGGAAAGCAACGGCGGGACCTGGATGGAGTGCTTCGCGGCACTCCATCAGCTCGATTATGACATCGGTCTGTTCGATCCGTCCTCCTCTTTCAATGCGGATATAGGTGACGGGGTGCTGCTTTTCGCCGGTTCCTCCGCTGTCCCGGTTGCCGAGCAGAACGCGCTGCTCGAGATTGCCCGCAGTGGGGCAACGGTGGTCTTTCTCTCTCCGCCTCCGTCGATGGACCAGGCCCTCGCACCATCATCGGTATTCTCGCAGCTGCCGGCTCCCGAACGCGTGGTGGCTGGTGGTCCTCAGATTCGATTCGAAGCAGGCGGGCTGAGCGTCGACGCGGCCTCCGGCTACGTCGAGTTGTTCGAAGAAACGCCTGACGCCAGGGCCGTTGTGCGTTGCGATTTCGGCGTCTGCGGGGTGGAGACGGCGCTTGGAGAGGGGCGGGTCGTTCTGCTCGGTGTCGAGGTGAGTCGTGCGATTGTGGATGCACTCCTGCGGGGGCTCGATTGCGTCCCGCGGGCGCGATCAGAAAGAGAGAACGTCTATACCGCCGTATGGGATCGGGACGACGAGCGCTTGCTGGTGGTTCTGAACGTCGGGGAACAACCATTCGACGGACATGTCGACGTGTCGCCCGGACTGACGTCTCCGGAGGGGAAGATTCACGTGGAGGAGCTCTTTTCGGGAGAACAACACCACCTTTCACCGACCGAGGCGAAAGAGTTGCTTCGGATGCCCGTCGAGCTTGGAGCGAAGACCGGTGAGGTTTTCCGGATGCGGTAGCATCCGATGCTTATCGAAGGAGTTATGAGGTATACCGAATGCCCGCACTTGTAATCGGCCTCGATGTCGGCACTACTTCCACCAAGGCGCTGGTCGTCGAAGACAACGGTGTCATAGTCTCGCGCGCATCAGCCGCACTCGACCTTGTGTTCCCTCATCCCGGTTGGGCTGAGCAGGATCCGCAGCAGCTGTGGCAGCAGACCCTGAATGCGCTCACGGACGCGCTTTCAGCGCTGAGCCCGGAGCAGCGACAGAGCGTCCGGGCGATTTCGATATCGAATCAGCGGGACACGCTCGTGCCGCTGGATGCCGAGGGCTCTCCCGTGCGGAACGCCATTACCTGGATGGATTCTCGCGCGCACGAGGAGTGTCGGGAGTTCTCCGAGCACATCGGTGACTGGGATGTCTATCAAATGACCGGTGTTCCCATTAGCACCATCTGGACCGGAGCGTTTGTGCGATGGATGAAGAACAACGAACCTCGGAACTTCGATCGCACCGCTTGCTTCTGTCTCGTTCATGATTTCGTTATGAGCAGGCTCGGCGCTGACGGCTATTTCGTTGACTACGCCAATGCGTGCGAAACGATGATGTTCGACATGAGTACTCGAGAGTGGAGCGAGCCGATTCTAGACTTTCTCTCGTTGGACACGGAGCGCCTCGGTCAGCTATGCGAGTCGGGCACTCCGATCGGCACAGTCTCCGAGCGTCTGGCGCGTGATCTGGATATCTCACCGAAGACGGTACTCGTGGCCGGTGGTGGCGATCAGCAGTGCGCCGCGCTCGGTGCCGGTGCGATCTCGGAGGGCGACATCGAAATCGGAATCGGCACAGCTGCGAACATACTTGCGCCTATCCGACAACCACAGCTGGACTCACGGCGTCAGTTGTTGTGTCATTCGCACACCTACCCCGGGATGTGGGTCCTCGAGGGCGCGCTCGTATCGGCGGCAAGCACGCTTCAATGGGTGCGCGACATCGCCTACAACGAATACGACCACGAGCGTGCGTTCGAGCTCATCAACGCCGAGGTCACCGCGGACTCGAAGCCTGGAGCCGGAGGGTTACTGTGTCCGCCGCATTTCGAGGGTGCCGGCACGCCGTACTGGAATAGCTCAGCCAAGGGGATCATGCTCGGGCTCACGCTTTCCACGAGCCGAGCGGACATGGCACGGTCGGTTATGGAAGGAATAAGCCTCGAGATCCGTAACACCATTTCCATTCTCGGCAGCTGGGGAATGAAACCGCGACGAGCTCTGCTCACCGGCGGATCGAGCAGGTCCGACACCTGGTCGCAGATCCAGGCGGATATCTACCAGCTTCCCACGGTGGTACTCGAGTATCCCGATGCAGCCGCGATCGGAGCGGCGATACTTGCAGGCCATGGCGCAGGCGTGTTCTCGTCGGTGGACGAGGGCGTGGAACGTCTGGTGAAGATACGAGAGACCTTCGAGCCGCGTTCCGATCGAGCGAGTATCTACCGTCGGCTGGGCGACCTCCAGGACAAAGCGTATCGGGCCCTTGATGCCGCCGGCGTGTATCATGAATTGGTCAGCCTCAAGAATGAGATCGATCGCATGGTCGCTCAGACCGATCCCCGGGATCCGTCTCGTGTTTAGCCTCACCGGAAAAACCGCGCTGGTGACGGGTAGCACCCGAGGTATCGGCCGGGACATCGCGATCGGCCTTGCCGAGGCGGGAGCCGAAGTCATCGTCCATGGGCGCAATCGGCAGTTGGGCGAAGATCTGGCGGGCAGAATCGGCGGGCACTATCTCGGAGGTGATCTATCGAAGAGCGAGGCCGTCGAAGAGCTGGCCGATGGGGTGCGGGAAATCGTTGCGCGACTCGATGCGCTCGTGAACAACGCGGGAATGGAGACGGTCATGCGAGTCGAGAACCTGGACCTCGACGAGTTCGACCGTGTGTGGGCTGTGAACGCGCGAGCACCCGTGCTACTGACGAAGCTGCTGCTCCCACTTCTCAAGCGGTCGCGCGCGGCCTCGATCATCAACGTCACATCCATTCATGATCGCGTGCCATTTCCCTACGATGCCTCTTATTCGATGTCCAAAGCGGCGCTCGATATGTTCACACGCACGCTCATGTTGGAGCTCAGTCCGATCGGCATACGGGTGAACAGTCTCGCTCCCGGCGCTGTTGAGACCGATCTTAACCGCGCGCAGATCGAGGAAATCGGCAGAGACACGCTGGCAGAATGGATACCGCTCGGCCGCGTCGCCTCAACCGAGGAGATGATCGGGCCCGCGGTGTTCCTCGCCTCCGACGCATCAAGCTACGTGACCGGCGCGACCATTTACGCGGACGGCGGTTACATGCACAACGTGCTTCGATTCAGACCGAACGTATAGGTTGCCCACGACCGCAGCAGCCGCCTGGGCACCAAAGCACACTCAGACTCATGACCGTAGCTGCGCATCGCGCTCAAGCTCCGACACGTTGCGGTAGTGGGTGCCGATGGGGGTCCCGTCGTTGATACATGGACGTGCACGGCGCGCCGGTCGTGAAAAACCGAGAATCACCTTCGTGAAATATGCATCGTTGCGGGCAGTAGTCGCGCGCGTTATGATGGGGTCACATGCGCCGGCGTGTGGAGGTGTGATGGCCCTGGACGCGCGAGACATCGAAGGCAACCTGCGACGGATCATTTCCCTCAACGGCAGCGACGAAGGTTTCTATGTCCTGGCGCTGCATTCGCTCATCGAGGCCTACGCCATTTCCGAGTACCCGCAGCTCGACAGTGAGTTCACGCCGTTTCGCCACAAGATCGACGCGATCTTCCACGGGCTCGGGAAGCTCGACCCCGAGACCGGCAGGGTGCCGGAGCTCGCCCGGCGCATCACACAGCAACACCCCGCCACCAACGGCGTACGTCATCGCTTCGATGAGCTCTCCGGCGAGGAGGCGCGCTCTGCGACGCACAACTTCATCAAGTTCTGCCGCGTTGTGGGATGGGATCATGCCGAGCTCATGGCCGATCTCGAGGAGTCGCTCAAGCTGTGGAAGGGAAAGCAGGCGCCGCTCGATCAGTTTCGCGCCCTGCGCAAGCTCCGGCTCGATTACAATCGAGTGCGGCAGGAGAACGAAGAGCTTCAAACCGTCGGGGAGGCCTCCCGCGACTGGCGGCAGGAGCTCGAGCGCGTGCAGCGCGAGCTCCAGGAGAAGGACGCCGAGGTCCAGCGGCTCAAAGATACGGCATCGGGGCGAAAAGAGAAAGCCGACGATCTGCGCCGCAGGCTGCACGAAGCAGAGCGGGCGCGCGAAGAGCTTGCCTCCCAGGCGGAGAAGCTCCGCGGGGCCGATGTCTACGTCTCCTATCTCGAGCGCTTCACCACCTACACGCGCTCCCGCGCCGACTACGAGCGAAGCGTCATGCAGCTCTCCGCTGAGCAGAAGCAGGCAGCAGAGCGCATCCGCGACCGCGGCGACTACCTCATCTCCGGCCCGGCGGGGACGGGGAAGACGCTGGTGTTGCTGCATGCGCTTGATCGGGAGCTCACCCTCCGCGACCAGGAGCTCGGCCTCACCGAAGAGAAGCCCGTTGCACTTCTCACCTTCACCCGCACGCTCGTTCGCTTCGACGAGTATCTCACCCATCTCCTCGGGAAGCATGACGCTGCCCCCATCATCTCCACCGTCGATAGCTTTGTCCTCGAGCGTCTGAAGCAGATCGACGAGCGCTTCCACATGGAGTACGGCTTCCTCAGGCAGTACAGCGAGGAAAACCCGCCGGAGTTCTTCACAAGCCGTGAGCTCGAAGCGGAGATAGAGCACGTGATCTTCGGCCGGGCGCTCACGCGTCGCCAGTATGTTGATGAGGCGGCACCTCGCCGCGGCATGCGGCGACCGCTCAGCAAGGAGCAGCGGGCGGCGGTCTGGGAGATCGCAGAGGGCGTGAAAGACCACATGCTCTCGCAGCACAAGCTCAGCAAGAACCTCGGGCGGCTCGTGCTTCTGTGGGAGCTCGACCGCGACCCGACCTTCGGCGCGCGTACCGCGGTTTCGCGCCTCTTCATAGACGAGGTGCAGGACCTCTCGCCGGTGGAAGTGCAGATCCTCGAGCGCTTCTCCGAAAAAGGCATGATCCTCGCCGGTGACGAGGCGCAGGCGATCTACCAGGCCGGCATGAGCTTTCGGCAGCTCGGCGTGGACATCGTGGGCCGCTCGACGACCCTCAGGACGAACTACCGCAACACGCGGCAGGTCATGCACCTCGCCGAGACCTACCGGGCGCTCTGGCGGGGCGAGGATCCGCCCGGGCCCGACGAGTTGGGTGATGCCTTCCGCGAAGGACCAAGCCCCGAGCTCTGGCGACACAGCGATGCAGCGGAGGCCGAGGCAGGACTGGTGAACCGCATCAATTTCTTCGTCTCGGTTCTCGGCTATGATCCGGAGAACATCGCCGTGCTCACCGCCTTCAAGGATGATGTGGACCGCGTGAAGGCAGTGCTTGCCGAGGCGGGACACCGCACGGTGGACGTGCGCAGGAACAGCTTCGACTTCGAGTCGAGCCGCGGCCTGCGCGTCTCCACCCTCCACTCGGCAAAGGGGGTCGAGTTTCCCGTCGTGATGCTCTACCTTCCCGGCCTTCCCGCGCCGGGCGGCCTCTCCGAGGAGATGGCGGCGGAGCAGGGCTTCAACCTGGTATACGTGGCCGTCACCCGCGCCATGGACAACCTGCAGCTCTTCCTGCCCGCCGCGCCGCAGGCCGCGGCGACTCGTACGCTTGCCGAGGCCTACGAGAGGCTCGTGGAGCTTGAGTACGGTGCGGATCAGGCGGCGCTGGAAGAAAGGAATGAGAATGTCGGCTGAGTTTTTCGAGCATCCGATTCTGAACACTCCCTACGAGCAGCCGATCCGCCACTGGGAGCTCGAAGAGGGGCAGCCCACCGGCACGATCCTTGAAAAGCGACGGCCCGCGGACTTCGTCACCCCGATTCCCAAATCGAAGAAGCAGAAGCAGTCCGACGCGCAGGGACAGCTCGGGCTCATGCAGGGCGCGGCCGGTGCGGCGGCCGAGGCTGCAGCCGGCGGTGACGGAGGCGCGAGCACCGCCACGGCCCAGGACTACGACCCGAAGTCCATCATCAACGAGATCCGCGCGGAGGTTGAACGCTGGCGAAGCCTCCCACGGCAGGAGGACTGGGGTGTGACCCCGGAGACCGCGCGGCTACTCGACTACTGGCGCAACCACGACTTTCATGGCATCCGCCCGTTCTTCTGCCAGGTCGAGGCCGCCGAGACCGCGATCTGGCTCTCTGAGGTGGCCTCGCAGACGAAGCAGGGCAGACGCTACCTCGACTACATCGAGGCGGGAAACGCAGCGGCGAACCCGGGCCTCAATCGCATCGCCCTCAAGCTGGCAACCGGGGCGGGCAAGACCACCGTCATGGCGATGATCATCGCCTGGCAGACGGTGAACGCCGTGCGCCGCCCGCAGAGCCCGCGTTTCACCAAAGGCTTTCTCATCGTCACCCCGGGCATCACCATCCGCGATCGCCTGCGGGTGCTGCTTCCGAGTGACCCGTACAACTACTACAAGGAGCGCGAGCTTGTCCCGCCGGACCTCCTCGAGTCGGTGCAGAAGGCAAAGGTGGTCATCACCAACTACCACGCCTTCAAGCTGCGCGAGCGGCTTCAGATGTCGAAGGCCGGCCGTGCCCTCATGCAGGGCCGACGCGGGGAGCCGATCAAGACCACCGAGACCGAGGGGCAGATGATCCAGCGGGTGATGTCGGAGCTCATGGGCCTGAAGAACATCCTCGTTCTCAACGACGAGGCCCATCACTGCTACCGCGAGAAACCGGAAAGCGAGGAAGAGCTCGACAAGGAGCAGAAGAAAGAGGCAGAGGCAAACAACGAGGCCGCGCGGCTGTGGATCACCGGGATCGAGACGGTCAAGCGGAAGCTCGGCGTGCGCACCATCTACGACCTCTCGGCAACGCCCTTCTTCCTGGCGGGCTCCGGCTACCGGGAGGGCACGCTCTTCCCCTGGACGGTGAGCGACTTCTCCCTCATGGATGCCATCGAGTGCGGCATCGTGAAGCTCCCGCGGGTGCCGGTATCGGACAACATCCCCGACGGGGAGGTGCCGAAATTCAGGCGGCTCTGGGAGTACATCCGCACCAAGATGCCCAAGAAGGGTCGCGCCAAAGCGGGGCAGGAGTACGATCCCCTGAACCTGCCCGTGGAGCTTCAGACCGCCCTCGATGCGCTCTACGGCCACTACGAATCGATCTACCAGCAATGGGAGCAGGCAGGCATGCCCACGCCGCCTGTGTTCATCATCGTTGCCAACAACACTTCCTCCTCCAAGCTCATCTACGATTACATCGCCGGCTTCGAGCGGGAGACCGAGAACGGCGAGCGTGCCTTCCACGCCGGCCGCTACGCCCTCTTTCGCAATCACGACGAGGAGGGGAACTGGCTTGCCCGCCCGCGCACCCTTCTTATCGACTCAGAGCAGCTTGAATCCGGCGAGGCCCTCGATGCCACCTTCCGGCAGGCAGCGGCGGAGGAAATCGAGCAGTTCAAGCGCGACCTCGTGGAGCGAACCGGCGACCGCAGGGCCGCGGACACCGTCACCGACGAGGATCTCCTGCGGGAGGCGATGAACACCGTCGGAAAGCCCGGCCGCCTCGGTGAGCCGGTGCGCTGCGTGGTGAGCGTATCGATGCTCACCGAAGGCTGGGATGCAAACAGCGTCACCCACATCCTCGGCGTGCGCGCCTTCGGTACGCAGCTCCTATGCGAGCAGGTGGTGGGGCGGGCGCTCAGGCGCCAGTCATACGATGTGAACGCCGAGGGCCTCTTCGACGTTGAGTATGCCGATGTCCTCGGCATCCCCTTCGACTTCACCGCGAAGGCCGTGAAGGTCCCGCCGAAACCGCCGAAGCAGACCGTCACCGTGCAGGCCGTCCGCCCCGAGCGCGATGCGCTGGAGATCACCTTCCCGCGGGTGGAAGGCTACCGCGTGGAGTTCGATGATGAGGTCTTGAGTGCCGAGTTCGGCCCGGACTCCACCCTCGAGCTCACCCCGGCGCTCGTCGGCCCGTCGAAGACCAGAAGCGAAGGCATCATCGGCGAAGGGGTCAACCTCACCCTCGACCATCTCGA
>CAYOFA010000084.1:0-1060 GCA_964402885.1 uncultured Spirochaetaceae bacterium
AGCGTAACCACCCAGGAGGCGACGAGATAATAGAGGGGGAAGGCCAGTGAGACGAGGACCCAGCCCTCAGCCTCGAGCGGACCGGTCACGATGGCAATCATCAGCAGTCCCCACACCACTCCGGCGACATTCGTCGGCAGCGAGAGTTTGCCGGGATGCGAGGTATGGAGATACTTCGACGGGATGAATGTGAGCGCGGAGAACAGGAGAACGGCGCCCAGGAGTACGGGAGGCGCCGGCTGCAGCAGTACGGCGTAGAGCGCGATCACGTTCCAGTATGAGGGGAAGCCGAGAAAGTAGTGATCTTCGGTTTTCGCATCCGCCTGTGAGAACCCGTAGATGCTCGCGATCAGCGGCACGAGGAGAACCCAGGCCGTGCCGGCGCTCAGAAGCCCACTCCGCCAGATGAGGAGCAGCGGCAGAGAGGTGTAGGTATGGAAGTCGATGATATCGTCCAGGCGTCGTCCGTCGATCTCCGGAACGTGATCTGCGACGCCGAGCTTTCGGGCGAACCAGCCGTCGGTGGAATCTATGGCGAGGGACACGAGCACGAGGAGCAGTACCGTCTGCAGCTGTTCCTCGCCGCCCTGCACGATGAGGACGGCCATCAGAGCTGCAACGACGAGCCCGAGGGCGGTGTACGCATGGACGCACCACGCCAGGATCCGGTTTCCGTTTATCATGTGGCGCCATTGTGAGCAGATTTCAGGCGATCGGTAAAGGTCGCGACCGGACGTGATCCTCACGATGGGCCGGTCTGCGGTGATCTGCCGGGTAATGCGAAGGGATTTCGCACCTCGATGCCGGCGTAGCGCCGCCCGGCGGAGAAGTCTTCGCTGTAAAGCACGTCGCAGCGCCCTGCATGGGCGGCGGCGAGGATTACCCCGTCCGGGAATGATAGCTGGTACTGGGCGGCGAACTCCAGGCCGTTTCGAATGATCTCGGGGGATACCGGCACGACCTCGAGGCGCTCGAGCACATAGGTCTGCCTGGTGACGGCATCTCGCGGTTGACCGAGCCGACTTGAAGCAACCGCCACGTACTCCATCATCACCTGAGT
>CAYOFA010000084.1:1160-11367 GCA_964402885.1 uncultured Spirochaetaceae bacterium
CGTCCCGGCATGCATTTGACGCCGGCGACGAGCCCGGGTAGGATAGCGCAGTTGGCAGCAATGATTCGAAACGTCGAGTCCTTCATTCTCCACATTCCCGTTACGGGATCTCACATCGCAGACAGCACCCATTCGATCTCCCATTGGGGCGTCGTCGGCGCCGGGATAACCGACGAGACCGGAATCACCGGCTACGGGTTTACCGGTACCCATGCACACCTGCCGAGCGACCGGATCATCGCCGATGCGATCTCCACCCTCTACGGGCCGCTTCTCGTCTCGGGAGGAGAGCTCGCCGAGTATGCGGAGCTCCTGCCGTCGACCGTGTACCGGCACCTCTTTCGCTATCCGCCGCTGCAGTGGGTGGGCCGCGCGGGGATTACGCAGCTCGCGTTGAGCGCCGTGGACATCGCGCTGTGGGACCTCTACGCGAAACGGCAGGATGTACCGCTGTGGCGCCTTCTCGGTGGTGCCGGGGAGCGACGGGTGACCGCCTACAATACGGACATCGGGTGGCTGAGCTTCTCCCGAGAACGGCTGGTGGAAAACGCGAAGCGGGCGGTCGGAGACGGCTTTCGGGCTCTGAAGCTCAAAGTCGGCGGCCCGGAGCTGCACGAGGACATCGCGCGGTGTCGTGCGGTTCGTCATGCCGTCGGAGACAACGTGGTCATCGCAACCGACGCAAACGGCCGGTGGGACCTCCCCACGGCGCAGCGGTTCGCCCGGGCGGTGGTGGATCTCGACATCCTCTGGATCGAGGAGCCGCTCTGGCACGACGATGTCGAATCCCACGCGGAGCTTGCCGGTACCACGCAGCTTCCCATCGCCCTCGGTGAGCAGATCTACACCCCGGAAGGGCTCTCGCAGTTCATCTCCCGCCGGGCGATACATTTCGTGCAGCCCGACACGACCCGGATCGGCGGGGTTTCCGGCTTCCTGCAGGCCGCCGCCCACGCAGGGTCGGTGGGGCTCCCCGTTGCCGGGCACGCCGGGGAGATGAGCCAGGTGCACCGGCACCTCGCCCTCGCGCTGCCGCAGCACACCATTCTCGAGTACATTCCGTGGATCGCCCACGCATTCACCGACCCCGCGACGGTGGAGGACGGTGCCTTCCTGCCGCCGGCGGAGCCGGGAGCGGGAACGACGCCGACGAGCGAGGCGATGACGAGATTTCGGGCAGGGTAGAGGTGATGACGAGGCGAGGGTGCCCATCTGCAGCTCTGGTCGGGGTCTTCCTGATTGCGCTTGCCGTGGCGGTGTTCACCGGCTGTGACCCGTCGGAGAATGCCGCCGCAGCAGGCGGCACCGGCGGCACTGTGGGTGCCGGCGGCGGGGAGGAAGGCTCCCGGGTCACCATCAGGTTGCTGGCCAACGATCATCCCTGGATCCATCATATGCGGGAACACCTCTCCGATTTCACCCGCGCAACCGGCATCGTCGTCGAAGTCGACGTGTATCCGGAGGAGCAGTTTCGGGAGAAGCGAACCGTGGAGATGCTTTCGGGCATCAGCGAGTTCGACGTCTTCATGATCATGCCGGGAAACAGCCTGTCGGAGTATCATTACCGGGGGTGGGTGGAACCCCTCGACCGCTTCATCGACGATGAATCCGGCACGCTACCCACCATCGCGGTGGAGGATTTCTTTCCCGCGGCCCTGGCGGCGGGGGTCCGGGAGGAACGGCATTACAGCATCCCGATCCTTCTGGAGACCTCCATCCTGGCTTACAATCGGGAGATCTTCGAGCAGTATGATCTGGAGATACCTCGGACGATGGCCGAGCTCGAAGCAACGGCGCGGGCGGTGTACGAGCAATCCGAGGGAGAGATCTACGGGATCACTATGCGCGGGCGCGGTGCCTCGGCGACCAGTCAGTGGGCCGATTTCCTTCACTCCTACGGTGGCTCCTGGGTGGATGAGGAGGGCAACGCCGCAATTCATGCTCCCGAATCTCTGGCGGCCCTGGACACCTACGGGCGGCTGTTACGTCGCTACGGCCCCCGGGAGGCCACCGGCAACGGATGGTACGAGAGTCTCTCCATTTTCATGCGCGGTGAGGCGGGGATGATCTTCGACGCCAACGTCTTCCGTAATCACTACGAAGACCCGGAGCAGTCGGCGATTGCGGGAGACGTCGGGTACGCGATGCTCCCGGCGGGACCCGCCGGGACGGTGCCGCACATCTCGCACTGGGGACTGGCCATCCACACCGGTTCGGATCGCAAGGAGGCCGCCTGGCGCTTCATCTCGTGGGCGGCTGCGAGGGAGCGGGCACTCGCAGCACACCGTGCCGGAATCCCCGCGGCCCTGCAGAGCGTGTGGGAGGACCCCGATGTGACCGGGAACGAGAACAGTCGGCAGTGGATCGACGCGTCCACCGGAAGCTATGCCATCGCGACGCATCGCTGGAATCCCCCGGTCATAGAGGTCGACGAGGCCCGCGCGGCCGTGGGCGAGGCGGTCGTCGCCGCGATTCTCGATGAAGACGTAGCGGCAGCTGCGGAAGCGGCGTCGCGCCGAATCGACGGGCTCCGCAAGACGGTCGATTAGGTGGATCGAAGGTGGCGCGGAATAGCAGCATTCGGACACGGATCTTTGCCTCTTATCTTGTGCTGATAGGGATCATCGTGGTTTTCGTAAGCCTCTCCGGGATTGCCCGCACGGTGGGGGCGCGGATCGAGGAGGACCGCGCGGCCATCCTGGAGCTACGCACCCGCTGGGGTGAAACCCGGACGCTGCTCGGGGACATGATCATCAACTGGGATGACGGCAGAGGGTACGAGGAGTTTCTCCGCCAGCGCAGCGGCTTCGAGCGCAATCTCGACGAACTGACCGAAACGGTGGAGCAGCGCCGCACCTACGGTGACCGGATGGTGCCGCTTCTGGAGGGCCTGCAGGCGGTGTGGACCGCCGCCGACGCCCACCTCGACGAGGTCTCCGTCGTTGTCGAGGACCCGAGGTTCGTCCTCGTGGAGGAGATGGTCCGCAGCCAACCGGGGCTGCAGCGCCTGAATCACCTGCGACTGCAGCTCGTCGAACGGGGGACTCCCCAGGCGCGGAGGTCGGCCCACCTCATTCAGCAGCTGATTACCGCGGTGGAGTTCTTTCCCATCTACGGCGACACGATGGAACCGCTGCTCGCCCGGATCATGGAAGAGGCGGAGGTGCTCCAGCGAATCATCGCGCGAGCCGAGGCGATCGGAAGGATCGTGTTCTTCTTCACCTTTGCCCTGGTCAGTCTGGGTCTGGCGCGACGTTTCTCCCATTCGCTGTCCCGGCCCATCATCGACGTCACCGGGCGGGTCACCTCCTTTGCCGGACTCGCCGGCTCGGGGGTTTCGGGAACCGACGAGGGAGATGAGGTCTCGATGCTCTCGACGACGATCGACCGGATGATCGAGCACTACACCGAGCTGGCACGGCGCGCCGAGCAGCTCGCCCGCGGGGAGGTCGCAGACGACACCCTACACTTTCCGCAGGAGGGTGTGGTCGGACGCTCGCTGGAGGAAATCGCGGGGTATCTCCACGAGCTGGCCCACACCAGCACGTGGATTACCGGCGGCGAGTACGGAAGAACGATACGGCAGCGGTCGGACAACGATGTCATCACCCGCAACTTCAACATCATGTCGGTGGTCATCGACGAGAAGATCACCACCCTTCGGAACATGTTCGAGGCCGTCGACGAGGCGGTCCTCCTCGTGGACAACGAGTTCCAGGTGATCGAGGCGAACACCCAGCTCTACGAGCTGATCGGGGCGGAAGACGGCGCCGACGGAGCCCACCCCTATATTTCCGACCACCTGGTGCCGGCGCTGATTCGCACCGTCGAGGCGGGGCAGAGCGGCAGCGACGGGCACCAGTGCGAAGTAACCACGCTGTCGGGGCACCTCGTTCCGATCCGGGTATCGGTGCGGGAGCTGCCCGGTACGGCGATGAAGCCCTTTCAGTGGATGTTTCTCATCACCAACGAATCGTGGATTGCCCGGGCGCAGCGCGAGCAGGAGCAGCTGCGCTCACAGGCAACGGTTGCGGAGCTGCGGGCCCTGCGAGCGCAGATCAATCCGCATTTCTTCTTCAACACCCTCAATACTATCTCCCATCTCATTGAGACCGACACCGGTACGGCCGTAGGGACCGTACAGCGCCTGGCAGATCTCTTCCGGTATACGCTGACCGCCAGCAGGCAGGACCGCGTTCCCCTCAGCGAGGAGCTTCGATACGTGAAGAAATACCTCGAGATCGAGCAACTGCGCTACGGTGAGCTTCTCTCGGTCTCCTACGATGTCGACCCGGGCGCCGAGGACATTCTCTTTCCGCCGATGCTTCTGCAGCCGCTGGTAGAAAACGCGGTGAAATACGGAAGCGATGAAGCAGGCCGGATCAACCTCCGCATCGGCGCCGGACGGGAATCGGGAGCGCTCGTCGTGGAGGTCCGCGATACCGGCGCCACCGGGACCGAGCCGGAGGCGCTCCTCGAGGCGACCGGGACCGGGGTACGAAACGTCAACCAGCGGCTGCTGACCATGTACGGCCACCCCCTCGAGGTTGCCCGAAACGAGCCCCGGGGGCTGGCCATCTCGATCCGGATCCCCGAGGAGCGCGCATGAGGCCGATCCGCTCGCTGATTGCCGACGACGAGCGCCCCGCCCGGGATCGTCTTCGCCGGGCCCTCGAGCGGTTCGAGGAGATCGAGGTCGTCGGCGAGGCGGTTCACGGCGAGGAGGCGGTGGAGCGGGTACTCGAGCTCTCTCCGGATCTGCTCTTCCTCGACGTACAGATGCCGATACTCGACGGGTTCGCCGTCCTGCAGCAACTGCCCGAGCGCCCCGAAGTCATCTTCACCACCGCCTACGACGAGTACGCCATCCGGGCCTTCGACGTCCACGCCGTCGATTACCTTTTGAAGCCCTACGATATCGCGCGGCTGGAAGAGGCCGTCCGCCGCGCCACCGAGCGTCTCCGCCGGGGAGATTCCGAGCGCGAAGGTGGCGGTATCCGTGCCCTCCTGGCCGACCACCGGGCGGCTCACCCCTATCTCTCCCGTCTCACCGTCCGCTCCGGCAGAACCTACCGGGTGCTTCCCCTCGACCGGGTGGAGTATTTCCGCGCCGAAGAGGGGCTGGTCTTCTGGATATCCGGCGATGAGCGGTATCTCGTCGGCGATTCACTGACAGCCCTGGAGTCACGGCTGGATCCGAAGGAGTTTCTGAGGATACACCGCAATACCATCGCCCGGCTCGAGGGGATTACCCGCGTCATTTCGCTCGGGCGCGGGCGACTCGCGGTGGAGTTCGCCTCGGGGAATCGCGCGGACGTCGGCCGTACCCATACCGACAAGGTCCGCCGCATTCTCCGCCTTTCCGGCTGAAATCGGCGTCCGAAACCCCGCCCGTGTCGCCACTCATCCCGCCAAAGTCGCCGTTCATACGATTACGGTTGTGCGATTCGCCGAGTGGACTGAGTATGGAGCCAACCACAAAGAGGAGGTTTCATTTTATGAAACGAATTGCTCTCGTCGCGGTGGCGGTACTGCTCATGGTGGGCGTTACCATCTCCGCATTCGGCAACGGTCAGCAGGAAGGCGGCGCGGAGGAGACCTATACCATCACCGCCGGCATCGGTCTCAACGACAAGTCGGCGCAGTATCAGTCCCTCGAGTACTTCAAGGAACTGGTGGAGTCCAACAGCGACGGACGCATCACCGTCGAGCTCTATCACTCGAGCCAGCTCGGTGACGACCGGGAGATGATGGAGGCGCTGCAGCTCGGTACGCAGGAGATGACCTGTCCCTCCACCGCACCGATCGCTCCCTTCGTGAACGGCTTCAAGGTCTTCGACCTTCCGTTCCTGTTCCCCAACGAAGGCGCCGCGGACTACGTTCTCGACAGCGAGATCGGGCAGGAACTGCTGGACGATCTCTCGGACATCGGGATCAAGGGTCTCGTGTACTGGGAGAACGGCTTCCGCCAGCTCACCAACGACGTGCGGGCGGTTGAAACACCCGAGGACGTACAGGGTCTGAAGGTACGGACGATGGAGAACCCCCTCCACCTCGCGGCGTGGGAAGCCATGGGCGCGAACCCGACTCCGATGGCCTTCGGCGAGCTCTTCTCCGCGCTGCAGCAGGACGTTGTAGACGGTCAGGAGAATCCCTGGGGCACCATCTACCTGCAGAACTTCCCCGAGGTTCAGCAGTACACCACCAACACCGGCCACGTATACAGCCCCTTCGTGCTGATGATGGCTCAGGAGTACTGGGATAACCTCCCGTCGGATCTCCAGGACGTGGTGATGGACGCAGCGATCAAGTCCCGCGACCACAACCGTGAGCTCAACCGCGAGCTCAACGCCGAGTACCTCGAAGAGCTGAAAGACGTGATGAACGTGACCGTGCTCTCCGCCGAGGAGAAGATGGCGTTCCAGGAGGCGACCTCCGCAGTGTACGACCAGTACGCCGAAGAAATCGGAGAGGACCTCGTCAACGATGTTCGGGCGAAAGTAGCCGAGTACATGGAGCAGAGCAGCTGATTACACCGTTGTGACAGCGTTTTGGTCCGGCCCGGGGACGTGTACCGTTCCCGGGCCGGCACTTTCCCGAATGGATGATCGCAACGAGTAATCGTTGCGGTTTTTCGTATCTACGGTATAGTGTGGAGTTACTATGGCGATTCGCAGTGTTATGGGCGTGCTGGCCCAGCTCTACAGGCTACTCCTGATCGTGTTGGTCGTCGTGATGTTCGTGGTGGTCGGTCTCAACGTATTCAGCAGGTACGTTCTCAACGCGTCCCTCGGCTGGGCCGACGAGCTGGCGCGATTTCTGTTCATCTACGTCTCCCTCCTGGGAGCGGCCCTCGCATACCAGCACAACGAGCACGTCTCCCTCGATCTCGTTCTCGAGAAGATCGGCAACCGGGCCGTTCAGAAGGCGCTGCGGCTCTTCGGTCAGCTTCTCATCGTCATCGCCCTCGGGTTCTTCACCGTATACAGCTTCGTAGTTGCGACCTCCGCGGGCAACGTCAGTCCCGCTCTCTACATCCCGATGTCGATTGTCTACGGGGTCATGCCCTTCACGGGATTCCTTATGTTCGTCATGGCCATCCTGAAGTTCCGACCGATCCTCCAGGGGCGCGCCATCGGTGACGAGCACTACGCCGAGCAGGAAGCACTCCAAACCGCGGCAGCGATGAAAGAGGAAGCTGAACGGTTGCAGCGTTTTCTCCACGGCGACGAAACCACGCAGGAAGGAAGTTAGGCGTATGTTGTGGCTCTTTCTTGGAACGCTCTTCGCATTTATCGCCCTCGGTATTCCCGTCGTGTTTGCCCTCACGCTCTCGAACCTCGCGCTCATCGTCGCCCTGGACGTCCCCTTTTCCGTCCTCGGTAACCGCCTCGCATCGGGGATCAACAGCTTTCCGCTGCTGGCGATTCCCTTTTTCATGTTCGTCGGAGAAGTGATGAACCGAGGGGGAATAGCGCGACGGCTCGTGGAGCTCGCCGACGCGATCATCGGGCACATCACCGGGGGGCTCGGCCACGTGAATATCATGGCGAGCATGTTCTTTGGCGGTATCAGCGGTTCCGCGATTGCCGATACCGCCGCTATCGGGGGGCTGTTGATCCCGCCGATGGTGGAACAGAAGTACCCCTCGCCGTACGCGGCTGCCATTACCGCCTCCTCCGCCGTAATCGGCATCATCATCCCGCCGAGCATCCCCTTCATTCTCTACGGGATCATCACCAACACCTCGATCGCGCAGATGTTCATCGGCGGCATCATACCCGGCATCCTCGTCGGCTTTGCCCTCATGGTTGCCACCTACATCACCAGCCGTCGCTACGGCTACGGCGTTGCAGCGGAGGGGCAGAAGTTCTCCTGGCGCCGCCTGGCACGTGCATTCGGAAGAGCGTGGCCGGCGTTGACCGTGCCCTTCATCGTCGTCGGCGGTATCCTCCTCGGGGTGTTCACCGCCACAGAGGCGGGCGCAATAGCCGCGGCGGCGTCCCTGTTGCTCGGCCTGTTCCTCTACAAAGAGATCCGGATCCGCGATCTCCCGAAGATCCTCCTGGCCACCGCAAGGACGACGGGCATCGTGCTCTTTCTCTGCGGAATGGCGATGGTCACCGCCTGGCTCCTCACGCGGGCCCGGGTCCCCTTCGCCCTGGCGGAGCTTCTTACGAGCCTGACTTCTTCGCCACTGGCGGTCCTGTTGATGGCGAACGTGCTGCTCTTCGCCGTGGGATTCGTCATGGACCTGACCCCGGCGATGCTGATCCTTGCCCCGATCCTTCTGCCCGTGATGGAGTCGGTGGGAATCAGCCCGGTCTATTTCGGCGTCGTGATGTCGATCAACCTGGGCATCGGCCTGATTACCCCGCCGGTCGGAACCGTGCTCTACGTCGCCTGCGGCGTTGCGAACATCAAACTGGAGCAACTCGTAGGCGCCCTGACCCCGTTCCTCATCACCCTGTTGGTCGTGCTGGTGCTGCTGATCGCCTTTCCGCAACTGGTGCTGTTCCTCCCGACGGCGTTGATGTGAGGTGGGGAGGGCGCCATTTTGCGCGTATGGCTTACGTGAAAAAATCACTTGTTTCGTGACTTTGCCGGAACTACACTTTAGTTGACCTGACGCAGACCATACCGTCTGCCGCCCGGCGGTCCGCTCCGCCGTTGTGCATCCAGAATGCTCCTCGTATGTGCTCCTCGACCTGTTCAGTGGGACGGCAGGCAGAGAAAGGAGCATCGATATGCACAGGAGTCACCTACGAAAGACAACGATCTTTCTCGCAGGAGCGCTCGCGGTTCTGCTTGTTCTCTCGAGTTGCGTCCTCCTGCCCCGACGTGCCTTTCCCAAAACCCGGGGGACGCTGAGGGTCGCCGGCCTCGAGTATCCCGTGGAAATCGTCCGCGACCGCTTCGGCGTACCCCACATCTACGCCCGGACGGTCGAGGACCTCTACTTCGCAAACGGATTCGTGCACGCGCAGGACCGCTTCTGGCAGATGGAGTTCCAGCGGCGCGTCGGAAGCGGCCGACTGTCGGAGCTCTTCGGCGAGGCGACGCTCGAGACCGATATCTTCCTGCGTACGCTGGGGCTCGAGCGCATCACCGAGCAGGAGTACGAGCTCCTCGACGACGACGCCCGGCGCGCACTCGATGCCTACGTTGCCGGCATCAACGCGTGCATCCGCGACCGCAAGCCGGGCAGGGTGAGCTTCGAGTACTCGCTTCTCGCGCTCAGCGGCGTGGAGGTGGAGATCGAGCCGTGGCGGGCGACCGACAGCCTGACCTGGGCCAAGCTCATGGCCTGGTCGCTCGATGCGAACCTGTCCTCCGAGCGGTTCCTCGTCGAACTTCTGAGGACCGCCGGCCTTCCCGGGGCCGAGCAGTACTACGCGCCGTACCGCGATGACATGCCGTTCGTGCTGCGAGGCGGGGAGCGGCACGCGGACCTCGGGCCCGGCGACGGCGCCGGCCTCGACGCGGACGAAGCGGCTCCCGAGGCGTCGCCGCAGCCACGGTGGCTGCGCGTCGCAGGCGGTGGCCGGGGCGAGGGCACCAACGCCTGGGTCGTCTCCGGCGAGCGGACCGAGAGCGGCAGGCCGATCCTCGTCAACGACACCCACCTCTCGGTGCAGATGCCCTCGATCTGGTACGAGGTGGGGCTCCACATCGTCGACGAGTCCGGCCGCCTCGTGCCCTCGACAGCGGGCGGGCGACAGATGCGCGGGTTCTCCTTTCCGGGCTTTCCCGGCGTCATCATCGGCCACAACGACCGCATCGCCTGGGGCATTGCCGACTTCGGCGACGACACGCAGGACCTGTTCATAGAGCGAATCAACCCGGCCCGTCCGAACGAGTACGAGGTGGAGGGCGAGTGGCGGGAGATGGAGCTCGTCCACGAGCGCATCGATGTGCACGGGCGCGAGGAGCCGGTGGTGCACATCGTGAGGAAGACCCGCCACGGGCCCGTCGTCTCCGACCGCGGAAGCTATGAGGTCATGCGCGGGTTCGGCTACAGCGAAGCAGGAGCGTATCCGGCGAACTTCGAGCTCACGGCCACGGCCCTGAGCTGGACCGCCCTCGAGCCCGGCCTCCTGTGGAACTCCTTCCACGGAATCCAGGGTGCGACGAGCTTCGAGGATTTCCGACGGGCCCTCGGGCTCTTCAACGGGCCCATTCTGAACTTCGTCTACGCCGACACCGA
>CAYOFA010000084.1:11467-14145 GCA_964402885.1 uncultured Spirochaetaceae bacterium
GAGCCGACCGACAGGAAGGAGGCCCGCCGCCGCGCCCGACTCGAGGAACAGGTGGATGCCATCTCGGAGGATGCGCGGGAGATGCTTCTGGGGTGGGACTTCCGCATGGATGCGGAGAGTGCGCCCGCGGCGGTGTACGGGCTCTTTTACCGGGCGCTCGCCGAGCACGCGTTTGCCGATCAGATTCCCTACGACCGCTGGGAGACCGCGAGCAACCGCCGGATGGAGGATGCACTCCACCTCATGCTCGCAGACCCGGAGCTGCCCTTCTGGGACGATGTCAGAACGCCGGACCACCGCGAGCGGCGCGACGAGGTCCTGGTTCGGGCCTTCCGCACCGGGCTCCGCGACGGCATCGAAGCACTCGGCGATGATCCGGCGCGCTGGCAATGGGGCGATCTCCACACGATCGAGTTCCGCGAGGCCACCCTCGGGGAGTCGGGGAAGCGCTTCATCGAGAACATCTTCAACCTCGATCCGGTTCCCGTATCCGGCAATACCCTCACGGTGTATCACACCGGCTGGAAACACGGTGCGCCCTTCGAGACCGACCACAGCACGAGCAACCGGCAGATCATCACCCTCGACGATCTCGACTCGAGCCTGATGATTCACGCTCCCGGGCAGAGCGGGCACGCGCGGCACCGGCACTACGACGACCTCCTCGAGACCTGGCAGGAGGCCGAATACCACCCCTCGCTCTGGAGCCGGGAGGAGGCAGAGCGAGGACGCAGCCCGACGCTGCGTCTCGAACCAGGAGGTGTGCGATGAAGCGGATCTGGGTTGGATGTGCGACCCTGTTGCTTGCAGCGGGGCTTGCGTATGCCGGCGGGCAGGCTGAGACCGGTCGGGAGTCGGCGGTCGAGCTCGTCGAGCAGGGCTCCTTTGTCGCCTCGACGTACCTCGATCTCGAGTCCATCCTCGACGACTATGCCTTTCCCTACGAGGCCGGGGACGACGAGGTCCTCTCGGTGTATCTCGACGTGGAGAAACCCCTGTGCGCGGAGTGGGGTAGCTCGACGATGCTTCAGGTGTCGCTGATCTCAGCCGGTGAAGAGCACTTTCGCGAGGCGCCCCTGCACTACGTCGTGTTTCCGTACTCCGCGGCGCTCTTCGACGACTCCGAGCTCGAGGCGGCCCTCGAGCGCTCGCTCGCGGCGCTGCTCTCGCAGAAGGCGTCCCGCCAGTCGATCTGGATGTTCCTCCGCCGCGACCGGGAGCTTGTCGAGATAACGGCAGCCGGGCAGATCCGGGGCCTCCTCGAGCGTGCCGAGCGTCAGCGCGGGTCGGGATCCGGGGAGGAGGCGCTCCTCGGGCTCATCAATGCGGAGCGGGACCTGCGGGCCGCGCTCGAGGCCGGGCGGCGGCTCGCCGACGAGCGCCCGACGAAATATCTGTGGATCCTCGACAAGCCCGTTGCCGGGAGCGAGGGCGAGCTCGAAGAGCTTTCCTCGACAATTGCGGGGTTCGGCAGAAGCGACACCGAGATCTCCTATCTCGGACATGGCCCGGAGTTCCGTCCCCAGACGGTCAACACACTGATGAAGCGGTTCGGAGGCAACAGCTACTACGTCACCGACGCCGCCGACCTTGCCGACACCATCGAGCGGGACTTTGCCTACTACCGGCGGCCCGCCATCAGCGATCTCCGCATTGCCGTCCACTCCCTCGGCGCACTGCCTGCCCAGCAGCCGGTGCGCGAGTACACGCAGGTGACGATGGGCCCGGACGAGCATCACCTGTTCCTCGTGCCCTTCAATGTGCCGGCCCGATTGAGCTATGCGAAATCCCGTCTCGGGGTGCTCGGCGAGTACGAGGCCGATGCCGTTCGCGAGGAACTCGATCGCGCCGACTCCTACCCGCTCGCCTATGTCACGGTGAGCTACTACGACCACGGCCGCGAGCGCATGGTCTACGGCCACGAGGAGGCGCGTGTGCGCTACACCACCGACTACGAGGCGGCCATGGAGGGGCAGAACGCGCATGTCGCACGGAACCTCACGATTCTCGACACCTATCGCCTCTTCCAGGAGGTCTCGTTTCAGCTGCAGTCGGGAAACTACATCGATCCCCTCATGAGCCTGAACGATCAGGCCGGGCGCCTTGCGCGGCTCAACGCGGAGGAAGCCGACGAGCTCGTCGCCGAGGACATCGAGCTCATCGAGCAGTACAAAGCGATCATCGTGGAAAACCGCGACAACCCGCTTCGGGGGATCAAGACCTGGAGTGAGATCCGGCGGCGGGCGTACTGAGAAGGTGCAGGTGATGGGATTCCGATCCAGGCGGGCGGCGGGGGCGGCGGCTGCTGCGGCATTTTCTGTCCTCTTACTGCTCCTGGTGATGGTCGCCACGCCCTGCGCGGCCGGCGACCCGCCGGTGGAACCACCGCTCGCCCTCGATCTCGACGAAGATGGTCTGTGCGATCGGTGCGAGAGTCAGATCTTTCTGACCAAACCTGATGTGCGCGACTCGGATGGAGACGGAACCCCCGACGTTTCCGAGGATCACGACGGCGACGGATTGACGAACGGCGTCGAGCTCGAGAGGACAAAGGATTTGATCGCCGCCGCGGAGGCCCGCGACACCGGTCGTGTGGTCGCGCTGCGTGAGTACGGCCGCTACATGTCCATCGTCACGAAGGCCGGCCTCACGCCACTTCTCTACGCCGCCTACCACGG
>CAYOFA010000085.1:0-5561 GCA_964402885.1 uncultured Spirochaetaceae bacterium
CCGCCGTTTATGTCGATGGTCGACCCGGTGAGAAAGCGACTGTCGAGAATGTAGCGTACCGTGTGGGCGATCTCCTCGGGGCCGACGAACTCCCCGACGGGGGTCGCCTGGCGGAACTTCTCGAGCTGGTCATCGGGCGTGTACTTGTCGTGGAAGGGCGTGAGGATGACCCCGGGCGCAATGGCATTCACGCGGATATCCGGCGCGAGCGCCTTGGCCGCCCCGCGGGTAAATGAGTCGATGGCGCCCTTGCTAGCCGCGTAGATGGTCGCCGTCGGCGAGCCGGTCCGCATTGCAATGGAGGTCAGGTTGATGATGTTGGACTGCGTGCCCTTGCGCAGCAGCGGCACCATGAGCCTCGTCATCATCATCGTGGAGAAGGTGTTCAGCGCGAAGATGTATTCCATCATCTCCCACTCGAGCTCCCAGACCTGCTGCCGCTTCACGAGGCCGCCGGCATTGTTTACGAGCACGTCGAGGTGATCGACGGTCGTGCCGACCTGCTCGGCGAGCTCCCGGCATCCCGCTTCGGTGGTGAGGTCCGCCTGGAAGAGGTGAGCCGTACCGCCGGCGTTCTCCACCGCCGTGGCAACCTCTTCCGCCGGTCGCTTCGAAGAATTGTAGTGAATGAGGATCGTGTTTCCCTCGGCGAGCTCCTTGCTCGTTGCTGCGCCGATTCCGGTGCTTCCGCCGGTGATGAGTATCGTCTTCGCCATATGTCTCTCCTTCAGTCATCAGGATAGCATCCCCGGCCGGTGCCTGCAATTCGCGTTGACACCTGCTCTTCGCGGGCATATGCTCACGGGTATGGATGAGGAGATGAAGCGCAAGATCGACGCGGTTCTCGACCGCGTCAAAGACCCCGAGAGCGGTTACTCGGTGGCCGAGCTGGGGGTGGTCACGCGCCTCCGGTACAACGACGAGAAGAAGGAGCTCTACATCTTCACCGACTTTGCCGCACATGAGCCCGGCTGCCTGACCTGTGTCGGTATCGCGGCAATGATCCGGAACTCCATCGAGCGATGGCTTACCGAGGAGTTCGGCAGAGAGTTCCCCGGCGTCGGCGTCGTGTTCGTGTAATCGATGCAGGCCCTTGTCGTTCTGATCGTCGGGCTGGCCGTTGCCAGCTTCGTTACCTTCCACCGGGGGCTGCGACGGAATCGCGAGCTCGCCCGAACCATCCTCGAGACTCTCCGGGACACCCTGGAGCCCGCGGACAGCGAGTACCGCAACATCGGCGGCACGATCGGCTGGCACTTCACCTTCATCCTTCCCGGTGACGGACCGCTGCGGAAGGTTCGCGGTCTTTTCACGCTCGTTCCGAGGCAGGCAATGTTCTACATGCCGATTGCCCGGATGATGAAGCGCGAGGACGAGCTCCACATCAGCTTCTACTCCGAGGACCGGCCGGCGGGCGAGGGACATATCGTGGTGCCTCCCCGACTCGATGCCTGGTGGGCGCAGATCGAGGACCAGGAGGAGTTCGACCAGACGCGCGAAGAGCGTGACGGCCGCGAGTTCGTGATCCTCTCACACAACCGGTTCGTGCGCGAGAAGCTGCAGTGGTTCCTCCGGGATCTTCCCTCCGTGGTAGGCCTCCGTCAGTTCGCCTGTCTGAGGCAGGACAACAGCTATCTGCTCATCTGTAACCCGCTCGAGACCGACATCCCGGCACTGCTTCATGCGGTTCGCGAGCGCCTCCCGGGGTTACGCACCCACTTCGGATAGTATACTCCAGCGAAAAGGTTAACTTGACGGGTGGTCAATTCCGGTTTAGCATGAGATTGCTAACGCACATCCAGAATCTCTCGTGAGGAGGAAAGAATGACCGCCATCATTGCAGTGTTGGGTGTGGTAGTCTATCTCGGCTTGTACTTTACCTACGGCAAGCGCCTGGAGAATACCACGGTAAAGGCCAACAACGAGATGAAGACGCCGGCACACAGAATGTTCGACGGGGTGGACTACGTGCCCGCCAAAACGCCGGTGCTCATGGGACACCACTTCGCGTCCATCGCAGGTGCGGCTCCCATTATCGGCCCCGTTCTGGCCATGGCCTGGGGATGGGTGCCTGCCCTGTTGTGGGTATGGTTCGGAAACATCTTCATCGGAGCGGTTCACGACTACCTCTCGGTGATGGCCTCGATCCGCTACGACGGCCGCTCCATGCAGTTCGTCGCGTCGGATGTCATCACCAAGCGGACAGGTAAGCTCTTCTACTACCTGGTCATGTTCCTGCTTATTCTCGTCGTCGCCGCATTCAGTGCGGTCATCGGCGGAATGTTCATGGCGAATGGAGCCGTTCCCTCCGCGTTCGGATTGATGATCGTTGCCGCGCTGATCCTCGGCGTCGTGATGTACCGCATGAAGGTATCCTTCGGGCTTTCCACGTTGCTCGGTATCGTCCTGCTTGTGCTCTCAATAATGGGCGGCAATGCCTGGCCCGTGGAGCTCAGCCGCGACGCGTGGTTTCTCCTGATGTTCTTCTACATCATCATCGCCGCAGCAATCCCGGTTGACGTGCTGCTGCAGCCGCGCGACTACCTGAACTCCTGGCTGCTGTACGCGGGACTCGTACTCGGCGGCATCGCCGCAATTTTCAGCTTCAGCGGCTTCACCGCACCGGCGTTCACGAGTTTTGCACCCCCCATATCCGGTGGCAATCCGACGCCGTTCTGGCCGGTCATTCCGCTCATCATAGCCTGTGGTTCCCTCTCCGGATTCCACGCGCTGGTTGGGTCGGGAACGACCGCCAAGCAGCTCGACACGGAGAAGGCGGGACTCCCCATCGGTTACGGCGCGATGCTTTTCGAGGGATTCCTCTCGACCACCGTTGTGATCGCGGTTGCAGGTTTCGGTATGACGGTCATGACTGAGGCGGGGGCTGAAATCACTGCCGCCACCTGGGGGCAGGGCTACACCTCCGCAATGCAGAGCACCTATCCGAGCGCATCGATGTTCACCCAGACCTATGCCGAAATGGTTCATACCACCTGGCTCGCCTTCATCCCGAGAGACGTGGTGACGGTCATCGCGGGTATGTGGGTTGCATCTTTCGCACTGACGACCCTCGATACCACCAACCGGCTGGCGCGCTACACCATGGCGGAGATCTTTCTCCCGCTCAAGGATTCTGCGACAGGCGTGTACAACTTCTTCTCGAATCGCTGGGTTGCATCGATCATCCCGGCTGCCATCGGTATCTGGCTGGGCTGGAGCGGTAACTTCACCGTGCTGTGGCCGTCCTTCGGCTCGGCGAACCAGCTCATCGCATCCATCGCGTTGCTCACCGGTTCCGCGTGGGTAGTGAAGCGGCTCAAGGGTAACGCAAACGTCGCCCTGATACCCGCGTATCTTCTGTGGGTCACTGTAACCGCCGCCATTATCTGGTTTGCTGCGGTTGTGGTTCCGGGCACGATCGAGGCCAATCCGGTCACCGGTATCGTCCTTCTGGTTCTCGAGATCATCATGGTGATCATGAACATCATGTTCATGATCGACTTCCTGAAGTCGCAGAAGACACCGGCGGCCAGCGAGTCGCAGGCGTAGAGAACAGACAAGTAGGTTTTGGGAGACCATTCATGAGTGGAGAAGAGCTGCGCGACGAGGAACAGAGAAAGCCCGGTATATTCGGGAAGATATGGAAACTCGTGCGCGGTTTCTTCTCCATCATGGACCAGGCCCATCGGGGCAACGCAGCGGAGCTGACCCAGTTCGAAGCTCGCGAGCTTGAGAACGTCTTCGTGCTTGTCCTGATGGGTTCATTTATGGGTATGCCTTCGCCGCCGTCCTCGTTGTCCATCGAGCTTCTTCCGTTCATGGAGCATGAGCTTCGCGTGCTGAACAGGAAAGCCGAACGGTCGTCGGACGCACTTGCCGAAGTCAGCTCGATCCTCGACATCGACTAGGGAACTAACGCATGAAATCACTGTTTTTCACCGGCAAGGGAGGAGTCGGAAAGTCGACTCTGGCCAGCGCGGCGGCATGGCAGCTCGCGCAGCGCGGCTACAAGGTCCTGGCGATCTCTCTCGATCCGGCCCACAATCTCGGCGATATCTTCGGCATGGATCTCAGCTACAAGAAGCGGAAGATCGCCGAGAATCTCTGGCTGCAGGAAGCCAACCTCGACCGGGCTGCCCAGGAGTATCTGCAGCAGAATACGGAGCTGCTCACTCAGGTGTACAGCTATACCAAAGCGTTCAATCTGGACATGTATTTCAAGGTGCTCAGGCACTCTCCGGGCGTGGAGGAATACGCGTCGCTTCTGATACTCGAGGATGCGTTTCGTAACGAAACCGACATGGACTACATCGTATTCGACACGCCGCCGACCGGCCTCACGCTCCGCATTCTCGCGCTGCCGAACATCAGCGTTACCTGGATCGATCGGCTGCGCCGCATCAGGCGTGAGATCCTCCGGAAACGGCATACCGTGCACTCCATGACCGGCGAGTACAACGAAGAGGGCACCGTGCTCCCCTATACCGAGGAGGATGATCCTGTATTCGTAAAGCTGCAGGAGATGTTCAACCGTTACGTCAAGCTCTACAAACAATTGACCGAGAAGAACAACAATCTGATCGCAGTCGTGTTCAACCCGGACTATCTCTCTCAGCGCGAGTCACAGCGCATCATAGACGGCCTGAAGGACCTCGAGCTGCCGCTCCGGGCCGGCTTCAACAACAAGTACAGCCCCGAGCTCTCCGCGGTCGCAGACGAGGTAGAGCAGAACCTGTTCAAGAAACAGCCCGGTGTGGTCGTGGACCGCGTGCCTCTGCAGCCCTTCGCCCGCGAAGGGGCCTATAAGATTGACCATGATCTCGTCACCCCGATGCTCGAGGGAGTAAGCTGAAGTGGGTGATTCCGTAGTTACAACGCAACCCGTTTTCTATCTCTTCATTGCCGCCACGATCCTTCTCTCGCTCGGCTACATCTGGGGGCGCCGGCGCAATAAGCGAATTTTCCTCAACGCCTTCGACTCGATGGTTCAGGTATTGAAGCCGAAGGACCAGCAGTTCACCAATATCGGGGGGCTGAGTGGATATCATGCGAACCTGATACCGCGAAAGAACAAGTACATCCGTCGTGTCGATGCCACGATTACCCTGCTTCCGCGCCAGTCATGGCTCTATTACCCGTTTTCGAAGATGGTCAGACGGTATGACCGCCTGTTCATGCTGTTCGAGCTATCGCCGAAGGCGGTGGGAGTGCTCGAAGAGGGGCACATCATTGAGAGCGCGTACTCACGCAAATTGGGCGCGAGCATAGAAAATGCCGAATCGCTGGAGCGCGAAGACTTCGAGTGGGGTGGGAAGACCTTTTTCATGTACTACGAGAACGAGCGGGTCAAACGGGAGCTCGATGATGCACGCGGTCGTCTCGGCGAACCGGGAACTCTCCGGCACCTCGCCCTCGTTCCGGATCAGAACCGCATGTGGATCTTCATGATTCCGCGTCTGGGTACCGTTCACCCCATGGTCGACACGCTCAATGAATGGTTTATCGCGACGGTGGGGGCGCGGGTTGGTGCGGAAAAAGAGGCGAAGTCCCGGGCAGACTGA
>CAYOFA010000085.1:5661-8077 GCA_964402885.1 uncultured Spirochaetaceae bacterium
TCCTCGACCACCAGATTGACCGTCACTTCCACCTTCGTGAATTTGTAGCCCTTGCCTACCTGTTCGAGGGTTCCGACCGCGCTACTCGAATAACTCTTGAAGCTGAAGCGCGAGGCCTCCGCGACGGCCAGAAAGGTCGTCATGATACAGCTCGCCACACTGGCTACGAAGAGGTGCTCCGGAGCCCAGATACCCTCGTGGCCGTTGAAGTCGGCAGGAGTAGCTACTTCGAGCCCGGGGAGACCCGGGGACGTGGCGGTGCCCTTCTTCTCGGCCTTCCAGCCGATGTCTACGTGATACTGATATTGTTGTTCCATAGCCTGCAAGTATAGCGGATACGCGCAGGCGTTCAAGGGGGGGCTTCAACAGAGGGGCTTCACGCCCGAGGGGCATCCTGGCGCCTTCCCCGGCACCGTAGCGCGAATCCCGGCGGTGCCGCGACATGGCGCCTGTGCTTTCCCAGCACCGGCGCACTGTGGTATGAACTCATCCATGAGCGACACCAAACGCATCCGGCTCGAGCCGGTGGTCAATGCAGCAAAGGGCACGCTGATCGGCGCGGCAAACACCATACCGGGTGTCTCGGGTGGGACACTCGCCGTGGTGACCGGCATCTACGATCGCCTTGTCGAGGCGATCGCGCACTTCTTTCGTGGCCCCGGTGGATGGAAAGCGAACGTGCGCTTTCTGACGCCGGTCGTAATCGGCGTCGCGATCGGCATACTGGCGTTTGCCCGCGTCGTCGACTTTTTTCTGCAGAACTATCCCGATCAGACGGCATTCTTCTTCATCGGCCTGATACTCGGGAGCCTCCCGTTCATCGTGAAAACCGGGCTGGTCGGTCGGTTCCGACCGGCCTACGTGCCGGCAGGCGTGCTGCCCTTCGGCGTGCTCCTGGTGATGGCGCTGGCGGGGCGACCGCCGCAGACCGAGCCCATTACGACGGTGACGGCCGTGACGGCCCTGATTCTCTTCGGTGGCGGGGCGTTGAGCTCGGCGACGATGGTGATTCCGGGAATATCGGGCTCGTTCATTCTGCTGGTGATCGGTCTGTATTCCACGCTCATCACCGCCGCCCGGGACCTCGATGCGGCGGTGCTGGGGGTGTTCATGACGGGCGCGGTGCTTGGTATCATCATCATCTCCAAGCTCATCGCCTTTCTCCTCGAGCGGTATCACGGGGTCACCTACACCGCGATCGTCGGCCTCGTGCTCGGCTCCACGGTGACGTTGTGGCCCGGGGCGCCGGAGAGTGTCGGGATTGCGGCCATAGACGCGGCGGTGTTTGCCGCCGGCTTCGCTGCCGCCTACTTCCTCGGCACCGGAGAGAAAACCGGGGCGGCGGCCACCGGCTGACGCATCTCTGCGTCCCGGCCGGTGGCACCGACCCCGGCGGCGTTCGGCAGTAGTAGCTTACGGTGCGTTCAGGGAGCCGGGGCTCGCGGGTGCGCCGAAGTCCACGTGCGGCTCGGGTTCTCCCGTGCCGTCGGGATTTCGGGCGAGTGAGCTTCCGTCGGTGTCGCTGCCCCAGTCCGCCGTCGCGTCGACCCTGGTCGCGTCGGCGGGAAACCCGTCGGCTTCGAGCTCCGTTCCGGGGTCGATCGCATCATTCCCGTTGTAGACGAGCTGCAGATAGCTTCCCGCGGCCCGGTCGAGCAGGATGAGATTGTCACCGGCGTTGTTCAGGATTCCGCGGCCGCTACCGGCGTCGAAGGCCACGCTCCCGGAACCGGCCGACGGGAGCGATCCGCCGTCATCCACGCCGATGACGACGAGAGCAGTGCCACCGGGATCGACGAGCGTCGCGTCGGGAACGCTGAACCAGTTGCCGGACGAGGGGTCCCACAGCTCGAGACCCGAAATGTCGATGGTATCCGAGCCGGCGTTGTAGAGCTCGACGAACTCGTCGGTCGTGCCGGCTTTGCCGTTGCCGTCGGTGTCCACATCGGTGTCGCCGGTGGGGTCGGGCAGGAACTCGTTGACCACGATGCCGCCGCGGAGATTCGCGCCCGGCACCGGCTCGGGGGTTGGATCCGGATCCGGCTCCGGGGTGGGGTCGGGATCCGGCGTCGGGTCCTCCGGGTCGCCGGGGTCTTCGGGGTCCTCCGGATCGTCGGGGTCATTCGGGTCCTCCTCCGACGGCGGATCGGTGGTGTCGGTCCCGCTCTGGGACGTATCGCCCGAAGTCGGATTCTGACACCCGGCGACGGCCATCATGGCGATCGTTACCACGAGTATGAGGGCGGCGAGCCGCAGCGTCCCCCATCGTCCTCTCTGTGCTGAACTCATCATGTTCTCCTCCTTGAGGGTGTGTTCGTATTGAGCTACGGTGAAAAATGAGCCACTGCTTCACGCACGGGGTGAGAAACCGGGAGTTACGCCATGATTCAGATCGGTACATGCGGATACGGCTACT
>CAYOFA010000085.1:8177-11437 GCA_964402885.1 uncultured Spirochaetaceae bacterium
CGGTGACGCGGACCCAGGAATGCTGAGATACATCGAGCGGCGCATGCCGTCGCTACCGCACGAGCTCTCCGCCGAGGAGCGCGCCTATGGCCGCCGGCGGTTTCGACTCTTCATGATGTCGAACGCGCTGCCGGTGGCGTTCCTCATGGAGCACGTTCTGGCGCTCTACGCCATTCGAAACGGGCTCTCGGACCCGCTGGTGGCGGTGCTCGTCTCCTTCATTCACCTCACGATGCCGTTCATGCTTCTGGGGACCCTGCTGATTACCCGGATCGGACTCGCGCGTTCCTGGGGGCTGTGCTGGTCGCTTCGCTATCTCTCGGCCCTGGTGATGGTTGCCGCGCCGTTTCTGCCGGCCTCGCCGCCGTCGCTGCGGGCGGTGGTCATCCTCGGCGGCGGGTTCGGTTTTGCGATGTTCCGAAGCGTCGGCGCGCTCAACAATCATCCCCTCGTCGGTGAGATCACCGAAGAGCTCGGCCGTGGACGCTACATCTTCGGCAACATGGCACGTTTCAACGCGGTGTATCTTGTTTCACTGGCAGCAGCCTCACTGGTAATGAGCCGCTTCGAAGCGGTGTGGGTATATCAGGTGATGATTGCCGTGGGCTCGGTGGTGGGCTTCTTCGGAAGCTATGTGCTGACGACGATCCCGGAATCGCGGCGGCCGAGCATGAATGCCGGTCCCGCGATCATCCGCACCTTTCCGCACGTTCTGCGGGAGCCGGCCCTGCGGCGTCAGCTTGCCGCGTGGGGCGCGGGCATTACGGCCTTCGTGCTGGTGAATCCCTTTGCCGTCGTGCTCGTCAAAAACGGGTATGGCGTTGCCGACTCCACGGCGATGGTCTTCACCCTGACCATCGTTGCCGGCGGAATTCTCTCCGCCTTCGTGAACGGGCGCCTCTCCGACCGCCTCGGGCCGCGACCCCTGCTGGTGGCGTTTGCCGCCCTGTTGTTCGGGGTCGCGGTGTTCTGGGCCGTGGCGCCGGCCGGCTTCTCACCCATCCTCTCGGGCCTGATGTTCTTCGCCGGCGGCGTCGCGAAAACCGGTATTCTCGTCGGGCTGCAGCACTATCTCCTGTCTTCGGTCGACGCGGATCGCCGGGTTCAGATGGGCCTGTGGTCGGAGATCGTCGCGGGCTCCGTTGCCGGCCTCTCGAGTCTGGTCATCGCGGGCGGCCTGCTCCACCTCTTCGGTGAGCTCTACACCGGGCTCGATATCTACCGGAGTTATTTCCGCGTGGTTGCGGCGCTCCTCGTCGGGGGCGTGCTGGTGATGCTCAGATTGCCGGCATCAGATGTCGACACCGAAAATGGCCCTGATGATGTAGCCGATACCAAAGCTTAGCGCGGCGATGCTGAAGCTCAGGATGGTCATCTCCCAGAAGCGGCTTGCGAACTTCAGGTCCTGCGCCACCGAGATGTAGAAGTTGAAGCCGGCGATGATGGCCGCCGCGAGCGCCAGGGTGACGATGAGGGCCACGAAGACGTTTGCCAGCAGCAGGTAGGGCAGGATGAGAAGCATCACGGTGAAGATGTAGGCGATGCCTGTGTAGGTCGCCGACTTGACCGCCTTCGAGCCCTGACCCTCGGACTTCTGCGAGAGGTACTCCGATGCCGCCATCGACATGCTCGCCGCGATTCCGGTGATGAGACCGGCGACGGCGATGAGCGCGGTGTTCTGCAGCGCAAGGGTGAGGCCGGCGAGCGCACCGGTAAGCTCAACAAGCGCATCGTTCAGCCCGAGAACCACGGATCCCATGTAGGAGAGCCGCTCCTCCTCGATCATCTTGATGAGATCGTCCTCGTGCTCCTCTTCCTCGTCATAGACCTTCTGGCCCTCGGGGATGGCTTCGATGATCTTCGCGTAGTTGACCTGCGCCTGCTCCTCGCCGTTTTCCATCATCTTGATGCCGAAGGTGATGCCGAGCACCCGGGCCAGGAAGTAATAGACGATGAGCTTCCAGCGAATTGGCTTTGCGGTTATGCCGGTGTAGTGCGACCAGAACTCCGCGTGATCTCCCTCTTCGCGGCCGATGCGTGCGAGTACCTCGCTGTTGTTCTTGTCCCTGACCACCCGCGAGAGTCGCGTGTAGATGTGGTACTCCGTGATTTCGGTTCTCTGCGCCTTGATGAGCTCCTTTCGGAGCTCCGGGCTGATGTCCCGTGTGCTCATTGTTCCTTCCTTCGCTGTTAAGAATCGTTCCGAATTAGATTACGCCGTCCGCATAGGATACTAACCGCACCCCTGCATCGACTACTCCTGCGCGCTACTCCTCGGCCAGATCTTCCCAGGTGCCGTCGGCAACGGTTATCTCCGTTTTCTCCCATCGCAGCTCGCCGTTCTCCTCCATCCGCGCGAGCACGCGGGAAAGAGTTTCCGGTGTCGTTGCGATCGCCTCGGCGACTTCCTTCTTGGAGAGGTCGACGCGGTAGCGATTCTTCTTGCCGAAGCGACCGACGAGGAAGCGCAACAGGCGCTCACGCACGTCGCAGCTCGAGAGCACGTAGACCTGCTGCGCGAGAAATCGCAGCTTCCGCATGATCGTCGAGAAGAAGTCCGAGCGGAATGCCGGGTCCTCGAGCAATTGATGCACGCGCGCGGTAGCGATCTCCACCACCTGTGAGTCTTCGCGAGCCTGAGCGGAAACCGGGTATCGTCCGGTGTCGAAGAGCACGGCCTCTGCAAACACCTCGCCCGGGCGCACGAGGTGCACGATTGCCTCACGGCCGTCCTCGTCGGAGCGAAACAGACGGATGCTTCCGGTGGCGAGGACGTAGATCGCCTGCCCGTCGTCCCCTTCGAGGAAGAGCATGGCCCCCTTCGGCAGGGACCGGATGCGCTGGGTTTCGGTGATCTTTCTGAGCGAGCGCGGGGAAAGCCCGCCGAGAAGATCGGTGCCCGCCACGATATCATCAAAATTCATCGACAATTCCCTCGGTAATTGACCTGGGTCAAGGACGGCCTCCGCAACGTGTTGGTACGGTTCACCTACGATATCACGCAGAGCTTCACAGGAGCAAACCATGAGCCAAACCGTTCAGCTCGGGGATACCATCTACGACATAACCGAGAGGTTCCCCGAAACAATAGACACCCTGATCGAGGCGGGATTCCCCCGCATGAATGACCACGACGCCCGGCGCCGATTCGGCTCGAGCATCACCCTCGCGACGGCCGCGCGGGTGAAGGGAATTGACTCGGAGGCCCTGATGCGCCGCCTCTCCGAGGTCATAGAGGCGAAGCGCTCCGGTGTCGACGC
>CAYOFA010000085.1:11537-13851 GCA_964402885.1 uncultured Spirochaetaceae bacterium
CCCTGATGCGCCGCCTCTCCGAGGTCATAGAGGCGAAGCGCTCCGGTGTCGACGCAACACTCGGCGCCGGTGCCCCGGCACCCGCCGCAACGGAATCTCCGGCGGCGGCCCGTCACGGATTGTGGACCGTCGGCCTCGTACCGTGCCCCGTGCGCGTGCCCATCATGGAGCAGCTCTCGAACTTCGCCGAAAGCTTCACCGCCGAGACGGGTCGTGAGGTCTCCTACGAGCTGCAGGCCGCCTATACCGGCACCGAGTGGATCGAGGAGCACGTCACGCCCGGGGCCGGCGTGGACGATCTTCCCGACGTGTTTCTTTCTGCGGGATACAAGCTCTTCTTCACGCACCCCGCCATTCTCGGTCTCAAGGCGCAGGGGGCCTTCGCGGACCGACGCGGTTTCGAGCGTCTCAACGACTTTGCCGAGTCGACGGGCCTTCGCGATCCCGAGGGGCACTACAGCGTCATCGGCGTGGTGCCGGCCATCTTCCTGGTGAACTCCAGCGAGCTCGGTGACCGTCCCCGGCCGCGGTCCTGGGAGGACCTCCTCGACCCGCGGTTCGAGAACAGCATCTCCCTTCCCCTCGGAGATTTCGATCTCTTCGACGGCGTGCTCCTGAGTATCTATCGCCGCTACGGAGAGGACGGCGTGCGGGCTCTCGGGCGGAACCTGTTCCGGTCGCTTCACCCGTCGCAGATGATCAAGGGCGCCGGGCGCGGCGGCGACCGCGAACGCCAGCCTGCCATCACCGTCATGCCCTACTTCTTCTCCCGAACCATCCCCGCGGGCGGACCGCTGCGGCCCGTCTGGCCGGCCGACGGCGCCATCGGCTCTCCCATTCTGCTGCTGTCCCGCGCCGATCGTCCGGAAATCCAGCCGCTCATCGACCTCTTTGCCGGGCGCGAGATGGCCGAGACCCTGACCTACCAGGGACTCTTTCCCGCCACGCACCCCGAGATCCACGATGCACTACCCGACGGTGCCCGCCTCGAGTGGCCGGGATGGGATTACCTCTACCGGCAGGACCTCGGCGCACTCCTTGCAGACTGCACCCGCGTCTTCGAGGAGGGGCAGGAATGAGGCTCGTTACCGTTTCCGGCCCGCCGTCCTGCGGAAAGACGGCGGTCATACTCAAAACCGCGGGAGAGCTCACTCGACGTGATGTGAGGGCGGGCGTCATCAAGTTCGACTGCCTCGCCACCGACGACGATGAGCGCTACCGCGCCGCCGGTATCCCGGTGCAGAAGGGGCTCTCCGGCGCCCTGTGTCCCGATCACTACTTCGTCAGCAACATCGAGACCGCATTCGACTGGGGGAAAACCGAAGGGTTCGATCTGCTGTTCTCCGAGTCGGCGGGGCTCTGCAACCGATGCTCGCCCCATATAGAGGGTGTAACGGCGGTCTGCGTCATAGATAACCTGAGCGGTCTATCCACTCCGCGCAAGATCGGACCTATGTTGAAGGCGGCGGACATCGTCGTCATTACCAAAGGGGACATCGTAAGCCAGGCCGAGCGGGAGGTGTTTGCCTCGCGCGTGCGGACCGCCAATCCCAGGGCGGTCGTGCTGCACGTCGGGGGCCTCTCGGGGCAGGGAAGCTACGAGCTCGGCACGTTGCTCTGGGATCACGCCGACGAGCTCGACACGGTCTCCGGACGCAAGCTGCGCTTCCCCATGCCGAGCGCGCTCTGCTCCTACTGTCTCGGCGAGACGCGAATAGGAAGTGAATATCAGCTCGGAAATGTCAGAAGCATGTCGATTGACGGAGGGGCCCATGTCGAGCGTTGATACGATCTCACGCGTGGGCGACGTTCTCGATACCCATCCGTACTTCGAAGAGTTTCTCATCGGCAAAGGCCTCGTCCCCGAGGAATGGCGCGAGTGCACCCTCGGCGAGCTCGACGTGGTCGATGAAGCCCGGGAGTTCATCGAGGGCATGGCCGCCTTCGTGGGCGCCGGCGCCGACGAGGAGACCATCCGCACCATCACGATTGCCGCCGGCACCGACAAGGACGGCAACCCGGAGGGCTTCGGCGAGTTTCGCGTGTCGGCCGGCGAGGTTGTCTGCATCGTCGGGCCCACCGGCAGCGGAAAGAGCCGCCTCCTCGCCGATATCGAGTGGATGGCCCAGGGCGACACGCCCACCGGCCGACGCGTACGAGTCAACGACGCTGAGCCTGACCTCTCGCGCCGCTTCGGTTCCGGGAGAAACGTGGTCGCCCAGCTCTCTCAGAACATGAACTTCGTGATGGACGTGAGCGTCGCCGAGTTCCTCGCGCTGCATGCCGAGAGCCGCCTCGTTCCCGGCGCGGAGGA
>CAYOFA010000086.1:0-1788 GCA_964402885.1 uncultured Spirochaetaceae bacterium
GGCAAGCGCCGGTGCCGGCCCGCATCCGAAATCGAGGCCGGTGGCGGGCGCCGGGAGCCTCGACAGAAGCGGGCCGGCGAGGCGGGCGAGGAATTCCCGATACCCCGGATCCTCGACATCGTTCTCGTGGGTCTCGTACTGTGCAAGCTCTTCCTGCGGCGTGGGGAGCTGCGCAGGGGAGAGGAACGTGGCCTCGCAGCTTCCGCAGCGGTAGTAGTCGCGACCGCGGACAGATTGAAAGCGGAAGGTGTCCGCCGAGCGGCAGACCGGGCAGTCGGGGCTCGCGTTACTCACAGAAGCGAGGATAGTCTTTTCCGAGGCACGTGTCGCGGGGCGCGCGGCCTCGGCCGTCGCGATCGGCGTGAGCCCCGATCACACGCATACCCGCGCATCCCCGCCCCGAAATGTACTATAGTAGCAGCGTGGATCACTACTTCGTGAAACTGGGGCCCGGGAATGCACTGGCGGGCCCGCTCCTATCGGATCAGCGTCTGAATCAGCCGGCCGTTGCCGGGTTCTTTCGGGACGTCCGCCTTACCGCCATTCAGGATGCGGATTCTCAGAAACGCCCGCGGTTCAGCCGCCAGGCACTCGACCTCTATCGCTGGGCCGAGGGAGAGCTCCCCGGTTACGCCATCACCGTCGCTCTCGGAGCGGTCTGGGTGCTCGAACCCACCGGCCCCATGTACGAGATGGAGCGGGAGACCTTCGAGCGCACGGTCGGACCCACGCCGCATGATGATGACGTTCCGAAGATCGTCCCCGTGCACATCGCCTACACCGACGACGTGGGCCATATTCCGACGCTTCTCGCGCAGATCACCTCCAACCGGCGTCTTTCGAGCAGCACCTTCAAGCAGATCACCGATGATTTCGGCACGCAGCTTGCCGTTGATCACCTGTTGTTCAAGGCCGGGCTACAGGATACGTATCCCCACATCGCCCCCGATCACAGATCGCTCTCCGATCTGCTCCGCTGTCTTTCTGCGAGTGAGCTCATCGCGCTCGTGGGGCGACTTCTCGAGGAGCAGGGCCTGCACGTGCCGGCTCCGACCGGTGGTTTCGTCAAGAACGTCGATCTTTTCGCCTACAACGACCACGCCCTCGACCGGAATATCGAGGGGGTGCGGGTGGCCGCGAGAGAGCGATTCCGCTCGGGGGTCGTTGCCCTTCAGGTCCGCCGCGAAACGTCCTCCGCCGCCGGAGAGCTGAGCCCCGAGGTGGATTATCTCCTTCAACTGAACGGAGAGGAGGGTGATGGGAAACTCGGCTGCGAGTGGATAGCCGCCCTGCTTCGCCGGTCGCCCCGTACGCGGGCGTGGCTCGCCCGCCTACTCAGATGGGTGCCGTTCTCCGGTTGCGTGCTCGGCGACTTGCAGGGAGAGCACGCGCTCGAGTTCCGCCCATAGCGTCCGCTCGCCGAAGGGCTTGGAGACGAAGCCGTCCATACCGGCCTCGCTGCATTCTCGTTTCGTCTCTTCGCCTGCGTGCGCGGTCAGGGCGATGACCGGCGCCCGACGCCGCCCCGTCTCGGCTTCGAGCTTTCGAAGCTCCCTCGTTGCCTCGAGCCCACCGAGCTTCGGCATGCTCAGGTCGAGGAGAATCAGATCGAACCCGCGGGTCGCAGCGGCGTCTACGGCCTCCTTGCCGTCCCCAACCGCGCTCACCGTCCACCCCCGACTCTCGAGAAGCTGCCGGAGGTAGAGACGGTTGATGGCCTCGTCCTCGGCGATGAGGGCATGCCGGGAACCGGGGTCGGCGGGCCCGCCCGGCGTTTCGCCGACGTCG
>CAYOFA010000086.1:1888-13837 GCA_964402885.1 uncultured Spirochaetaceae bacterium
GTGAAGGGGCTGAAGATTTCGTTCTGCTTTTCCTCGGCAATACCCTGACCGGTGTCGCTCACTTCTATGTCGAGGATGCCGCCACCCGCTTCACGTCGCGGTTGGTAGTCGATGCATACGCTCACCGAGCCGGTATCAGTGTTCTTGATGGCGTTGTCGCAGAGGTTGATGATGATCTGGGCGATTCTCTCCCGGTCGGACCGCAGAAGGGCGTTGCTCTCGCCGCTTACCGTGAGCCGAAGTCGGAGCCCCTTTTTCTCAGCTGTCCTCTGAAGGACCGGCTCCATCCAGTCCGATAGCTCATTGAGGGAGAAGCAGGACTCTCTCAGTGCGAGCTGTCCGGCATTCATGCGCGAGGTATCGAGGAGGTCCGAGAGAATCCGGTACAGCTGCCCCGAGGCGGTGTTCATCATCTGCAGCAGCTCTGCCTGCCGCTCATCGAGGTCAGTCTTCTCCATGAGCTGTGCCATCCCGATGATGCCGTGAAGCGGGGTACGGAGCTCATGGCTCACGCTTGCGAGAAAGCGATCTTTGGTGGCGTTGGCCTGCTCCAGTTCGCGCATTGCCGCGGCGAGCCCGGCGGTTTGCTTTTGAACCTGCCGTTTCAGCGAGTAGCTCCACAGCAGAATGATGATCATGGCGAGGGCGAGGGCGAGTATACCGCCGGCAAGCGCCCGGATAACGGGCCGTGCGAAGGGCTGAAACTCGTCATACACGCCGAACCACCGCTCGTGTATTTCGTCGTACTCCCCGGAGGTCTTCAGGAGGTTGAGCCCCTCGTTGAGGACCGCGAGGAGCTCAGCGTCTCCCTCCTGCACCGCAAGGGAATAGGGACGCTGCACGAGGGGCTGAGAGAGAACACGAATATCGCCGTACCCTTCCTCCCGGAGAAGCCGCATCCCCTGAACCATTCCCATTACCAGGCAGTCGGCGGCGCCCTCCTGCAGGGTCGGAACCAGTGTTTCCCATTCACCCACGGTGACAATCTCAGCTCCGATCCCGTTCTCGACGAGGTAGTCATGCCCGAGGTCGCCCGTTTGCACCAGGATCCGCCGGTTTCGGATGTCGTCGACGCTCCGTATATCGGAGTCTTTCGGCACGAACACCCCGAAGGAGGCGATGAAGTGGGGGATGGAGAAGTCGATCCTCCGGTCCCGTTCCGCCGTCTTGTACATTCCCGCAAGCATATCGATCTCGCCGGCCTCGAGCTCACTTCTGACCTTCTCCCATGGCCCGAGGCTGATGCGCACATCGAGATTCATGATCTCGGCGATCCGTGTGAGGATATCTACATTGAATCCGGCCGGTTGACCCGAGTCGTCGAGAAACTCGAACGGAGGGTAGTTCCAGTCGCCGCGCGCTGTGATCGTAGCCTCCGTGGCACCGGTCTCCTTGCCGGCTGAATCAGCGGCCGGGGCCGAAAGGGGAACGAAGACCGGAGTTTCAGCCCCGGACGGAGAGGATGAGGGGTGGGAGAGCGAGAACAGCAGCACCGCGATCGCAGCGGCGCCGACCGCGGCAAGGAAAAGGAGGATCCGTCTTGTGCCGGTTCGACCGCGCAGAAATCGTTTCATTTTGACCTAATAGCAGTTTATGCGAGCCCACCGAGCGTGTCAACAAAAAAGCCAATAGGTTAAAAAAGTCATGTATAGTGAGTGTTCGAGGCCCCTGCGCCTGCTCAGAGGCTGCATCGACTTGCGTGCGGCGGAACTACAACCTATAGTCTGTCCATGGAATCGCCTCCACGCATCCACTTTTTCAGCTGGGAAACCCGGGTGTCGATCGAATTGCCGGTCGGTTTCGAGGAACAGATCGAAGATCCGGTAACCCACAGCGCCATCTACAGCGATGATCTTGACGACGATGAGCCCGGCGCGCGCGTGATGACAAAGATGACCGCTGTTTCACCAGGAACGACGGACGCGTTCCGCATGATCGCCGGGGAGTCGGCCAAAATCGCATCGAGGGCCGTTGCATCACGAGAAGAACCTGTTATCGACGGAGCGCCGGCAATTCGACAGGTCCTTCGCTACCACGACGGGGAGCTCGGGATCGACGTTCTCCGTCATGAGACCTTTGCCCAGCTCGCAGATGTGGTGTTCTCTATCACCTGTCTCGCTCCGGCCGACCGGTCCGCGGAGTATCGCGCGGCCTTTGATCATGCATCCGACACCGCACGGTTCATCCTTTTGTCTATCCCGGGAGGGAACTCATGAACGACGGCCGGGATCTCGCAAGCTTCTCTCACGCAGGGGTGCGGGTATCCGCACTGGTACCCGACACATGGGAAGCCTCGGAAATTTCCGCGAGCTCTATTCGCTTCTTTGGCCCCGCGTATGCGGACCGGGACGACTACGGGCCGACGTTCAGCATCACTCTCGGCGAGCCGGAGGGCTTCGGCGAGGAATGGTTTCGGGAGTTCACCGAAGCGTCCGTGGAGAATCTCCGCAGAGAGTGTAACGGGTTCGCCCTGCGCGCCACGGAGCGCTTCACGCTCTCCAGCCTCGTTGATGTCCACGCTGTGTGGTACACGTGGGAGAGCGAATCCGGGCTTGCCTTCGCGCAGTTACAGGCACTGGGTCTGATGGACCGATATCATATGTACCTCATCAACGCCGCCACGCTCCTGCCCCTCGCAGACCTGCATCTGCCGGTGTTCGACGGTATACTGCGCAGTCTGCGTATGCTGCCCGCCCTTGCCCGCGACGAAACTTTGTACTACACTCTGTAATACGGAGACTGAGTATGCTTACGGTACGGCTTCCTGATGACCTGGAAGCGGAAGTAGATCGACTCGCAGCCACTGAGCGCCGCACCAAGTCAGAAATAATCAAAGATGCCCTGCGCAGCTATGTGGCGTCGCATTCTGAGCGTTACTCATCATACGATCTCGGCGAAGATCTGTTTGGCGTGGCGGAGTCGGGAGACTCTGATCGGTCGAGCAGTTACAAGGAACGTCTCAAGCGAAAGCTCAATGAAAAGCACCCTCATTGATGCAGGCCCGATTATCGCGCTGTTTGACAGAAGCGACTCGTACCACGGACGGATCACGCAGTTTCTGAAATCGGGATCTTTCCATCTCATATCAACCTGGCCGGTTCTCACCGAGGCAAGCCACATGCTGGACTTCGACAATCGGGCTCAAGTTGCGCTGCTTGAGTGGGTCTACCGGGGTGGGCTCGAGTTACTTCAGCTCGATTCTGCCGCAGTTCGTCGCGTTATCGAGTTGACGAAGAAATACGACGATGTTCCCATGGATCTTGCCGACGCGACTCTTGTCGTTGCCGCCGAACACCTGGGAATCCGAGATATCATCTCCATAGACACTGACTTCTACGTGTATCGAACAACTGACAAAGAGCACGTCGACAACATTTTCCAATTGTGAGGTTAGAGATGGCAACACGTCAGAATTGGGGTTCCCCTCTTGTTCTGCTACAACTCGTAGTCGGCCTGTTCCTGCTGGCTCTCGGGATATCGGAGCTCGTCGAGTACAACTCCGAGCTGAATCAGTTCGCCAGATCCGTGTCCCGGGCGTTCGGCGGCAGCGGCACCGTACTGCCGGTGATCGTGGCCCTCATCGAGATTCTTGCCGGGGGCTTGCTCGTAGCCGCACTCTTCACGCCGGTTCCCGGTGCCGCGGTCTTCTGGTCGAGCATCATTATCGCGGTCCTCTGGATTGTGCGCGCGATCGTGGCCTTCGTGTTCAACGATCCGCTGGAGCCCACCGTGCTCGTGTGGTTGGTCGGCTTCACCCGGGAACTCATCCCTGGGCTTGTAATCTGGATGGTCGGCCGGGAGTATCGGTAGAGTCGCGGCGGCGTCGGTGAGTATCCGGCGCGGCCGGCGCCCGCGTCGCCGGCGGGGGTGCCGCTGCGCTGGCTGAATTGGCCGCTTTCGCGCCCCTCTACCCGCAGGTCCTGCTTTCACGATAAGTTCACTCATAAATATTGCACCGGAACACGAGTTCCGCTATCATTCGGATTATGAGAGAGGGAAGACCCCGGAGGTATAGACTCTGGCTCTTTCCGCTCCTGCTGGGGATCGGCATCTTCCTCACCTCCGTGCTTCGCTTCTTCGATCTGAGCATGGGCGGTACCAACCCGTACACCGAGATCGAGCTCTTTGCTGAAATGCCGCAAATCGATACGCTGACCGCGTGGCTCGGCGTTCTGCTTGGCCTGTTCCTGCTCATGACGGTCATCGCGGTGGAGTTCGGCTACTCCAAAGGCGGACGGCTGCGAGCACTCGAGAGCCCCTGGCGCCTCTTTGCGTTCCTCATCGTTGCCGCGGGCGCGATCGTGGAGGTCATCACTCACCTGCGCTTCGCCGAGATCATGCCGGATCTGGCACACTACTATCACGTTCGTGGCGGAGAGCTCGAGGATATCGCCGCGGTAAGCAGCCTCACCGTGAGTGTCGACGCGAACAGGTTTCTCTATTTCATCGGAATCGCGCTCTGGGTCGCGCTGCTATGCCGAGATCTGCTGCGGGAGCGCTTGATCGGCGTGTTCCGGGCGGTGGTCGGCTTTGCCCATGCCGGCCTTGCGCTTTTCATTCTCGCGACACTGCTGACCGACGCCGGCTACGCCACATGGATGGCCTCGCTTCTCGCCGAGCTCGCCGTGTTCCCGGTCTTCTACATCGGGCTAGCATTCCAGCTCAGGAGTCATATGTATGAACGACTCGCTTCTGCGTAGGGCGGTACTGACCTTTGCGCTGGCCGTCTGGGTTTCGGCTGCTGCCGCCGTCGCGCAGGAGGCCGGAGACGGACGTATCAAGGTGATCATAGACGCCGACCCTGCAATCGGTGTGCCGTTCCGGGATGTTGACGACGGGCTCATGCTCCTCGTCGCACTGAACTCACCGGAGCTCGATATTCTTGGAATCACCACCACCTTCGGCAACGTCCCGCTCGACACCGCCTACGAGAAGGCGGTGGAGCTCGTTGAGCTGACAGGCCGGCGCGATATACCGGTGCTCCGCGGAGCGGACCGCGCCGATCCGGACGGCACGCCCACCGAGGCAAGCAGGTTCATAGCCGAGATGGCGGCGCGCTATCCCGGGGAGGTCGCCGTACTTGCCGCCGGACCCGTCACGAATATCGCCGCGGCGCTGCGCCACAGTCCGGAGACCGCGGGCTACCTCAAGGAGGTGATATCACTTGGCGGGAACGTGAGCGCGGCAAACGTGGCCAACAGACAGTGCTACACCGATCTCAACTACGGTTCGGACGTAGAGTCGGCGGGGCTGTTCCTGGAGAACATCGACAGTCTCACCGTCATGAGCATACAGGTAAGCGAGCGCTTCTACATCTCACCGCGGCGGTACAACCGGATGCTCGAGGTTGCGAAGTACGGCGATTATCTGCGGGAGAACACGCGGATGTGGTACTGGATGCAGCAGCGGGCGTTCGTTGTCTGGGACCTCGTCGCACTCGCCTGCCTGATCCACCCCGAGTGGTTCGTCCACAACGAAGTCATTATCGACTACGTGCTCACCCCTACGGGAGATCCTCGGCTTCTGCCCGGTGGCAGCCCGCAGAAGTATGTCACGGTGAACATACCCGAGCACGGGGGTGACACGGATGCGTTCTTCGAGTGGGCGTTCTCGCGCCTCTAGTCTCCCTCCGCCCTCGCGAGCTCTCTGAAGTGCTCCTCGAGGCGCCTGTGACCTGTCGAAGGGGCCACGAAATCTAGAGTTGCGGATTTCACGAAGAACCGAAGGAGATCCGCGCGCCCGGGGCGAAACAGGCCGAGGAGCGAAACCCCGGCCCGGACTACCGACAGGGGAATGGCCGAGATCCTCGGTTCTGCGTCCAGCACCCGGAATGCGAGCTCCGCGATTTCTCTCTGACTGAAGGTTTGCGGGCCGCCTGCGCTGCGCTCTGCGCCGCCTTCCTCCAGCTCCCGGACGCAGAGTGCCGCAAGGTCTGCGCCGTGAATCGGGTTCACCCGGCTGTCTCCGTCCCCTGGAAGGTATACCCTGCCGGAGCGCGCCATCGATAGAAACGCGCCCATGTCGGAGAAGAATCCGGTCGGTCGTACCACCAGGTGATCGATTCCCGAGGCCACGAGATCGTCCACGAAGTCCTCGTGGGCCCCGACCATGGGAACGTCGCGGAGCGAGCGGGCGTTGAACACCGAGACGTAGCCGAACCTTCTCACCCCCGCCCGGCGCGCTTCCTTCAGCAGATTCCTGTTCCCCAGGTGGTCGACCTCATGCCAGCTGTGCCGACTCCTGCGCCCCATGAGACTGACGCAGGAGAAAACCGCCTCGGCCCCCTCTGCGACCCCTGCCAGGCCGGCCGGGTCGGTGACGTCGCCCGCCACCTTCTCATCAACGAGCTGTGCCACGGTGGGGGACAGGCCGGGGCCGGGAAGGGCCAGTCCGGCGGGATCCCGCGCCAGGGCGCGCACCCTCCAACCCTGCCGCCGGAACTCCGCGACCAGGTACCTGCCGAGGTAGCCCGTGGCACCGGCCACGAGCACCGTTCGGGCGCTCATGCGCGCGCCTCCTCGGCGGCCGGTCGATACGGCTCCTCTCTCAGGAGGTGGCTGTTCAGCATCTTCATGTAGTAGAGGGGAAGGAACCACTCGAAGTGCTCGGGGACCGGTATGACGTAGAGGGCGAGGGCGATTCCCACCGCGACCAGCAGTCCGGATACCGGGCGCTGGAGATACTGCGGGGCGAGCAGCAGCACGACCGCGGCGCCGGCCAGGTAGCCGAAGCCGGCAAGAACAAATGTCCAGTTTCCGGGGTCGAAGAACAGCACCAGAAGCGTCGGCTGGGCAGCATGAATGAGAACGAAGCGCAGGTGCGCCCGCGCGTTCTGACCCTCCCGGTGGTACCACCGTTTGGCGGCACCGGTCGCATTCGTGATGACCCCGCCCATCACGTCGAGCGCGAGAACCGCAGCGACGATCATCTGCGCCACCGTCCAACCCCAGCCGCCGGCCAGGGATGCCCCTACGACCACGACTGCGGCCAATCCTGCTCCGATGAACTGAAGCAGCAGCTCCGCCGTTGATGCGCCCGGCCCCGCGAAGCGGTCGAGAGCCCCCTTCGGCTCGGGGTACTCCCAGCGAATAATCGATCGTTCAGTTTCCACGTTTCACTCCGTTGTCTGTCCGGCCTCGAATCAGGCCTTCAGGGCTCCGAGAAACGATCCCACGGATCGGCGCAGGAGCGAGCTGGTTGATTCGTTCCTGTGCCGGGCGATGAGAAGCGCTCCTTCCACGAGGGCTACGTACGCGGCGGCGGCGTCCCCGGGCTTCGTGGCCCGCGAGATCTCTCCGCGCTCGATTCCTTCCGACAGCACCGTTCGCACAAGCTCGATGTACCCGTCGAAATACGCCGCCACCGCCGCCTGAAGGGCCGGGAACCGATACGCCCGTGCGTGGACCTCCGCGAGGACGGTGGCGAGGACCAGGTTCTGCTCGAGGAGTTCCGCAAGCTCCTCCGCGTAGGAGGTGAGTCTGGAAATCGCGGAGCTCTCTTCGCGCGAGAGACGCTCGACGGCGGGGGCATCCGCCGAGAAGAGCCGACGCACGAGGGCGAGTATGAGCTGTTCCTTGCCTGCGAAGTAGTGGTAGATCGTCGCTTTGCTGACCTCCGCCGCCTCGGCGATTTCGGACATGCTCGCCCCGTCGATTCCGTTCCTGCCGAACACTTCGGTCGCGGCGTCGAGGATCTGGGGTATTCGTTCGTCGCGGACATCCGGTCTCGGCACGGGTTCTCCCCTCACGGTAAGATGCATCGGGTTGACCGAATAAATAACCAACCGGTCGGTCAGCAATATACCATGACGATCGTCTTTCGGTCAAGCCCGTTCTGTTGTCATCCTGCGCTCGTGCTGGGTGCCGCTGCGCCGCCGGCCCGCTCGGCACCCCGACGTTGCGCAGTGCGTTCTCCTGATTCGCCAGGTCGCGGTTCAGCATCACCGGTGCCCGCGACTCCACCACCGACGGAACCGGTGCCGGTATCAGCGCCGCTCAGACACTACAAGCGACTGGCTTAACGGATCGAATACCGCGAGTTGCGGGAGCGGCTACAAGCTGCTCGCACTGGCGTTCTGCGTGGAGAACTGCAGCCCTCCCTGAACACACCGTAGGCAATCTCGACCGTCACCGGAATTGGTACGCCTCGGGGGCCCGCGCGATACACGTCGAACTCGAGCTCGAGCGCCTCTCCGGTCTCCAGCGGGCGGGAGAGCAACACGGTCAGCTCTCGCGGGCTCAGCCACCTGTAGTCCACACTCGGCGCAGGCTCACGTTGATACCATATCGAGCGGCGGCGCACGTTGACGTCGCGTGTGGCCGCATCCTCCGAGAGTGCGACCGTGATCACGGTTCCGACTTCCCCGGGTGGTGTACCGGGCGCCGGAGTGACGGTGTAGCCGGCGGTGTCGGAGCCGCCGGCGCGCGCGGAGAGTACAGCGGCATCGACGGTGCCCGCGAGGTTCACGGCGAGCAGGGCGAGAACCAGGGCCTGAGGCAGGCTCCACCGCCACCGTGGCCCTGGGCCCGGCCGGTCGGGCTCCCGCCGTGCGGGATCCGGCGGCCCGAGCGCAGCTCGGTGGTGACCCCGCCGGTCTGCCTCCGTCCCCTCATGGGCACCCTCAGCCGCGTTTTCGGCGCTGCTACCCGTGCACAACCGCGCCGCCCGGTCCTCTATCGCACGGCGCCAGACCAGCACGAAGGGAACCGCGGTGACGACAGCGGCAAGATGCTGCACCTGTCCGAAGTTCTCGAAAAAGCGCCGGCCGAGCACCAGAACCTCGAGGAGGGGAAGGGCGATGAAATCCAGCAGGTAGAACGCCGCGTAGACCCACAGAAGCGGGTCGCGGAAGAGCGGGGCGCGAAGGAACCGTCTGGCCGGCAGGCGCCGGGCGGGGAACTCGGATTCGGCGATCACGATCAGTGCGAGCAGAGCCGGCACGTGGAAGGCCCAGGCGATACCCGAGACCCCGTGCACCTCCGAGACTCCGCGAAGGTAGGAAAAGGCCAGGGAGACCGCGGCGGCGGTAAGGGTGAGGATGGCAAAGCGTCTCGAGCCGAGGGCGATCTCCGAAAGGCCGCCAAAGAGTGCGAGCACGGCGAGATTCCCGAGCAGATGCGGCACGAGTATGGTCGGCGAATGGGAGAACAGCGGCAGGGTGAGATAGTGCGGAACCTCGAGCCCGAAGAGCGTTCCGGTGATGGTGTCGTAGATATCAGGCAGGAAGAACTGGAGCACGGTTGTCACCAGTACCGCCGCCATCAGGGCGAGGGTGAGGCGCGGCGGGTGCTCGCGGAGCCCCGCCTTCATCGCTCGGCCGATCATGCGCTGCCTCCGAGGCGAGTGTCGTCTACGCCGCTTTCATCGGCCAACTTGTGCAGGTTCATTGTTTTCCCCCAATCAGCACCGCCGATAACACGGCCGTGAGAATCCCAACGAGCACCAAGAGCACTGCCGCACGCCCGCGGGACAGGACTCCCCTATAGACACCGGCAAAGACTCCTGCGGTAAGCACCACGAGAACCGTCAGGGTGACCATTACGGCTGTCAGCGCACCCGAGCTCTGTAACATAGGTCGAATAATAGCCGCTCACCCCGGCGTGGCGCCATGGTGGCATCTACTCAATTCCCGCAGACGCAATGTTTTGAGTAGTTTCACCCAATGAGTATCGACCGCGCGGACTTGAAGATCTACGCTGTGCTCGTGTGGCACGTAATCTACGGGTTCGCGTAGCGCGACAGGAGATTGCAGAGCTCGAGTCGCCGACCGACGCCGCACTTGCGGTAGAGGTTATAGATATGATTCTCCACCGTGCGCGGAGAGATGAAGAGGGCCGCGGCGATGTCTTTGTTGCTCAAGCCATCACAGAGCTTCTCGAGGACCTCTCGCTCGCGCCTGGAAAGACTGAACTCGCGTGCGAAATCGTCAGGCACGGCCTCCGCTTCCTCGCGACCCGGCGGGCGGTTCAGGAACCGGGCCGAGGGTACGATCACAAGGGCGGCCCAGAAGATGTTGAAAAGCGAAGAGGAGAGGACCACGAAGGGCAGGTCGGGGTCCTCGTTTATGAGGATGGGGCCGAGGCCGAAGTCTCCGGCGGTCAAGACGTACCACAGACCGGCGCCTGCGAGAAAGGTCGTGATCCACGGACTCCAGGAGCCGACGGCCATCCGCCCACGCCGAAGCCACCCATAGAGAAACCAGCCGGCAAGATACGCGTAGTAGATGATGGTAATCGGTCGCTCGTAGCTGAAGGCCACCGGCAGAAACACGAGCACGTATCCTACGGCGACTATCACCACCGGCAGGATCGCCCGGAGCCGTGCAGACGGCCTGTCCGCCGTTCCGACCAGCCGCTGCACGAACCGCGGCACAGCGTAGAGCACAACCATGCTGACCGCCGCCTGGAGTATCGAGAACGCCGGCCGGGGACCGGAAGCGCCTCCCGAGAACAGATCCGAGAACACGACGAAGGTGAAGCTGAGGTCGAATACCGCCTGCGCGGAAAGCAGCACGAGGTAGCTTTTGAACCATCCGAACGGTCGCCGCTGATACGAAAGCAGCCCCAGCGCCGTGGCGACGAAAAGAGCGGTAAAGCCGACCATCCGAACCCAGAGAACGAATCGAATCATGCCCGGGCGTACTGTGCCCCGTGTATGCTCCGAGGTCAAGCCTCACGAGGCGGGTAGGTAGAAGTACCTAATCGACGGCAGGAGGTGATTTTGAGCAGAACACCGGATAGCGCGGGCGGGGGAGTCGACATACCCTTGTCGCATGATGACTGAGGCAAGAACAGACGGACAGGTTCGAACAAGAAGGGTCGGGGCGAAACGCGGCCTCGTCGTGTATTTCACTATCCTCATCGCGCTCTCGGCGCCGCTCTATGCGGCACTTGCCGCGCGGGCGCTTCCGGTCTCCCGGCAGCCGGGCCTTATCGTTCTGTTGATGTGGTCTCCGGCGCTATCGGCCGTGGCGACCCGCCTGCTCCTGCGAGAGGGATTCAAAGGCACGGGGCTCACCGTGTTCGGACGCGCCGCGCTTCGCCCCCTCGCAGTAGCGATCGTGCTCCCGATAGTGGTGGGACTCATATCCTACGGGGCTGCGTGGGGGCTCGGGTTGGCATCGTTTGTCCCGGCCCCGGGCGCGACCGGCGGCGGCGTTGCCGGTCTTGCCGGCCTTGCAAGAGCAGTCCTCCGTGCAGTGGTTGTGGGCGTGCCGCTCGGAATCGTCACGGTTGCGGGCGAGGAGATCGGATGGAGAGGCTACATGGCGGGGCGGCTTCGCAGCTCGGGCCTGCCCGCGCCGGGTGTTATCGGGGGGCTCATCTGGGCGGTCTGGCACACACCCTTGATCCTTACGGGACAGTACGCCGGCGGCCCTCACGCACTCGTGTCGGTTTTCGGATTCGCGATGCTCGCGGTCGGGCTGCACATACTGTGGTCTGAGTGGCTCACCCGCACCGGCTCTCTGTGGCCGGCCATCATCGGCCACAGCGCCTGGAATGTTGTGATCCAGCATCCATTTGACGGTCACACGACGGGAGAGGCGGCGTCACTGTGGCTCGGAGACTCCGGTCTTCTGACCGCCGGCCTGTGTCTGGTGGTTGCGCTTGTGCTGGTACGGTTTCGAAGAACAAAGATAGGGAGATGAGGGACACGTATGAATTATCGAAGTTACACCAGGAGCATGGCGGCGGCTGCACGGTTCGGCTTGACGGCGAGCGTCATGCTTATAGCCCTCACGTTCAGCGCCGCGGTAGCCGTGGCCGGGGAGGCAGCGGCCGCTGAAGCCGGGCCCGAGAATGTCGCGGGCCCGCCTCGGTCCTTCGACCTCACTATCGGGGCGGCGGCCGGATATGGCCCCGTAGCGAACGGGGTGAACGCCGCGCAGCCGCTCCTCATGCCCCACATAGAAGCCCGGCTCGGCCGCCGCGTCGTTGTGGGAACCGGCGG
>CAYOFA010000087.1:0-10186 GCA_964402885.1 uncultured Spirochaetaceae bacterium
CCCTTCGCGGGCCCGGCGGTTACGTTGACTCCGGTGGCTGTATCACGATCTGCTCGAAGGTTGCCTGAATGATCTTGGAGGCGTCCTCCGCGTCACGTTTCGGCACCCGGGCATCCTGCCACAGTGATTTCGCAAAGAACTTTCGGATGGTCTCGATGAGATCCTCTGCGTTGTAGAACACGTAGGAGAAGTTCGCACCCTGGCTCTTGAGAATGGTGAAGGACCCGTAGGTCATAACCGGTTCGCGGCCGATCATGATCTTGTCCTGCCGCCGGGTCGTGTGGATGGTGAGCTCTTTGAAGCGGTAGGGTATGTGCTCCATCTGGCTGCGGTAGGTCGGCTCAACGTGTTTTTTCGAGTAGTTTGCCGGCTCGACGAGCACGAACACCTTCTGCCCGTCCGCCTGGAAGGTCAGCCCGTCCTCCCCCGGGAAAATGTCTTTCACGTTGTTGTAGGAGGTAACCTCGTACTTCGTGTAGGTCGAGCTCTCATCGAAGAACGTGCTGATTATGTACCCGCCGTCGGTCGGCAACTCGCTGTTACGGTACGCTGAGAACAACTCTTTCATCTCTGCCATGCTTCACCTCGCAGTCTCGTCCGTTTGGTATGATTGTATGCAAAAGCATACGATCCGTCAAATACTTCCACTATGCTTGCGACACGCCGCCGACGGGGGGTATACTGATTGCGGCCATGACCGTCCACACGGCATATGACATCCTCAGCCTCCCCCACAATGCGACCGCTCGCGACCTCGTGCTCGCATATCGCCGCCTCGTCAAACGCTACCACCCCGACTATAACGCCGACAGGCAAGCATGGTCTACCGAGAAGATGACCAGCATAAACCTCGCCTACGAGACCGTGCGCGCCGTTCTCTCCTCACCGGAGCCCCAGGCGCGCGCCGGACGGCGGGGCGCAGACAGCGAGCCGGGGACGACGTTCGAAGAGCGGGAAGCCGCGCACAGGAGCCACTTCTCGCGACGGGGCAGCTCACCGGGCGCGCGCACGCCCCGTCCTGACGCCCACCGGCCCGACACCTCCCGGCCCGACACCCCCCGTGCCGGCGCCGCGACCGTCTCGCCCCAGTTCAGCCGCATCTTCGACAAGCCCTGGCAGTTCGTGGTCGACGGCCTGTACGTCTACTATCAGTACGGCCTCGAGAACGTTCACATGCGGCGCGAGGGCGTCCATCGTTTCCGTTATCGCCAGGCCGTCAAGAGCGTCAAAGACGGCATCGCCGGACTCGACCCCCTCGACGAAGACACCGTCACAGCCGCCGACGCCGAGCGCCTCGCCGCAGCCCGCGGCTTCTCCCGCGCGTTTCTCCAGAACATGCTCATCGAGAAGTACTACATACCGTCTCGCGCCGGCCCCGAGCTCAAAGCCTACAACCACTACAACGCCGGAAGCCGCCACCTCGACCAGGCCATCAAGCTCCGCTTCTGCCGCGAGCTCCGCCTCCCGCACGAACCGCCGGCGGGCAGCGGCATGCTCCACGTCGTTCAACACGAGCTCATCACCGTAATCGCCAAGTACACCGACAGCACGTGGGTCCCCGAGTCCATGATCAAGATGCACCTCCTCGACCGCTTCAATGCAGTGCTCGAGGCCCGACTCTCCGCCTGAGGGGCACGTCCCCGCCGGCCATGATCCCCGCCCCCGACGCACCGCTCTCTACCCGACCGCGGCCCCTCGCCTCGGGTCACGCCCGTCTGGCGCTCCCCGAGCAAGCTCGAGGTCGCGCGACGGGCGCGCCCCGGGCGCGGGGCCGCCCTCGTTTGCAGGGAGTGCGTCGGGGGCGTGGCGCAGTTTGTGGTAGAGTGGCGGGGTACGCTGGGGGGTCGGAGCCGGTCTCGGGCGGCCAACGGGGACCGCTGGGGGCCTCCGGGGCCGCCGGTGCGGTGTGTCGCGGGGTGGGCGGGGTCGGGCTCTCCGCTGCAATTCCTCCCCGACCACTCATGAGTGGTCGGGTGCGGGATTTCCGCTTCGATCCCTCGTGCCCGTGCGGGCGATGCGGCGCCGTGGACTATCACTCGCAGTGCCGGCGGGCCGGGTGCGGCGCATCGACGCGGGGCCTGTCTAGCCCGGGGTTAGGGTCCAGTCCTCAACCGAGAGCTCCTCGACGCGGTTGAACTCGGCTACGTTGTGGGTTACCAATGTCGTTTCACTAGCGATAGCTATGGCGGCGATAATCAGATCGTTCGGCCCGATGGGTCGGCCACGCCGCTCGAGATCAGCCCGAATCCGAGCGTAGACCTGCGCCGCGTCTCTTCCGAATCCGCCGCTGCTGAACGGCAGAAGAAACTCTCGCACCGCAGAGATGTTATGATCCCGTCTGCTGCTTCGCTCTGCCCCGTAAAGAAGCTCGGCTTCTACGATCGCCGGAACGAGGATCTCACGCGGTGAGTGGGCGAGAAGCCGCTCCTTCACCGCAGGTTCGCGGCCGGTCAGATAGTAGATGCAGGTGTTCGTGTCCAGGCAGTACGTCACAGCTCCTCGCGAGGGGAGTCATCGTCGAATCGCGGTGCTCGCTCCGCGGCAAAAGACTCGTCATCGATGGCGCCGAAGAGCGTCTCGTATCCTGGCGGCCACGAATCCGAAATTGATTCATTTATCCGACGCGAAACGTACTTTGACAATGAGACCTGCTCGAGCGCTGCCGCCCGCTTCAATCTCTGTAATGTTTCTTCGTCGATGTAAAGTGAAAGCTGTGGCATCACGCTTTTCCTTATATTATATAGTATACGTGCCCGTTCCGGCCGTGTCAACCTGCGGCCGCAGATGCTATATGGTGCCCCCGGATGAGTGCCCCGATCGAGCACCCCCTTGAAACAACCGGCGGAACCGCCTATGCTCGATTCGTGGACATTTTGGACTTCGACGATAATGAACCTCTGATTCTGGTAACAAACGACGACGGTGTGCTCTCGCCGGGGCTTCACGCGGCAATCGAGGCGGTGCAGGGCCTCGGGCAGATTCTCGTAGCCGCTCCCACCGAGCAACAGACCGCGCGGGGACGGAGCATGGTGGGGAATCCCGCCGATCACTTCCATCCGACGACGGTGGAGGTAGACGGTGCGGACGTTGCCGCCTTTCACCTCGACGCCTCTCCGGCGCTCGTGGTGCGCCACGCGTTCGCCGTACTCTGCGGCGGCCGCATGCCGGACATCGTGGTCTCGGGGATCAACTACGGAGAGAACCTCGGGAATAACATCACCATCTCCGGCACGGTCGGGGCGGCGTTCCAGGCGGCGGCCCAGGGCGTTCCGGCGATTGCCGTATCGCGGCAGACCGACATCGAGCATCACTTCGTCTACGGGGACCTCGACTGGGAAGAGCCGATTCGCGTCACACGGCGCTATGCGCAACGGCTCCTCGAGCTCTCACAGGGACGCACACCGGGCGAGCTCCTGCCCTTCGACGTGCTCAAGATCGACGTGCCGCACAATTGCCCGGTGGGGACGGAGGAGCGCATAACGCGTCTCTCACGGCATCACTACTTCCATACCGTCGTCTCCGAACCCCGCGTCGATGGTTCGCTCTCGAGCGGGACCACGACCATACACATCGACCGCGACGCCCTCAGCCCCGAGGACGACATCTACGCCTTTGCCGTGGACCGCGTGGTATCCGTAACACCTCTGACCCTCGATTGTACGGCGTCGCTCACGCGGGCCGACGATCTGCTCAAGGGCGCGTCGGTTCGCACATAGGGGCCGGCGCGCCACCGGCGACCCGCAGCCGGACAGCACCGCCCGCACGGTGCTCACCTCCGAGTCGGCACGCCATCCGGGGCGCCCGACAAAAAGAGCCGCCCGTAGCGGGCGGCTCCTCTCTTTCTTTCTGCTTATCTTTCTACTTACTACTTGCGCTTTGCTTTTGACTCCCGCTTGACCTACTTCTCGCTCTGCTCCCGCTCGATGTTCATCTGCGCGATCGCGAGTTTCGCGATCGGGATGCCGTAGGGCGAGGTGGAGACATAGTTCAGGCCGATGTCCTTGGCAAACGGGATGTTCTCCGGCTCGGCGCCATGCTCTCCGCAGAGGCCGAGATTCAGGTCGGGCCGGGTCAGACGCCCGCGCTCGGCGGCGATGGCAATCATCTCCTTCACCTGCTCGCCGAGCACCTTGAACGGGTTCTCCTCGAGGAGGTCGAACTCGTTGTAGTCGGAGAAGAAGTTGTTGAAGTCGTCCCGCGACAGACCGTTCGTGGTCTGCGTCAGGTCGTTGGTGCCGAAACTGAAGAACTCGGCATATCGGGCAACGCGGTCGGCCTGAAGAGCGGCGGCGGGGAGCTCGATCATCGTGCCGATCTTGTATTCGATCGGCTCGTCTATCTTCATCTCCTTGCGCACGCTCTCCTCGATATCCTGGATACCTGCTATCGACTTGCCCTCGATCCGCTTGCCGTTCCGGATTGTCTTGAGCTCGTTCGCGGTCATTACCAGCGGAATCATGATCTCCGGGATGACCTCGATACCCTCGTCGGCCTTGAGCTTGTATGCGGCCTGGAAGATCGCGCGGACCTGCATGCGGTAGATCTCCGGGTAGGAGATCGCCACACGGATACCGCGGTGGCCGAGCATGGGGTTGAACTCCTCGAGGAGATCACACCGTAGTTTGATCTCCTTCTCACTCACCTTCGGATGGCCTTTGCGGAAGAACTCCACGAATTGCTTCATGGAATCCTGGGTGTGGGGCAGAAACTCGTGCAACGGAGCATCGAGAAGGCGGATTGTGACGGGGAGCCCCTCCATGATCTTGAACAACTGGTAGAAGTCGTTCATCTGCATCGGCTCGAGCTTCTCGAGCACCGCGGCCCGTTCATCCGGCGCCTCGGCGATGATCATGGAGCGGAATGTATTGATGCGGTCGTCCGCGAAGAACATGTGTTCGGTGCGGCAGAGACCTATGCCATGCGCCTTGAACGTGCGCGCGAGTTCGGCGTCCTTCGGCTGGTCGGCATTCGCGTGCACATCGAAGTCATCGATACGGCGCTGGACGATGTCGAGGAACTCCAGCAGTCCACTGCCCTCGGGCGTCGGTTTACTCAGTCGTGCCTGGCCGAAATAGATGGTGGGCTTCTCGTAGTACGGCACGTTGAGCGTGATGTACTCGCCCTCCTTCACTTCGGTGTCCCCGATCTTCATGGAGTTCTTCAGGAATCGCACACCCGGATAGACCAGCGCCACCTTGCCGAGGCTCCGCGCGACGACCGGTGCATGGGAGGCGTAACCGCCTTCGGAACTCAACACTCCCTTTGCCACCTCGATTGCCTTCACGTCCTCCGCGAAGGTCGAGGGCATGGCGAGGATGAAATCCGCGGGCTGGTTCTCCTGAATGGCCCGCTTGTGAGCCTTCAGCAGCCCATCGGTGGTGAAGTAGACACGGCCGATCGCCGCACCTACGGCGCCCGCGATGCCGCCGTTCGCCGTCTTGAAACTCGACACCGAGGATACGTCGAGGGCGGGATGCAGTATCTCGCTCAAACGCCCCGGCTTGATGGCGGCGATGACGAAGTCATCGTCGACGACCTTGTCCTTGTGAAGATCGAGGAGCGTCTTGATCTCCGCCTGCGTGGACTTGTTGGGAACGGGCTGCTGGTCGATGACCCAGAGCTTGCCGTTCTCCACGGTGAAGCGAACGCTGCGGATTTCCTTGAAATGCTTCTCGAGCTCGCTTCCGATGCGATCGAGTTCCTTGTAGAGGCCCTTGGACACCTTCTCGAGAGGAACGCCCTTCTTCTGTCTGGCGTCGAAGGCTTCCTCGAAGTACTCACCGCTGATGCGCGAATCGCCCTCGATGATGTCGTGGGTATAGAAGCTGCCGAAGCCGGAGTTCTTTCCGAAGTTGCCGAACACCATGCCCTGCACAACCAGAGACGAGTCCACGCTCGAGGTGCTCGCCTGAAACAGTGCGTGAAAGATCCTCACCACGTACATCAGCTGCTCGTGGGTATTGGTGTAGATCTCTTCGGGGAAGAGATCTCGCCCGGAGTCGAGAGCCTCCTTCACCTTGTCCTTCTTGACGTTCTTCCCGCTTGTGGACTTCTTCAGCGCATCCCGATAGGTCTGCAGCTTCTTCGCCCGCGTCTTGTCGACATCGGTGAGCAGCTCCAGCTCGATGATCTTCTGTACGAGGTTGCCGTACTCATGATAGGCAAATCCCTCGCCGACGAAGGTCCCGAAGCCGTCGACGGTGTGGTCACCGAGTCCGATGTTGTGAATCGATGAGAGCGTCCTGACCATGTTGAGGGTCGGACTCTCAGCCACCTTCACCAGAAGCGGATTGTCTTTGTCGTTGAAACCCTTTTCGAGGGTTTGCTCCATGCGGGCAATCGGCTCTTTGTAGAGGTCGAACGCAATGGAGGGGTCCTCCACGATTTCGCCGAGGAGCTCGTTGGAGAGAATGAAGCCGGGAGCGATCGGCGCACCGAGCGATGCGAGCTCCATGACGCGCGCGCCCCGACTGCCGATCGTGTCCAGGATTTCAGGATCGGAGATGAACTCCGAACTATTAAAGGAGTAGATACGTCCCATATCCGCCTCTCATGTGGTATTTCAGAACAGGTCCAGTGTGCGTCCGACGCCGCCCTTCAGGAATGCCTCGAACCGGGGGCTCGCACCCTCGAAGAGATATCGCTGCAGCTTGGACACACCTTTGATGTCCTCGCCCACGACGCTGAACATGATCGGCGTGCCGTGCTTGACCTTCCCCCATTTGAACAGACTGTTGATATCGTTGATACGCTCGTTCTCGTACCAGATCAGCACATCGAGGCCGGGGTACTTGTTCTTGTAGCTCTCGATGATCTTCTTCCATGCTTCGACGTTGCCGTTGTGAAACAGCTCGTTTGTGACGAGGACCGAGTACCGCGGGGTAATCCGGCGTTTCTTTCCCGGCGGCGCCTTGCTCGGCGGCGCCTCGGTCGCCGTCCCGCCGGCCGCGGCAGGCTGCTGTGGCTCCGGCTCCGGCGCCTTGCGGGCCTTGGCGGCCGTTGCCCCGGTGCCAATGTAGTCCTTCTTGTCCCGGACCGTGCCGCCGTACAGCAGCTTCAGCAGGTCTTCGATGGCGCCCTTGAGCACCTTGTCCTCGAGACCCCCGTCGACCGAGCCCACGTAGACCACCACCAGCTCGTCCTGCATGAGCGGGAGCGTATCCTCCCACTGCGCCTTGCTCTTCGGGTTCAGCACGAAGAGCCCCGCCTGGGGATGATGATAGGCCAGCACGAACTGCAGCCGCCCCCAGCTGCCGACTTTTTCGACGAGCTTGTCCACCTCCTCCACCGTAGTGGTGAGGTTATGCGCTTTGTATGCGTAATCGAACTTGTCGACCAGCAGGGCGTTAATCAGGGACCGCACCTGATAGCGGGCCAGATCACCGTCCGCGAGAGACTCGTTGACGAGATCGGCCAGGTTGTACCCGTCCTGCACCTCGCGTGCGAACTCGTTCGCGGCTTTAAAATGGCGCAGAGCGGTATTGAAACCCGCTCTGCGCGAAAGGAGATTAAGGGAGTTTTCCATATCCTACAGCTCTTCGAGATCGCCGGATGAAGACCCCTTCTTCTTCGGTGGCGTTACATTCGCCTTGCCCTTCACATTGGCATCACTCGACTGCTCACCCTGATCGTAGTAAGACTCCGAGAGGCTCTGCTTGCGGGCCTCACCCATGCCTTCCTGCGAGAAGCTCTGGTCGAGATCCTCACGCACGGTGGAGCGTCGGCGCTTGAACGAAGCGAATGCCGCGTCCTGGAAGCCCTTCGAGATTCCATGGAGGAACTCGTTGAGCACGTTCGCCATGCCGTTGAGCGTGAACTTCTTGCGCTTGATGCTGGTGATATCCACGTCAAGCAGCAGACCCGGCTGGATGTGATACGGATTGATGAGGTAGTCGTAATCCTCGAACTGCTTCTCGAGAAAGTCGGCCCGCTGGTCGAGTACCACGCGCGATTTCGGGTTCTGGAAGCCGAAGGTCTCCTGGATGCGGTCCTGCGAGCGACCGAGCATCTTCTTCAGGAGGTTCTTCTCGTAGAGATAGGTGCGGTTGAGCTTCTCTACGTCGGTCTCCTCCGCTTTGATCCGAACGATCTCGTTCCAGGTCTTCTGCACGTCCTCGTAGAGCGGCTCGTTGCGCTCCTCGCGGACCCGGCGAACCCGGCCACGCACGCGCTTGGCGAGGTCGTCGAAATCATCGACCTTCATGCTCGACTTGCCGCTCTGATAGACAGCCTCGACCACGTCGTAGAGATGTGAGATCTCCACCTTGAAGGCCTCCATCTGCTGGTCGTATGCCTGCTGCTCCTTGATGAGCTGTTCGGCGTCGTAGTACTTGAGCCGCATCTGATAGCGCTCATCGGGAAGTCGGTTGGTAACCGTGTCCTCGTACTCGCGGATGACGAGTTCGCGGGCATTCTTGAGGTTCTCGATGTACTGATAGCCCATCTTGGAGGTGTCGAGAATGGAGGTGAGCGAGTTGATCGCCGTGTTGAAACCGCGGTTTCGGATGTTCTCCATATCGATGATCTTCTTGATGTTCTCGCGGATGTTCAGCGGATCGAACTCCTTCGGGTCGATCTCGGCACGCAGGCCTTCGATCTTCTCGATGAGGTTCTTGGCCATGAACCGGTAGCGGTTCGAGCCTTCGTCCTCGGTGTCGTCGTCGGTGTAGTTCGGCACCCGCTTGATCTTCTCGAAGATGATCTCGGAGTCGGAGAGCTCTTCCTTGCCTTCGTCGACGAGCTCGTCCTGGAACCGCTCGATCTCGCGGTCGATCAGGTTGGTGATGGTTCGCGAAATCTGGTCCTTGATGAGGTACTCGACCGTCGCCTGATACTGGAAGATCGGGCTGATGAGCTCGGAGTCGAGGATGTTCACCGAGAGCTTGACGTCGGTAACCGTCTTGGGCTTGTTGGTGTTGTCCTTGAAGGCACACTTGACGATGGAGTAGGCATTCTCACCGCGGATGAACGCACCGACATCGGTCTTCTGCCGAAGCAGGCTGTTGGTGTCGTTCTCGAGGTCGTTGAGACCACGCTGCAGATGACCCTGAAGGTGCCCGTACATGTTCACGATCGACTTCTCGATCTCACCGGTGTTGAACTTGTCCGCGCCGCCGATCTCATCGAGGATGTCGGTGATCTCTTTCGGCGTGTACCGGGCGAGGACCTTGTTCTCCTCCCGGTCGACATAGTTCCGCACCTTCTTCACCATCTCGTCTTCCGAGGTGGTGATGTAGCGGTTGAACATGTTCTGGAAGTTCTGGTTGAAGTAGTTGTAGAGCTTCTCCTTGATGCCACCCATGACATCGAGCTGCTCGAGTACTTCATTCGGTAGCTTCACCGAAATATCATTCAGAACACTTTCGGTCTCTTCTTCGATGAGCTGCTTATACTCGTCCTTCTGTGACCGTCCCTCTTGTGCGAGGCTGTTTCTCGATCCCACCGCCGAAGGCTTGGTTGGATGAAAAACATTTGGACTCTTGGGAAGACCTGGCATACTAACACTCCTTTGATCTGTGAAAGTCTTGTGGTTCACCGTCCGTACAGAAATTATAGCACATCCTACACGACTCGCAATTTCTGCTGCGGAATATACGCTTTCGCCCTACTCTCCTGCTCGCACCTCCTCGATGGACCGTTGTACAAGGGTTTCGAAGTTTTCGGCGTATGTGGAGTCGCGGAGAGAGACGAGCTGATCGATGACCTCCTGCCTTTCGGCATCACCGTCTTCGTAGCTGGTCATGATGTCGAGGTACCGTTCGTAGCGCACTGCCAGCTCTTTCTCGATGAAATCCGCTGCAATGCCCCAGATCGTGTCTCCCTCGACCACCGTGCGTGTCGTTCCGTCCGGCAACGTGAAGACGTTACCGGGGAAGATCCAGTCGGGATCGGGGCCGGCTTCCTCGGGCGCACCCATCGGCCGGTACCCGTTTTCTCTAGCAATTCTATTCGCCATCTCGATGATGTCAAGAATCGTGATGACGATGCCGCCAACGGACTCGCGCGGCTCGAGCCCCGGGATTCCGCTCCCGGGCGCGGCGGTATCGCCGTCTTCGCCGGCGTCGCCGTTGCTCGCGCCGGGTATCCCGTCATCGCCCTGCCCGTCACCGTCCGCCCCGGCGGCGGATCCGCCGTCACCGGCCTCGCCGTCGCCATCGCGCTCGCCGTCGGGACCGTCGCCGTCGGC
>CAYOFA010000087.1:10286-13462 GCA_964402885.1 uncultured Spirochaetaceae bacterium
CCGGCGAGCAGCAGTATCAGGAGCGCCGCGGCAACCCCGACGACTGTTCGGCGTCGCCGCGCGCGCCGGGACTTCCGTGAGCGGCCGGACTCGGCGCCACGATCGTGTCTGCCCGCGCCCCGTTCGGCCTGCGCGGCCGTCTGCCCGGTTTTCTCACGGGCCTGTCGCTCCGCTTCCTCCCGCTCGCGCTCCTCGGTGCGCTCTCGTTTCGGAATCCGCGCCTTTACGACGTCGAGTCCCGCAAGCAGATCGTAAAGGCGCTCCCGCTCCTCTTCGAATACGACGGGATCCGTAGGTGCCACCGTCTCCTGATACCGCTCGGTGAGCTCCTCCGCGAATCCGAGGCTGTCGGCCGTCACCGTCTCGGTGAGCCGGTAGAGCACGGCCATACCGCCGGCCGACGCCCCTCGCCCGGAGGGCTCGGCGGCGTAGAGCTCCGCAACCACCGGGAGCAAGCGCACCGATTCCGGCGGCGCCTGGGGCTTCAGGAGGGCCGAGAGGAACTGCTGATAGCTGCGTGCGCGCCCCTCGTCCCGGGCCGCCTGGAGCGTGGCAGCGGTCCGTGCGTTCTCGAGATACACCCAGAACAGGGGTGAGACGTTCTCATCGACCGAGTCGAGGGTCGAGCGGACGTTCCTGACGGCCGCCTGGGTGTCGGAGCCGCTGCTCGCGAGACGGAAGAACTCGGAGATAGCTGCCGCGGCGGCATCCTCGGCGCGACCGAGGGCGTCGGACCTGGATCCTGCTGTAGCGGCGGGAAGGTAGTCGGATATGAGGCTCTCGACCGCCGGGGCATCCCCCTCCTGGAGGCGGTACAGCGTACCCTCGAGAACCGGACCGTCCGCCGACGCTCCCCCTCGCGAGAATGCCCACCTGCGTGCGGCGGCATCGACCGTGAGGCCATCACCCCCAACCCTGGCAGCCTTCCCTGCTTTCCCGGCTCCGCCAGCGAAACGCAGAGGCACGGACGAGTCGCTGCGCTCCACCGCATAGGCGCCGCCTTCGAGCTTGATGCGAAAGTCGAGAAGCTGCACGAACTTGTCGGTCGTGAGCCGGGTGATCTCGTATTTGAGCGAAAGCTTTCCGTCGCCGGCGAAGAGCTCCGATATCGGGCGGACGCTCTCGGGATGGTCGCTGAGAATACGCAGCTGCGCGGTACCGCGGATGCGCTTCATCAGGCGTACGAGCCCTTCGTCGGGCTCGGAGGCGAGGACGGCCGATACCCGGTCAGGATCGATGCCGCTCGTGGCAAGGGCGGCGAAATAGGACTCGTCTGTGCCGAGCGCGGCGATGCGCTCACGGCTGAAGAGGTAGGACCGTCCTCCGGAGATGAAGAAACCGGCGTCGTTGAGCACGCGCGTTGCGTACTTGGTGCGGCTCTTGAGAAAGAGCTTCTTTACGCGACGGGCCCGCTCGGTGTAGTGGGCGTCCTGTTCTTCACGACGTTTAAGATTGAAGATTTCCGTTTTGTCGAACTTCAGCCTGAGGTTGCCGTCATCGTAGAAATAGGCATAGGCGCCCTGCTCTTCGAGCTCCTCGTGCGCCTCCTCGTAGCCCACGGTGGGGACCTCGGTGTGATGGAGGTACCGTTTGAAACGCTCAACGGTGTCGGGGTCGCCGATGTAGCGGAACTCCTCACCGTAGCCCGGCGGCACGTTCGCCTGCTCGAGCAACGGACTACCCGGCAGAAGATCCGTCACGACGACGGAATAGACGAGGGGTCTGAGCTCTGCAGGAAGGTCGTGGGCGGTGCCGACGCGCAGGAAGGGCTTGTAGTCGTCGGTGTCACGTCCGAGGTAGAGGACATAACATTCGTCGTCGAGGTGAAATACCCGGTGTACCGGGTGCAGATCAAAGTCCTCCATCATACGCCCCGCCGGATACTATAGCTGTTTCCTCGCCAAATAGAAAGGGTAAATCACACACGTAGTCACTAGTATCGGCCCGTGACCGTATAACGTACACCTCCTGTTACATTCATGAGAGAATCCGATATAATGGGCGGTAAGAGCATGCGAGCGAGGCGCAGCGGATGATCATCAACCAAAACCAGCTTCGAAAGGTCATCCCCATTGCCAGCGGCAAGGGCGGCGTGGGCAAGTCGATACTGAGTGCCAACCTGGGCATCATGCTGGCGGCGTACGGCAGACGAACGGTCCTCATCGACCTCGACCTCGGCGGCTCGAATCTCCACACCTATCTCGGGCTCAAGAATCGCCAGTCGGGCATCGGAAACTACGTCTCAGACAAGTCCCTCGATTTCAACTCCCTGCTCTCCGACACCCCCTATACCAACCTCAAGTTCATCGCCGGCGATGTGCTGGTCTCGGGAACGGCAAACCTGATGCACTCCCAGCGAAAGGGCCTCATCTCCAGGATAGAGAAGATCGATGCGGACTTCGTGATCCTCGATCTCGGCTCGGGCACCGGCCTCAACGTGATAGACTTTTTTCTCATCGCAAATGCCGGCATCATCGTCAGCACGCCCCAGACACCGGCCATTCTCAACGCCTACAACTTTCTCAAAAACGCCGTTTTCCGACAGCTGCAGCGCAGCCTCAGCTCACCGAAAAAGGTAGTCAATTACCTCAAGGACGTAGTCAAGGATAAGACGCCGGGCGCCACCCCCACCATCAGCCAGATCCTCGACAAGATCGAGGGAATCTCCGGCAAGGCGGGCGCGGAGGCACGGGCGCAGGTCGACGGCCTCCTTCCGCACCTCGTGCTCAATATGGGGGAGTCCCCGGACGATCTCGAAATCGGCTACAGTCTCAGGGATCTTGTAAGGAAAAACCTCGCGGTAAGCATCGGCTGCCTCGGGTTCGTCTATCAGGACAAGGCGGTTGCGGCCGCCCTGAAGGGCCTGAAGCCGGTCGTGGTCGATCGGGAGGATTCGCTGGCCTCTCGCGAAATCGACCGAATCGCACAGAAGATTCTCCAGTCTCCGCAGTATCCCGTCATGCCGCTCGATCTCCAGGAGTACGAGGATTCCTTCGAGCTCGCCTCCATAGAGGCGCGGAATGATTTCACCGAGGTCGACGGCATGGAAGACGCCAGACAGCGGGCGGGCGTCTCGCCGGAGGACTTCCTCGCCATCATTGCGGCGCAGAAGAAGAAGATCGAAGAGCTTCAGGGGACCGTGAGGATGCTGACGATGGGACAGGGCCCGCGGTAGA
>CAYOFA010000088.1:0-8219 GCA_964402885.1 uncultured Spirochaetaceae bacterium
ATGTGGCGGCCCGTTCGACCCGCAGCAGGCGTGCGTTGATGGCCACGATCACGGTGGACAGCGACATCAGAAGCGCCCCGACCGCCGGCGATATCATGATTCCCGCCCAGAAGAGCGCGCCCGCCGCCAGCGGGATCGCGACGACGTTGTAGGCGGTCGCCCAGATCAGGTTCTGAACCATCTTCCGGTAGGTGGCCCGCCCGAAGAGAACGAGTGCCGCCACGTCCTCGGGATTGGAGTTCACGAGGATGATGTCGGCCGTCTCGGCAGCAACGTCCGTTCCAGAGCCGACGGCGATGCCGATGTCCGCCCGCGCGAGCGCGGGTGCGTCGTTTACGCCGTCACCGGTCATGGCGACGAACTCACCCTCATCCTGCAACTCGGTCACGCGCTCCTGCTTCTCGTGCGGCAGCACGCCGGCGAAATAGCCGTCCATACCCAGCTCCCCGGCAACTGCGGCCGCGGTCTCCTCGTTATCGCCGGTTATCATGCGGCAGGCGATGCCGCGGGCCTGCAGGGTGCGCACCGCCTGTCGGGATTCGGGGCGGATGCGATCGGAAAGCACGATGGCGCCGACGGGTTCGTCCTCGGAGAGCACGTAGACGCGCGTCCCGCCGGCGGGGCCGCCACCGGCGCCCTGGCCGGTGCCAGCGTCAGCGGCACCGCCGTCGCCGCCGTCCTCCGTCCCCGGCAGGCTCAAGCCCTGCTCGTCGAAGTAGGAGGGGCCGACGACCGCAACGCGCCGACCCTCAACACGCCCGGTGACGCCCTGCCCCTTGATCGCCTCGAAGTCCTCTACGCCCGCGACCTTCACGTCGGCCTCACGGGCCCGGGTGAGGATGCCCGCGGCGATGGGATGCTCGGAGTTCTGCTCGAGGGCCGCCGCAAGCGTGAGCACGCGGTCCTCCTCATAGTCCGAGTGGAGCGGCTCCACCGAGGAGACGCCGAAGACACCCTCGGTCAGGGTTCCGGTCTTGTCGAAGAGCACCGTGGTGATCCGACGCGCATTCTCGAAGGCGGTGCGATTTCGAATAAGCAGCCCGTTCTGCGCGGACTTCGTGGTGGACACCGCCACGACGAGCGGAATCGCGAGGCCGAGGGCGTGCGGACAGGTGATGACCATAACGGTCGCCATGCGCTCGATGGCGAACTGCACGTCCTGCCCGACCACGAGCCACACGGTGAGGGTGACGACGCCGACGGTGATCGCGACGACGGTCAACCAGAACGCCGCCCTGTCGGCGAGGCCCTGGGTTTTCGAGCTTGCCTCCTGCGATTCACGGACCAGGGTGATGACCTTCGCCAGGTAGCTTTCCTCGCCGGTACCCGACACCTGGACGGTGAGCGAGCCGTCACCGTTTATCGACCCGCCGATCACCTCCTCACCGTCGCTCTTTGCAACCGGCCGGGCCTCTCCGGTGAGCATCGACTCGTTGACCGAGCTCTTCCCGTCGACGACTGTGCCGTCCGCGGGTATCTTCTCGCCCGGCTTCACGAGGAGGATGTCCTCGGGACGTACCTCCGAGAGCGAGACGTCTTCGTAGGAGTCTTCGCCGTCTACCTTGCGGTGCGCGGTGTCGGGCATGAGGCGCGCAAGCTCCTCGAGCGCCGAGGAGGCGCTGAGCACGGAGCGCATCTCGATCCAGTGACCGAGGAGCATCACGTCGATCAGGGTGGCCAGCTCCCAGAAGAAGAACCGGCCCTCGAGGCCGAACACGACCGCCGAGCTGTACACGTAAGCCACGGAAATAGCCAGGGCGATGAGGGTCATCATGCCGGGGGTGCGCTCGCGAAGCTCGCTTACCAGACCCGTGAGGAACGGCCAGCCGCCGTAGAAGAAGATGAAGGTGGCAAGCGCAAAGATGATATAGCCCGCGCCGGTGACCTGCACCGAGAAGCCGAGTATCTCCTGCACGAGCGGCGAGAGGATGAGAATCGGCAGGGTCACGACCAGCGATATGAAGAATCGGCGTCTGAAATCGCGAATCATCATCCGATGATGCTCTGAATGGTCGTGGTGCTCGTGGTCGTTTTGGCTCATGGTGGCTCCTTATCCTATAAAGCTATGGCCGGACGGTGCGCAGAAGCAAGTTGCCGGACCAACCCGGTCGGGCCCAGGCCGGTCGGGCGGCGACCGCGGAACCGCCCGCCTACAGGTGGCGAAAGCCGAGCATCATGGTTATGTTAAGGGCAGGAGATAGCTTCCATGGAAGAGACGATATTGAGCAGCGGCAGAGTTCTCACGATGGACGCTCACGGCCGCGAAGCCGAAGCGGTTCTCGTGCGCAGGAATCGCATCGCGGCCGTCGGGTCGAACGCCGAGGTCCGGGCCCAGGCCACGCCCGGCGCGGAGCAGATCGACCTCGCGGGGCGAACACTCATCCCCGGGTTCAACGATAACCACATTCACCTCGTCAACATGGCCGATCGGGAGCGCACGCCGAGTCTCTTCGGGCTGTCCAAGTCGGAGATCATCGAGCACCTCCGCGCCTCCTATGCGGATGCGGCCGCGGGGGAGTGGCTCGTCGGCACGCAGTGGGACTACCCGCACTGCCCCGACCCTCACGTGAGCGACCTCGACACGGCCTTTCCCGACCATCCCGTAGCCCTCTTCCAGTTCTCGGGGCACGCGGCGTGGATGAACTCACGGGCGTTTACCGAGCTCGGCATCACCGCGCAGACCCCCGACTGGGACCGCGGCGGCGTCGACGTGGATGCGCAGGGGCGTCTCACCGGCATCCTTCGGGAGCCCTTCGGCGCGCCGGGGCTTCGCGACCTCTTTCAGAAACGCTTCACCGACCCGGAGAATATGCGCCGGAATCTGCCGGGAGCGCTTGCTCACCTCAACCGAAACGGCGTCACCTCCGTCCAGGACAACACCTGGTTCCCGCACGTATTCGACGCATACAAGGAGCTCCTGGAAAACGGAACGTTGAGCGTCCGAGTGGCCTGCTGGTTCATGGGGGACTCCGAGAAGCTGGTGGCCGGCATGGAAGGCAAGGAGTTCCATCCGCTGTACCTCGAGCGGGGACCGCTGAAGTACTTCCTCGACGGCGCGTTCTCGAGCAGGACGGCCTGGCTGACCGAGCCCTACGAGGGGCAGCCTGATAACTACGGCGCCGGTATCCCGGCAGACGATATCGTGCGCTTCCTCGAGCCGGCGGTGCGCGCGCGCCGACAGGTCGCCTCCCACGCCATCGGCGATCGGGCGACGCGGGAATACCTCGATGCAGCCGGACGTCTCGTGGAGCGTTATCCCCACCTCCGGGAAATGCGCATCCGCATAGAGCACGGGCAACTGATACACGATGCCGATATCCGCCGGATCGTGGACCTCGGCTTCCACGTGGCGACACAGCCGCACGCGGCGGCCACGCCGCAGAAGGATATCGAGCTCGTCGGCCGCGAGCGGGCGCTCCGCGCCTACCCCTACCGGTCCCTCATCGACGCCGGTGCGCAGATTTCCTTCGGCTCCGACTATCCGGGCGAGGGCAGCTTCGAGCCGCTCCTCGGTATCCACTATGTTGTCAATCGGGAAGGGCCGGAGGCCATAACGCCGGCGGAGGCGCTTCGGGCCTACACCATCGGCAGTGCCTACGCGCAGTTTGCCGAATCGGAGAAGGGCTCCATCGAGCCCGGCAAGCTCGCCGACCTCGCAGTACTCAGCGACGATCCCACGCGCATCGACCCCGCCGGCATCAGGGATATAGACGTGGAGCTCACCATGACCGACGGGAAGGTCGTCTACGAGAGCTCTTCTATCCGAGACCCCGCACCGCATGGTGCCGGCTAAAGGTCACCAATTCGACGCAGTATCGCAAAGTAGGCATCGCGGCGAATCGACATGACGGCCCGTACCTGCTCGCCGTCGGTGCGCACGCTTGTACCGCGGAGGGTGCCGTTTCCGAGCTCCATGGTGAGACCCGTACGGCGAACCCGCGCGGCAATCCCCGGGTCGATGGCATAGGCCATGGCGAGGGGATCGGGATGCCGGGTGAACGGACGCCCGTAGACGTGCTGCGAGCGGGCGAGGACGAAATCCTGTAGTCGAAAGAAGAGCTCCGAGGCGCGACCATCGCGAAGACCGACCGCCAAGAGATCATCACGTGAGAACTCGTGCTCGATGCAGGCATCCCAGGGGACTACCTCCATGGGCACCCCCCGGTCGAGGACGAACTGCACCGCCTCAGGATCGGCATAGAAGTTGAACTCGGCGAACCGGGTTACGTTTCCGACATCGATGCCGCCTCCCATCGCCACGAGACGCCCGATTCGGGAGACGGCGTCCGGGAAGAGATTGAGGCTCATCGCGAGGTTCGTCATCGGGCCGAGCGTGACGACGGTGGCGTCGGGGTTCGCGCGCAGAAGCTCGGCGAGACCGACCGGCGCAGTCTCCGGGCGTGGTGCGACAGTGGTCGGCGGCAGCTCTACTCCCCCGAGTCCGTTATCCCCGTGCACCGCCGAGGCGCGCACCGCCCCCTGCACGAGGGCGTGGGAGGCACCGTGATAGACGGGGATGCCCGATCTGTCGAAGTATGCGAGAAGCCGGACCACGTTCTCCGTCACCTGCCCGACATCGACGTTCCCGGACACCGTGGTGATGCCGATCACCTCTACGTCCGGATGAGCCAGCGCCATCATGATGGCCACCGCATCGTCGATACCGCAATCGGTGTCTATGATGAGCTTCTGCATGACGGCTGAGAGGGTAGCACGCCCCCTCCGGAGTGTCATCTCATCCGGCGGCCCCGTCCGGCGCGCCTCATACGGCGAGGCGCGCAATCTCCGCGAGTCGCGAAATGATGGGAAGGTGCTGGGTGCACTCGTCCTCGCACTGCCCGCACTCGATGCAGCGCTCGGCGAGAGCAGGATCCACGTTCCAGTAGTTCTTGAGGCGGCTTACCACCTGCTTCTCGTCATCGAAGAGGATCTTGTGATTGTAGGCATCCATGAGCTTCGGGATGGGGATGCCCTCCGGGCAGTTGTCGCAGTACTGACATCCGGTGCAGATGCCCTCGAAGGTCGTGTCAACCTCGGACATCACCGCCTCGAGGTCCATCGCGCCCTCGCGCTCGAATCGCTCCACCGCCGAAAGCGCATCGCGGACATGGGAGGTATTCCCGAATCCGACCAGACTCAAGGTGATGTCCTCGTGGGAGAACAGAAACCTGAGTGCGCCCTCCACCGTCGTCTCGCCGTTACCGCGGGAGAGAAAGGGGAAGAGCTGCGGGTGCCGCGGAATGATACCTCCCCCGAGCGGATTCATCACCGCGCAGCCGAGGTTGTACTGCCGGATGGCCTCGAATGCCTGCTGACGGGTCTTGAAGTTGTACGCGGAGTACCCGAAGAGTACACCCTCGAACACGCCTTCCTCGAGGAGCTCCCGGATCTCATCGCCGATGAGGTGGCTCGAGACACAGATATGCCCGACCAGCCCCTCTTCTTTCAGCCGACGGAAGGCCTCGATGACACCGTTTCGGCGGCGCTCGCGCCAGTTCTCGAGGCTCGTAATGCACCACACATGATAGAAGTCGATGTGGTCGACGTCGAGCCGCTTGAGCTGCCCCTCAATCTCGCGGCGGATCGAAGCCTCCTCCGACTCGAAGGTTTTGGTCGAGAGGTAGTACGGCAGGCCGCGTCGGCGCAACTCCGCAAGGCCGGCCCCGAACGCCTTCTCGCCTTTGGTGCCGAAATACTTCGGGGCGGTGTCGAAATAGTTCACACCGCCCTCGGCGGCCTCCACCATCATCGCCGTCGAGGCATCGTGATCGTCGACATCCTCGAAGCGCATGCCACCAAAGCCGAGTATGGAAACCTGTTTTCCCGTTCTGCCGTACGTCCTGTAGACCATAATCATAGTGTAGCAGAGATTCTCGGGATTGCGGAGATCGCGTCGGCCCCAACAATTCCGACTCTTTTGCTTGACGATCATAGAACGGTGTTCTATACTTTCCTAAGCATCGAACGAAGTTCTAGTCATGGGAGAGAATAGATGAGCACTATGAGCGAAACGGTTACAGGCGTGAGAGGCCCGGTCGAGACCGCGGCGCCGAGCGCGATGGGCGGCCGGCGCGGTCTCACGGGACAGCGCCTGCTCCTGCATGTCGAGAGCGCCGTGCTCGCGGTGGCCCTCATCGCGATCTACCGGATCGAGGGCGGGAGCTGGGGCCTCTTTGCCGCCCTGATACTGGCGCCGGATCTGTTCATGCTGGGATACCTTGCCGGCCCGGTGTGGGGCGCCCGGGTGTACAATTTCGGCCACACCTACGCGCTGCCGGCCGCACTCGCGCTCGGCGGCCTCGTACTCGCCGCCCCGTGGCTCACCTCGGCAGCTCTCATCTGGCTCGCGCACATCGCAGCAGACCGGTCCCTCGGATTCGGCCTCAAGTATCCGACCGCGTTCTCGCACACCCACTTCGACAAGGTGTAGTCCGGGTTATGCCGTATCGCGAAACCGCACGCAGCCGGGCCCGCAAAGAGGAGGTGCGCTCACGGATCCTGCAAGAAGCCATCGCCCTCTTCGGGGAACGCGGCTACGAGGCCACGGGCATGCGCGAGATCGCCGGCGCCGCCGGGACGTCCATCGGCAACTGCTACTTCTACTTTGCCAACAAGGAGGCGCTCCTTCTGGCTGCGGTGGACACCATAATCGCCGAGATCTCCACAGAGGCGGACGCCGCGGCCCGGGCGGCAGTGGAGGAAGGACCGAAAGAGCAAGCCCGGGCACTCGTTACCGCCGGGATGCAGGCTGCCCTGAAGCGACCGGTGGTTACCGCGCTCATGCTCTCCGAGGCGGCCAGAGCGCCGGTGCGTGAGCGCATCCGCACTCATTTCACAGCGCGCACCGCCCGCTTCTTTGCCGCCCACCCGGGGCTCACCGGCACCGCCTCCCCGGAGGCCGTGGCTGCCGCCTGGCAGGGAACCATCCTAAACGTGCTCGAGCGCTATCTGACCGGCGACCTCGACTACTCCCGCGACGAGATCGCAGCGTTTACTGCAGACTGGAACCTCGCCGCTCTGACCTCCCTCAGCGCGGGGTGATCCGCAGGATCCTGTCGTCGCCTTCGCGCGGGTCTCCGCGGCCGTCGCGGTTGCTCGTGAGCACGTACAACGCATCGTCGGGACCGACGACAGCCGCGCGGAGTCGTCCGTAGGTCCCGTCGTAGCGCTCGGAGGCGTAGAGCCCCTCGATGCGCGTCACTTCGAAGCCGTCGCCGGACTGCTCCACGCCGATGCGCATGAGCGCCTCGCTTCTCAGCGTTGCCAGGTAGAGATCGCCACGCCAGAAGGTCATCCCGGCCGGTGGAGTGGCGGGCACCCACATGATGAGGGGATCCTCGTACTCCTCGAGGCCGCCGACGCCCACCTCCCGGGGCCAGCCGTAGTTCTCGCCCCGGCGAATGACATTGACGATATCGTGACCCCGAATTCCGAACTCGCCGGACGGACCGTGCTCCGAGGAAAAGAGCGCGCCGGTTTCCGGATGCCAGGCAAGCCCCTGAGGATTGCGGTGACCGTAGGACCACACGGGCGATCCCGGAAACGGATTGTCTTCGGGAATGGTGCCGTCGGGGGCTACGCGAAGAATGCTCCCGGCGAGCACGTCGCGGTCCTGTGCGCGCTCGGCGCGGAAGTTCTCCCCCGCGGTGGCGTAGAGCATACCGTCGGGACCGAAGCCGAGTCTCCCGCCGTCGTGAAAGCGGGAGCCCGGGATCTCATCGATAATGATTCGGTCGGCCTCGGCGTGATCACCGCGGTCACGAAATCGCTGCACGCGATTGTAGAGACTGCCGCCTCGGCGGTAGGTGTACATGGCGTATATGTAGGGCTCATCCGGAAAGTCCGGGTGTACCTCGAGTCCCATGAGTCCGCCCTCGCCCACAGCGGCCACGTCGACCTGGAGGTAGGGTTCATCCACGAGCCGTCCGTCCCGAATCAGCCGCACACGTCCGGGTCGCTCACTCACGATCGCCCGGCCGTCTCCGAGGAACTTGAGCGACCACGGCGCGACGAGCCCCTCGATCCAGGACTCTACCCTGAGATCAGCCGGCTCCCCGACGAACCGCGTCTCCACATCCTGCGGAACATCGCCCACGACCGGCCCGTCCTGGGCGAATCCGAGACACCCCGAGAGACTCACTATCACCAACACTACAATGCTGATTCGCATGGTACCTCCCTCGGAAAAAGGTAACAACGCGACCGCCACGGCGGCATCC
>CAYOFA010000088.1:8319-13016 GCA_964402885.1 uncultured Spirochaetaceae bacterium
GGCCTCGACGTGACCGTTACCGCGCCTGAGTCGGTGCCATTCGAGCAGGCCTTCGGCCCCGAGGTCGGCGCACGGTTCGAGTCCATGCACCGCGAGCAGGGCATCGCGTTCGAGCTCGGCACTGGCGTTTCGCGGATTCGCGGCTCGAAGCGCGTGGAGAGCGTCGAGCTCGCCAACGGGACGGTCCTCCCCGCTGATCTCGTCGTGATCGGCGTGGGCGCGGAGCCGGTCGTGGACTATCTCGAGGGTTCCGGGCTCCTCGAGGACGGCGCGGTCCCCGTGGACGGCTTCATGCAGACCGGCAGCCCCGGCGTCTACGCCGTCGGCGACATTGCACGCGTCGGTGGCACCGGCGGCGGCAAAGGCACCGGCGGCGGCAGCGTCGAGCCGAAGCGGGTCGAGCACTGGGTAGTTGCCCAGCGCCATGGCCGACAGGTCGCCCGGTCCATCATGGGCACACGCGAGCCCCTCGAGTTCGCGCCGTTTTTCTGGACGCGGCAGTTCGAGACGTCCTTCGGGTACATCGGCTACGCGCGCAACTACGACGAGATCCGGTACAAGGGAGACGTCGCCGCGGGGAAGTTCCTCGCCGGGTACTTCGAGAACGGCGTCCTGAAAGCGGTCGGTACGATCGGGAAAGGAAAGACGGCGGTGCGCTACGGGCTTCTGCTCGACGCGGGCCGCGAGATTACCGCCGAACAATTCGAGGCGGGCCTGAGCTCCATCGGAGCCTGATCGCCGCGGCCGTGCGGGCGCCCGTGGTGCCCGCACCCGCCCCGCTGCCCGTGGGCTCGGTTTCCGCCGTGCAGGAGCGCCGGCTACCGCACCCGCGGTGCGGGCGCAGGCTACCGCGCCTTCGCGGCCTCCACGCGGCGGCGAAAGGCCTCGGTCTCCTCGCGAATCTGCTGCACGAAGCGGTTGTCCTCGATGCTGCCGATCGCCGCAAACATCTCCGCCTCGTTACGATACGTGGCGCGGCGGAAGGGATTGTCGTAATCCTTCTGCCTGCTCTCGTACACGCGGTCGCGCCTGAGCTCCTGTATCTCCATGGCACGGTCGAGGAAGCGAACCCATTCCTCACGCGAGGGAATCCGCCCCCCGTGCAGCAGAACGAACACCGCAAAGGCGTGGCGCTGCCTTGCCTCCGGATAGCGCTGCCACAGCTCGTCATAGCGCGCGTGCACGCCCTCCCATGAGTCGAGCCGCCCCGCCCCGATGTCCGCGCGCAGCTCATCCACGTCTGCTTCGCACACCAGTTGACCGCCCAGATTCACCCAGTTCTGCACCCGCTCCCCGGCAAGGGCGTCACACATCGTCCCGTAGCTGCGCCCGTCGTCGGCTTCCAGGTAGGCCAGGAGATTCTTCGCCGCGTAGTACTGCAGCATCTCCCCGTAGGCCAGGTATCCCTCCCGCGGTTTCAGGATGATGGTCTCACGGCGGGATTTTTCCATGTGCTCTCCGCGAACCAGGAGCCCCTCGGTTTCGCGGCTGTCCGCAGAGAGGAGCTCGTGTCCCCGCGCGGCGCGCGCGCCCGCGTCGGCCGCGTTCCCGCCGTCCTTCGCCTCCGCAGTCCATATCGCCAGGAGCTCCCGCGCGGCGATGATCTCCTCGACAGTGTCCGGCGCGAGGGCGTCGAACTCGATGTGCTGCGTCTTCTGCTTGCGCGTATCGCGGGCGCCGAATTTCCAGCTGTTCCGCGCGAGGGCATACATATTACGCGTCCAGAAGAAGCCGGGCATCACCTCGAGCCGATTCTGCGAAGTGTTGTTGCTCAGAAGTGAGAAGGGAAAGGGGATGTCGAGCTCGGCGGGATAGTGCCCCTTGGCGAGCAGAACGAAGGAGGCGAAGCGCGATGAGTGCTTGAGACTCGTGCACAGCGCGGGCCAGAAGCCCCGACCGGCTCGGATCTCGTTGTCGTTCGCCCGGCTGTTGTGGTTGGAGCCGATCGTGGCACCGGCCGCGATATTGCTCTGCCCCATCACCACCGAGGCGATGAGAAAGGAGTTGTTGTGGTGCTGCTCGTGCGCCGGGAACATGAGGTTGTTCAGCAGCTCGCAGCAGGAGACCGTGGAATTATCACCCATGAAGGAATGGATGAGCCTCGCGCCGTACTTGAGCGAAGAGTTGTTTCCCATGATGAAGCGGACGGCCTTGCAGCCGTAGAAGATGCGACACCCGTAGCCGATGATGCCGTTTACGAGCTCCACGCCCTCCCCGATCTGGGTCGGCTCATCGATGTTGGAATTGATGGTGAGGTTCTTCAGCTTGTTGGCGCCCTTGATGTAGCAGTGGGAGCCGATCTTCACATCCTTGATGATGCGCGAGTTCTTGACCACGCTCTGCTCGCCGACGGTGCCGTAGTACCCGCGCCGGGAGTCGTACCGGTTCTGGGTGATCGCGGCGAGTTGCCTCTGCAGTTCCTCGTCGTCGCGGTAGCGGGCCCAGAGGTAGGCGTCGGCGGGGATCATCCCGTCGAAGGGCTGAACGGCTCGACTCCCGGTTTCGTTTATCACGTCGAGGGTGATGAGCACGTCGTCGGTCTCGCCGTCTTTCAGGATACCGTTGCCGAACTTGGCGTGGTTCGTGGTGTGCATCTCATCGATGTTGGTGATGATGCAGCGGTTGCCCACGATGTAATGTGCAAGGTAGCGCACGTTGTGAATGGCAACGTGGTCTCCGATATCACACGAAGAGATCGTGCTGTTGGCGATACCTACCTGGAGCTGCAGGTCGTGGTGCTCGAGGGCGGCCCGTGAAACCGCGCCGATGCGAACCAGTCCGTGGAACGAGGAGTTGAGGATCCGGGACGGATCGAACTCGTCGGTGACGAGCACGTCGTCCCAGTCGTCCGCCACGTTGCCGTTCTTGACCAGGAGCTCTATCTCGGCGGCACGCAGATGACGGAAGTCCTCGAGCGGGCGCCCGAGCTCGCGTCCGAGCTGCAGGTTTCGAAGGTAGTACTCGTCCGTACCCTCGGGGACGAACTCCGGCGGCACGAACTCGCGACCCATGGCGTCGCCGGGAAGCAGATGTACCGTATCCATAGCCGCCTATGATCCCATGAAATCGGCCAAAAATCAAAGCGTCGATTGACGCGCTCGCGGCGCAGCAACTGCAACCAGCAGGTAGCAGGCTGCAGCAAGCAGACTCACCGCCAGGAACCCGCCGCCTGTCGCGATCATCACCGAAAGCGGGGTGGCGGCTACCGAGGCTACACCGTTTACCGCCCACGCAAGCGGTATGAGGTCTTCGGAGCGGTTTCCCGCGATCTCGAGTCCCGCCGGCATGAGCCAACCCAGCACGAACGAGATCGGAAACAGCAACACCAGGCTTACCACGAACCGCAGCGGCTCGTTCGCATCGACTGCAAGGCCCAGCACGGGATCGAGCCCGAGATAGTACACGAGAGCAAGAACAGCGACGGCGAGTCCGCCGAGCCGGATGCGGCGGCCCGGCGGCATCCTGAGCCGTCCCTGCAGATAGCTGCCCGTGCCGCTGAACACGAGGATGGCGGTCAGCACGGCGGCGGTCGCGTATATGGGATCGCCGAGAAATCGCGTGAAGCGCTGGATGTGGAGCATCTCCACGAAAAGAAAACCCAGGCCGATCGCGGTGAAGTGCAGCACCGTCCACCCGACCCGCCTGCCGGCGGTGCCGCCGGTGCCGCCGGTCCCGCCGCGGCGACGCACTACGAGGACGGGTGCCAGCACGAGGACGAGCGCGGCAAGAAGCACCTGCAGGAAGGTGACGAATACCACCGCATAGCCGAGCTCGAGGCGCTGAAACCAGGAGCGGCCGTAACTCTCGATGTAGGTGTCGAGTGAACCCCAGCGAAAGAAGCTGTGGAAGTAGGGACTGTCGTCGGTAGGAGGGCGAACGTTGTAGACCCAGTCCGCGTAGAAACTCTCGCGCTCCGCCGGATCGCCGAGAAGCCGCTGCGCGGCGTGATAGTAGTAGGAGCCGGCGGAGTCTTCGGGGCCCGGCACGCGGTTTCTCTCGGTGAGGTCGGCGGGTGATATCCCCGGATGGTAGTCGGCGTCCATGGAGAGCTCTGCCGCTGCCTCGCGGAACGCGGCGACGCGCTCGGGGTCGAGCGGGCGTGCCGCAGCAATGGTGGTGACGGCAAGGTAGTTCCGCGCCTGCAGCAGACCTGCGGCGGGATCATGGCCGCCGGTACCCCGCAGAGCCTCGGCAAAAAGAGCAAACAGCCGCACGTTGTCGCGCGGCGGGGTCTGCATGCCCCGGGTCACGGTGAGCAACCCCTTCGGGCTCAGGCGGTCGACCGCCGCCCGCACGGCCTCCACGGTCAACAGGTAATCCTCCCGCATCGAGGCGAGCCCGCCCGATCCCGCGGGCATTCCCTCGGCCTCGGCCAGATGGATGATGTCGAACGCACCGTTGTCGGAAGCGCCGCCCGCGCCCCGGGCCGCGCCCCCGTCCGCCGCGTTCCCTGCCGCGCCTCCGCCCCCGACCGGCTCCGCCGCGAGAAAGTGCCGCGGCTCGGTGTGCACCACTTCCACGGCCGGGTGCCGGAACACGGCGCCGCCGTCGGTGTCCGCGAGCACGCGCCTAATCTGCGGATTGGGCTGCACCACTACCACCTCCCGCGCGCCGTGAGCGAGGGCGAGCCACACGTTCACCCCCGTCTGCTCACCGAGAAGCAGAACGCGGGGCCGGTCAACCAGTCGGTACGCGAG
>CAYOFA010000089.1:0-12845 GCA_964402885.1 uncultured Spirochaetaceae bacterium
GTGGATGTAGTTCAATGGTAGAGCACCAGATTGTGGTTCTGGTTGTTGCGGGTTCGAGTCCCGTCATCCACCCTCGAGCTGCGGGTTCTGGAAACGCTCATGCTTTTCTGGTACGCTCTATCCGCAGTTGTTTGACATACGTAGTGCCCTCACGAAGGGCACCGAGACGTGCGCCCGTAGCTCAGCTGGATAGAGCGTCGGACTTCGAATCCGCAGGTCGCAGGTTCGAATCCTGCCGGGCGTACATAGGGGCCGTTAGCTCAGCTGGTAGAGCAGCAGACTCTTAATCTGCGGGTCAGAGGTTCGATCCCTCTACGGCTCACCTACGGCACGCCGCCGCAGCGGCCGGCACGCCGCCGGGACGGCATGCCATTTATTGACGCACTACGCGTCCTCGTATAGGATACGGGCGAGAGTGGTGGAATTGGTAGACACGCCAGATTTAGGATCTGGTACCTTCGGGTGTAAGGGTTCAAGTCCCTTCTCTCGCAACACCACTCGAACCGACGCACGGGCGTTGCAGAGTAGGTCGGAGGGTCTCCGACCGGTGTACCGCGCGGGAGTAGCTCAGGGGTAGAGCGCCACCTTGCCAAGGTGGATGTCGCGGGTTCAAATCCCGTCTCCCGCTTCTTTATCGAGGGCGATCCGATTCACCGGATCGCTCTTTCTTTATCCGACACCACATACGAAGGATCCGAAAGATGGTTTCCGAAAAACAGGTTGAACACATCGGCAATTCGGCGGTCCGACTCACGGTCACCGTCGACAAAGACACGGTCAAAAAAGAGTACGATGACCTCGTCAAAGAGTACGCAAAGAAAGCCCAGATCAAGGGCTTTCGCCCCGGGAAGGTTCCGCCGGAGATCCTCGAACGGAAGTTCGGCGAGAGCCTGCAGGCGGAGGCAAGCCAGAAGGTGCTCGAGGACAGCCTGAAAGAGGTCATCGAGGACATCGACGAGCAGCCCCTGCCCTACGCACGCCCCGAGCTCGACGGGGAGATCGACTTCGACATCAACAAAGACTTCACCTTCTCCGTCACCTACGACGTGTACCCGGAGATCAAGCTCGGCGAGTACAAGGGCCTCGAGATCGAGGCGCCGGAAGTGGAGGTGACCGACGAGGACCTCGAGCGCGAGATCTCGGCGATTCAGGAACAGAACGCCATCGTCATCGACAAGGAAGAGGGAACGGTAGAGAAAGACGACATCGTCACCATCGACTACCGCGAGCTCGACGACAACGATGAGACGGTCGAGGGCACGAGCCGTGAGGACTTCGTGTTCACCGTCGGTACCGGCTACAACTTCTACAAGATCGACGATGACATCCTCGGCATGAAGCAGGACGAGGAGAAGGTCATCGAGAAGGAGTACCCCGAGGACGCCGAGGTGGAGGAGCTTCGCGGGCAGAAAAAGCGACTCTCGGTGAAGGTCAAGGCGGTCAAGCAGCGCCAGCTTCCCGACGTCGACGACGAGCTCGCCCAAGACGTCAGCGACGAGTACGAGACCCTCGACGACCTCAAGAAGGATATCCGCAGCCGCCTCGAACAGACCGCCGAGTCACGGGTCTACGAGATGAAGAAGCAGGCGCTTCTCGACAAGGTCCTGGAGAACTCCGAGATCGAGGTACCCGAATCGATGCTTCAGATGGAGCTCGAGAACTCCTGGCGGAACTTCACCTCCCGGATCCAGATGAACGAGGACGACGTCCTGAAGCTTCTTACCGCCCAGGGTCGCAGCAAGGAAGACCTCCTCGAAGAGTGGAAGCCGGACGCCGAGAAGAGCCTCAAGCAACGCCTGCTCACCAACAAGATCCTCGAGAACGAGGAGATCGAAGTTACCGACGAGGAAGTCGATGAACACCTCGAGCAGCAGGCGAAACAAAGCAACATGGACACCGCGCGGGTTCGGGAGTACTATGAGAGCCAGAACCTGCTCGACTACGTCAAGCACGATATCCAGGAGCGCAAGCTATTCGAGAAGATTCTCGAGGAAACGAAAGTCAAGACCTCCGAGAAACTCAAACTCCTGGACGTCGCGGGCGGCAATGCTTAAATTCGGGTGAGTTATTCGGCCAAAAGGAATTCACCAAATGAATGAGCAAATGAACACACTCGTTCCCATCGTTGTCGAGCAGACCGGCGTTGGCGAACGTTCCTACGACATCTACTCCCGGCTCCTGAAGGACCGCATCGTTTTTCTCGATGGGCCCATAAACGACGTCACCGCGGACCTCGTGGTGGCGCAGATGCTCTTCCTCGAGAGCCAGGATCCGGAAAAGGACATCAACCTCTACGTGAACTCTCCCGGTGGCTCGGTCACCGCGGGACTCGCCATCTACGACACGATGCAGTACATCAAGCCCGACGTGCAGACGATCTGCATGGGCCAGGCCGCCTCGATGGGGGCCATGCTGCTCGCAGCAGGTACGTCCGGTAAGCGCTACGCGCTGCCCTCCTCGCGTATCCTCATCCATCAGCCCTGGGGTGGTGTTCAGGGACAGGCAACCGACATCGGTATCCAGGCGCGCGAAATCGTGCGACTGAAGAAGATGATTATCCAGTACTTTGCCCAGCACACCGGAAAGTCCGAGGAGGTCATCTCGCATGATCTCGAGCGCGACTATTTTATGGGCGCCGAAGAGAGTGTCGAGTACGGCATCGTCGACCAGGTGCTCAAGAGGTAAGGAATGAGCAAGCAGCGTAACGAGCAACAGAAAGTCTGTTCCTTCTGCGGCAAGCATGCCGATTTCGCGCGGCGGCTCATCGCCGGGCCCGGCGTGTATATCTGTGACGAGTGCGTGAATACGTGCAAGAAGATCCTCGATGATGAGGACGACGTGATCTCCACGGAGTTCATGGACGACATCCCCGCACCCAAGGAAATCAAGTCATATCTCGATCAGTACGTGGTCGGTCAGGAAACCGCCAAGAAGGTGCTCTCGGTCGGCGTGTACAACCACTACAAGCGCGTCACGCAGAAGCAGGAGCTCCAGGACGGTGTGGAGATCGAGAAGGCGAACGTGCTGCTCATCGGTCCGACCGGCACCGGCAAGACCCTGCTCGCGAAGACCCTCGCGGACAAGCTGCGCGTGCCCTTTGCAATCGCCGACGCGACAACGCTGACCGAGGCGGGGTACGTGGGCGAGGATGTGGAGAACATCCTGCTCAAGCTCTATCAGGCTTCGGGTAACAACGTGTCGGCCGCCGAGCGGGGCATCATCTACATAGATGAGATCGACAAGATCGCCCGCAAGGGAGAGAACGTCTCCATCACACGTGATGTCTCCGGCGAGGGTGTGCAACAGGCGCTTCTGAAGATCATCGAGGGCACGGTTGCCTCGGTACCGCCACAGGGCGGGCGCAAGCATCCGAGCCAGGAAATGATCAAGATCGACACCGGCAACATCCTCTTCATCGTCGGCGGCGCATTCGTCGGACTCGACAAGGTGATCGAGTCGCGCGTCTCGCAGCACCCCATGGGCTTCGGCGCGGAGGTCAAGACCCGCAGCGAGAAGAATATCGAGGAACTCTTCCGCGAGCTCCATCCCGACGATCTGATCAAGTACGGCCTTATTCCCGAGTTCATCGGGCGTGTGCCGATTCAGGTCGCCCTGCGGGATCTCACCAAGGAAGATTTCGTGCGGATCGTCACCGAGCCGCGCAACAGCATTCTCAAGCAGTACCAGGCATCACTCAAGCTCGACGACGTTGATCTCGTCTTCGAGGACGAGGCGGTGGAGGCGATTGCCGAGAAGGCGATGTCGCGCAAGACCGGTGCACGGGGGCTGCGCTCCATCGTGGAAAACGTCATGACCGACATCATGTTCGACATTCCCTCCATCGAGGGCAAGAAGCGCGTGGTGATTACGCGGGCGGTCATCGACCAGGACGAGAAGCCGGAAATCGTACAAGTCCGAAAGTCCGCATGAGACTCAAGGGACGCAAGAAAGACACCTCGAGGCTACCGGTCATCCCGATCCGGGAGGCGGTAGCCTTTCCTCATACCGTATTCCCCTTCTTCGTCGCAAAGCGAACCGCGAAGACCGCCCTCGACAATGCAATGGCCGCCGACAGGCAGGTCGTCCTCGTCCCCCAGACGCAGGAGGCGGTCGAGCCGGGCGCGGAGCACCTCTACGGCCACGGCACGGTGGCGACCATCTCCCAGATCATGAAGCTCCCCGACGGCTCGGTGCGGGTCATGGCCGAAGGGAAGAGCCGCGTGCGTATCGTGACCTTCGAGTCCCCGCGCACGCCGTTGTGGGCGCACACCGAGGAGCTGCGAGGCAGAGACGCTGCCGACGGGGAACAGGCCGGCGGGGAACTTTCCACGCACATGAAGACCGTGAAATCGGCCTTCGAGCGCTTCGCATCCCTGCAGAAGAAAGTCCCCAACGAGACGCAGAAAGCAGTCCGCGAGGCAAAGACCGCGGAGGAGCTCGTCGGCAGGGTCTGTGCAAACGTGCCCTTTCCCTTCGAGAAGAAGCTCGAGCTTCTCAAGATCACCGATCCGAAGAAGCGCCTCGAGGAGGTCGCCGTCAGCCTCGAAAGCGAGAACGACGTCCTCGAGTTGCGGCAGGACATAAACCAGCGGGTGAAGAAGCGCATCGAGAAGAACCAGCGGGACTACTATCTCAACGAGCAGATGAAGGAGATAAACCGCGAGCTCGGGCGGGAGTCCGACGACCCCTCGGGGGCGGGCGAGCTCTCAGAGCGGCTCGAAGAGAAAGACCTACCCGACCAGGTCCGCGCGCGCGCCGAGAAGGAAATCGCCAGGCTCTCCAAGCTCCAGTCCTTCTCGCCGGAGGCGGGGATCGTGCGCACCTACGTCGACTGGATTCTCGACCTCCCGTGGAGCGAACGCACCCACGACCAGGTCGACATGAGGGACGCCGAGCGCATCCTCGACGAGGACCACTACGACATGGAGAAGCCCAAGGAGCGGGTCCTCGACTACATCGCGGTGCGGCAGCTGCAGGAGCGGCTCAAGGGACCCATTCTCTGCCTCGTTGGCCCGCCGGGCACGGGGAAGACTTCCCTCGGGCGCTCGGTGGCGCGGTGCCTCAGCAGAAGCTTCGTTCGCATCTCCCTCGGCGGTGTCCGTGACGAGGCCGAGATCCGGGGCCACCGGCGCACCTACGTGGGCGCCCTCCCCGGGAAGATCATCCAGTCGATCCGCAAGGCGGGAACGAACAATCCCGTGTTTCTCCTCGATGAGGTGGACAAGCTCGGCGCCGACTTCCGCGGTGATCCCGCCTCCGCCCTGCTCGAGGTCCTCGACCCCGAGCAGAACACCGGGTTCGTCGATCACTATCTCGAGCTCCCCTTCGACCTTTCGCAGGTCCTCTTCATAACCACCGCTAACACGCTCTATCAGATCCCGCATGCGCTCCGCGACCGCATGGAGATCATCGAGATGCCCGGCTACACCCCTTTCGAGAAGCGGCGCATCGCACAGCGCTTCATCATCCCGAAGCAGATCGAGGAGAACGGGCTCGCGTGGGCGGATGTGAGCTTCCGCAAGGATGCGGTCGATGAGATCATCCACGGCTACACCCGCGAATCCGGCGTCCGCAACCTCGAGCGGCAGATCGCCACGGTGATCCGAAAGATCGCCCGAGAGGTCGTCTCGGACGGATACAGGCCGCCGGTATCGGTCGATGCCGGCTACGAAGACGATTCCGGCGGGGCGCCGTCCGACGGCGCGGCGACGGTGCAGGATGAGACGCAGGAGCACCCGGCCGCAGCGGCGGCGGCAGCTGCGGGCAGCTTCGCCCCCGCTTCCACCGACGAGGCCGAGGAGACGGCGGAGGACGAGGACGTCGAGGGTGAGCCCGGTGAGGACTCCGAAACCGACGGCAGTGGGCACGCGCCTCAGGGGACTTCGCAGCCCACGGGGGACGCCGAAGATGCCGAGGCGACAGAGTCGGCGCAGGGCGTAGTGCCACCGTTCAGGCTCGACCCTGAAGTGATCCGGCCCTACAAGCGCGTGGTGACCGCGAAGCGCATCACCCACTATCTCGGAAAGCCGCCGTTCAGTGAGACGCAACTCGACACCGAGACCGCACCCGGCATCGCGAACGGGCTTGCCTGGACCGAGGTGGGTGGGAAGCTGCTCCCGGTCGAGGCACTGGTGTTCGAGGGAAACGGTGAGCTGCTTCTCACCGGCAGCCTCGGCGACGTCATGAAAGAGAGCGCACGAACCGCCTTCTCGTTCATCCGCTCGCAGTCGCAGAAATTCCGGCTTGCCCGTGATTTCGAGCGCGACCGCGACATCCACATCCACGTTCCCGAAGGCGCCATCCCGAAGGACGGACCGTCGGCGGGCATCACCATCACCGCGGCCCTCGTTTCCGCCTTCTCCGGCATCTCGCTCAATCCGGGTTTCGCCATGACCGGAGAGATCACCCTCGCCGGACGGCTTCTTCCCATCGGCGGCGTGAAAGAGAAGGCTCTCGCGGCGCACCGAAACGGCATGAACGCCGTGCTTCTCCCCGAGGAGAACCGCAAGGACGTCGAGGAGCTCCCCGAGGAAGTCACCAGGAGCATGGAGTTCCACTTCGCCGAGAACGTGGCGGACGCCCTGCGTATCCTGTTTCCCGAAGAGCTTTTCAACATCAGGGCGTACTGAACATCAGGGCGTGCTGAACCGCCGCTGACGCAATGCACAGGATCCGTTATACTCACCGATAATCATAGCAATACTGATGTGGAGGAGACGGAACCATGGCGGTACACCTCGAGGGTAAATCCCTGCTCACTCTTGCTGATCTTTCTCCGGAGGAGATCCGCTATCTCATCGATCTCGCCCGCGAGGTGAAGCGCGAGCGACACGAGGGAATCGTGAACCGGCGATTCGAGGGAAAGAGCCTTGCGCTCCTTTTCGAGAAACGCTCCACACGCACCCGCGCCGCCTTCGAGACGGCATTCGGGGAGGAGGCCGGTCACCCGGTCTTTCTCTCGCAGACCGACATCCACCTCGGGGTCAAGGAGACGGTGGAGGACACCGCGCGCGTTCTGGGGCGAATGTTCGACGCCATACAGTTTCGAGGCTTCAAGCAGGAGACCGTGCAGCTTTTTGCCGAGCACTCGAACAAGCCGGTCTACAACGGCCTCACCGACCTCTATCATCCCACCCAGATTCTCGCCGACCTGCAGACGATGCTCGAAGAAACCGGTGAGCTCGAGGGGCGGACCCTGAGCTTCGTGGGCGACGCGCGAAATAACGTGGCGCGCTCCCTGATGATCGGCTGCGGCAAGCTCGGGGTGAACATTCGCCTCGGTGCGCCGAAGTCTCTGTTTCCGGATGAAGAAAGCGTGGAAGTCGCGCGAAGCTTCGCCTCACGCTCCGGCAGCGAGGTGTTCGTCACCGACGATCCGGCGGAGGCCGTCTCGGGTGCCGACGCGGTCTACACCGACGTCTGGGTTTCGATGGGCGAGGAGGAGCAATCGGAGCAGCGGATGCGTACCCTCGCACCCTATCAGGTCAACGACGAGCTCATGGACCGTACCGGAAACCCGAGCAGCATCTTTCTGCATTGCCTGCCCGCGGTTCGCGGCAACGAGGTCACCTCCGAGGTGATGGACGGACCCCGATCGCGAATCTGGGATGAGGCCGAGAACAGAAAGCACACCATCAAAGCGGTCATGCTGGCGACAATGCTCGCCCCCTCCGAACTACCTCTGTGAATTGACTCTTGAAATTGGAGGTTTGGAGGTCGTATAATGGTTGAGCGAACGCAGAGGAGGACAGGGTTGAAAAAGCGCATCTTGATCGTGGCCATACTGGTAGTGATGGTCGCCGGCTTCTCGGTCGCCCAGGAACAGCAGGAGTCAAACGAAAACGAATCCGAGCTTTTCGTGCATACGGTGTATCTGAATCAGGTGTTCCGGCATCGACTCGGATTCAAAGTGACCTACACCGCACCGAATCTCGACTACAAGCAGGTCTACATCCCGACATCGTGGTTTACACAGGCCGCGGGCAAGGGCGAGATCATCCAGACCGCTTCGAAGAGTGCTCCCTACATGGACGTTTACTACGAGAACGGCGAGTTCTCTCACGTGCGGCTCTTCGTTCGTGACAATCCGTTCCACGTCACCTGGGGACGCCTCGAGGACGAGCCGAACGTCGAAGAGAAGTTCAACAGAGACACCCTCGAGCTCTGACCGCGCCGGCGCCGGAATATGCAGGAATACACCCCTCCCCCTGAGCTGCTCGATTTCCTCTCGAGGCATAGCACCTATTATCTCATAAGCCACACCGAACCCGATGGCGACTGCCTTGCTTCGAGCCTCGCCCTCGGCCACTATCTCGAGCGCACGGGCAAAGCCGTGAAGCACTACAACGAGGGCCCCTTTGTGCGCGCCGAAATCCTGGAGCTCGCACCGTTGTTCCGCGATACCCTCTCGCAGGAAGAGATAGATGCCGACGAGGACCCGGCGGCCGTGGTGCTCGACTGCAGTACCCGCGAGCGGGTCGGAAGCCTCGGGGAGGCGCTCGATGCCGTTCCGGTAGCCGTGATCGATCACCACGCTGCCGGCGAGCCCTTCGGTGACGCCGTCTATGTGGATGCAACCGCACCTTCGACGAGTGTCCTGGTACAGGGTACGATCGAGAGCGCCGGCTCCGAGCCCGACACCGAGGAGGCGGAGCTCATTCTCTTCGGGCTCTCCACCGACACCGGCTTCTTTCGACATCTCGATGTCGGTTCCGGGCGCGCCTTCCGCGCCGTTGCACGCCTCGTCGACCTCGGCGCGAGCCCCAAGGACACCTTCAACAAAATGAACGGCGGGAAGACCCTCGCGGCACGGAAATTACTCGGCCGCCTCCTCGAGCGCGTGGAAACCGAGGCCGGCGGCAAGATCGCCCTGACGTACGAGAACCGACGCGATACCGCCGAGTTCGGGCGAGAGAATCGTGACTCCGACACCCTGTACCAGCTCCTCATGGGTACGCGAACATGCTCGGTGATCGCCCTCATCCGCGAGGAAGACGAGCGAATGTGCACCGGCAGCCTGCGTTCGAGCGACGACACCGATGTCTCCCGTGTCGCAAAGAGCTTCGGAGGCGGCGGCCACAAGCGCGCCGCCGGCTTCATGCTCGAGGAGACGCTCGGTGAGACCTACGAGCGCGTGCGAGACGCCCTGCTCGATCTCGTCAACGACATTCCGCGGCCCCGGACGCACGAGGCGGATCCCGGCGACTGACGTCCTCCGTTCGGCGCCCCCCGCCGGCGAGGACCGGCCACATCCCATCGGCCCTCCCGCACAGGTACTCTCGTAATCGGCCTTTTGCTTGAGTTGTAAAAGAATGTAAACAGTTCCACTCACAGTGGAGTTTGCCTCCGTTTTACGTGGGTGATCTCGGCACGCAGTTTGCTTCTCTCTCCCTCTGCAGCATACCGGGGAAGGAGGAAGCATGACGAGGCTCACGGAACTGGTTGTCGGCTATCAGGAGACCGGCACGGGGTACGAGACGGTCCGCCGGGAAGTGGAGCAATGGGTGTACTATTACCCCGCGACCCGACCGGGGTTTTCCCAGGAGGACTGTGCCGACTTTCTACTCTACTTTCGGGGAAAGGTCCCGGCGCTCGTGTACAAGTACACGCACTCCGGCCGCTCCTTCGAGCATTACCTTGCACGGACCCTGAGGTGGCAGTTGCGCTCCTTCGCGCGGGTGCGTCGGCGCCGCTCCCGTATGCATGAGCTCACACGGGCCCCGGACATATGGGACGGACTGATCGGAGTGGCGGAAAGCGGCGACAGCGCCTCCCGTGTAGCGGAGGCCGCCACCACACGGCTCGCAGGCGCCCGCCGCGCGAGCGCTCCGCAGGGGAGCGCCTCGCGACGCATGGTGATCCTCGCAATGAAGGCCGCGGTCCTCGTGAGCGACGCGCAGCTCAGTGAGCTCGCCCGCGTCACCGGCTATTCCGAGGAATGGCTGAGAGAACGCCGTGACGAGCTAAAACAACTCGTCGAACGCCGAGAGGGGCGCCGCGCCGAGCTCCGTGAAAGACGCAACAATGCGTTCTTCCAGGTGAGACTCGCACAGGACGAGCTCGCCATGACACCCGAAGAGCATCGCCGCGCCACTATCCATCGTGAGCTCGAGCGGCAGAACCGAAGACTCCTCAATGCCCGCCGGGAGCTTGCCCGCGTGCCCGCGGTACCGAGCAACGGGGAGATATCTGCGGTACTCGGTATCCCGAAAGGAACCATCGATTCCGCCCTCCATTACATGAAACGCAGACTTCGGACCTGGCAGAGCGGAGACGCGGAGTAGCCGGTGGTCGAACGCCGGGGAATTCGGTAGGCTGGGCGCCGTGAAACTGATACTGGCAACGAACAATGATCACAAACGTCGCGAGCTCAAAGGGATCCTCTCGGACCACGAGCTGCTTCTGCCGACGGACCTCGGCATCCGCTTCAGCCACGACGAGACGGGGGAGACCTTCCACGACAACGCGCTCGGCAAGGCGCTGGCACTCTACCGGATGATCGCCGGCGAGGCCGGAGGCGGGGGCGAGCCGCGGACGCTGGGCGCGGACGCGGGTGCGGGTGCGGGCGCGGGTGCCGCCTCAACGGCCGGGATCCTCGCCGACGATTCGGGGCTGTCGGTTTCGGCGCTCGATGGGCGCCCCGGCATCTACTCCGCCCGCTACGGAGCGAAGCCTGGCGGCCCCGATCTCAGCGACGGCGAGCGCAACGCTCTGCTCCTCGGTGAGCTCGAGGGCGTCACCGATCGCCGCGCACACTACACTTGCTGCATGGCCCTCGTCCTCGAGCCGGACCGATACTATCTCTGCCAGGAAACCTGGCACGGGGAAATCGCCCATGCGCCGTCGGAGGGGCGCCACGGGTTCGGATACGACCCGATCTTCACGCTACCGGAGGAGGGACTCACCGTTTCCGAAATCGCCCCTGAACGGAAGAACCGTATCTCCCACCGTGGCAAGGCCGCCCGCGACGTCGCCACGATACTCGCCGCGCTCGAGACCGAGGGCAGACTTGACGTCGGCGGCGGCTCTGCATAGCTTCCAGATCAATACACCGTGGAGGAAGAGATGAGCAACGCAGACACGACTCGCATCCCCGCCCGCAGTGAAGTACCGGCCGAGCACGCCTGGGACCTGTCGGTCCTCTACCCCTCCGATGAGGAATGGGAGAAGGATTTCGAGGAGCTCTCCGCGCGGGCGAAGCGCATCCCGGAGTTCAAGGGAACCCTCGCCGGGTCACCCGAGAAACTCGCCGCCTGCCTGGAGTTCATGAACGAGGTCGGGATGCTCGAGGAGCGGCTCGGCTATTACGCACATCTGCGCATGAGCGAGGACGTCTCCGACAGCACGAACCAGGAGCGCATGGGGCGATTCATGCGGGTCGCAACCGAGGCCGACACCAACGCGAGCTTCATAACGCCCGAGATTCAGGCCATCGACGACTCGACCATGGAGAGCTTTCTCGCCTCCGACGCCCTTGCCGACTTTCGCATCTATCTGAAGAAACTCAGACGCTACAAACCGCATGTGCTCTCCGAGGCCGAAGAGCGCATCCTCTCGATGCAGCAGGAGGCGAACCAGACCGCGTCCCGCAGCTTCGGAGCTCTGACCGATGCGGACATGGACTTCGGTGATGTGGAAACGCCCGAGGGGAAGAAACCCTTGAGCCAGTCGAGCCTCGGGTCGCTTCTGCTCCACCGAGACCGCGAGGTGCGCAGACAGGCTTACCTCCAGTTCCATGACGTCTACGAACAGCACAAGAACACCCTCACCAACCTCTACGCGGGAAGCGTCCATCTCGATGTCTACAAGGCGCGGGTGCGGAAGTTTCCCTCGGCGCGCGCGGCCGCGCTGTTCCCCGATGATGTGCCCGAAGACGTCTACGACAACCTACTCGAGGCGGTCGGCCGCAACCTCGAGCCCCTGCAGCGTTACTACGCGCTGCGCAAACGGGTACTCGGGCTCGAGGAGTTCCACATCTACGATGCGAAAGTGCCGCTGGTGGAAGACCTCAGCGTTCATCACACATTCGCGCAGGCCGTGGAGACGGTCAGCGAGGCGCTTTCACCCCTCGGAGACGAGTATGTGACGACACTGCGCGAGGGAATGCTCGACGGATGGGTTGATCGCTACGAGAACAGGGGCAAGCGCTCCGGCGCCTTTTCCGCCGGCAGTTACGTCGCTCATCCCTTCATACTCATGAACTTCAAGGACGATGATCTTCGCGATGTGTTCACCCTCGCCCATGAGGGCGGACACGCCATGCACAGCTGGTACTCGGCCGCCGCCAATCCCTTTCAGCATTACGACTACACGATTTTCGAGGCCGAGGTCGCATCGACCTTCAACGAGCAGCTTCTCTTCCATCATTTGCTCGACGCGTCCGACGACGAGCGCATGCGCGCCTACCTGCTCAATCACCAGATCGACCAGATCGTCGGCACCCTCTTCCGGCAGACGATGTTCGCCGAGTTCGAGAAGAAGACTCACGAGATGGTAGAATCCGGCCAACCGTTGACCGTCGACAACCTGAGAGGCGAGTACCGTAGCCTCCTCGAAAAGTACTTCGGCACCGATGTGGTCATCGACGAGGTCTCCGACATCGAGGGACTGCGAATCCCCCACTTCTACCGGGCCTTCTACGTCTACAAGTACGCAACCGGCGTCTCCGCGGCCATTTCGCTCTCGCACCGCGTTCTCGAGGGCGGACAGAGCGAGCGCGAGGACTACTTCGCATTCCTGAAGTCGGGCGGCTCACGGTTTCCCATCGAAAGCCTGAGGCTCGCCGGCGTCGACATGGCAGGCGCCGCTCCAATCGAAACCGCCATCGAGCTCTTCTCCAGGCGCGT
>CAYOFA010000090.1:0-6494 GCA_964402885.1 uncultured Spirochaetaceae bacterium
CGCCCTCTTTCGGCGCAACACCTTCGTTCGCGCCTGCACGGGTTTTCGAGTATGAAACCAAAGAACATCATACGCGTTTCCGACCATCTCTGGGAAATACCGCGGAGCTACCGTGACGACATGCAGGTGCCGGTACGCATCTACGCGTCCGGACCGCTTTTTGCCGCGATGGAAGACGGGGTGTTCGAGCAGGCGGTCAATGTCGCCTCGCTTCCCGGCATCGTCGGCCACTCCTTCTGCATGCCGGACGGGCACTGGGGCTACGGGTTCCCCATCGGCGGCGTCGCCGCCTTCGACACCGACGCCGGGATCATCTCACCGGGTGGGATCGGCTTCGACATAAACTGCGGCATGCGCCTCATCACGACCTCCCTGGACTACGATGAAATCCGCGAACACATCCCGCGCCTCATCGATACACTCTTCGAGCGGGTACCCGCGGGCGTGGGCGGCACCGGACTCCTCAATCTCACCGAGGACGAGTTCCGAGAGCTCATCGAGCGGGGTATGGACTGGGCGCTCGATCGCGGCTACGCGACCGATGCGGACCTTCGGCGCACAGAAGAAAACGGACGCATGCACGGGGCCGACGCGAGCAAGGTCTCGACACGGGCCATCCGGCGCGGATACGGGCAGGTGGGAACCCTCGGCTCGGGAAATCACTACCTCGAGATACAGACCGTCGACCCCGACGGCATCTTTGACCGGCGGGCCGCGAGGCGCCTCGGCATTCGCGGGCCCGGGCAGGTCGTGCTGATGCTGCACACCGGGAGCCGCGGTTTCGGGCATCAGGTGGCATCGGACTATCTGCAGACCTTCAACAGGGTCATGGGCTCCAAATACGGGTTGACCGTTCCTGACAGGCAGCTCGCCTGCGCGCCCTTCCACTCGGAGGAGGGGCAGGCGTATTTCGCCGCCATGCAGTGCGCGGTCAATATGGCCTTCATGAACCGACAGATGATTCTCCACCGCGTGCGCGAGGTATTCTCAGACGTCCTCGGGAAGAGCGCCGAGGAGCTGGGGCTCGAGCAGATCTACGATGTCACTCACAACACCGCGAAGGTCGAGCATCACGTGGTCGAGGGTGAGGAACGCGAGGTCCTGATACACCGGAAAGGCGCAACCCGGGCGTTCGGCCCGGGCATGGACGGTATCCCTCCCGAGTATGCGGATCTCGGCCAGCCCGTCATAATCGGCGGAAGCATGGAAACGGGCTCCTACCTGCTGCTCGGCTCCTCGACCGGGGCACCCGCCTTTTACACCACCGCCCATGGCAGCGGCCGTACCATGGGCCGCCGGCAGGCCAGGAAGCGCTTCCGCGGGACCGAAATCGAGGCGCAGATGCGCGGACACGGCACCTATGTCCGAGCAAAGTCGAAATCCGGACTTGCCGAGGAGGCGGGCGCCGCCTATAAGGATATCGACGCGGTGGTGGAATCCGCGGAGGCGGCCGGGCTCAGCCGCCGCGTGGTCCGGTTGCGGCCCGTGGGAAGCCTCAAGGGGTAAGGTGTGCCATACCGCCAGACAGACGACGGACCTTCCTCCGACGCCACCATAGAGGCCTGGGGTACCGACCTCGCCGAGCTCCTGACCTCGGCCTGGCGCGCAGCCCTCGAGGTCATGATCGACGACGCCGACGAGCTCCCCGCCGCCACCGAGATAGAGGTGAATATCTCTGCCGCCGACCCCGAGCGGCTGCTATTCGATCTGCTCGATGAGCTCATCTTCAACAAGGATGCCCGCGGACTTCTGCTCCTGCTCGAGCGCCCTCAGATCCAGGCGGAGAAAGACGGGTATCATCTGCGCGCGGTCGCCCGCGGCGAGCAGATCGATCGCGTGCATCTGGAGTTCGGTACCGATGTGAAGGCCGTCACCTTCCATCAGTTCAGCGTGCAGCAGTCGGTTGAGGGCTGGTTTGCTCGCGTCGTGCTCGATACGTGAGCTCTCCCGGCGAGAGCCGAAGCGATCCGAGCTGTACCGAGGCCGCGTGCTCCCCGTCGAAGGCCGGGGCGAGAAGCTCGATCGACTCGATGTTTCCCTCGATTATCTCCGCGTCCAGTACGACACCGAGAGCCTGCACGAACTGGCGGGTGTCGAGCACGGCGCAGAGCCTGTGCCGCACCGACGGCCGTGAGAGCGCCTCCGGCACCATACCGTGAACCGTGATATCGGACATCGGCAGTCGGGTCGTGTCGGCGTCTGCAAAATGGTGCGCAAAGCGCTCGGCCCGGTAGGCCGTACGCACGGCTCGTGACTTGGAGCCGCACTGCGGGTGGCGTTCGACGTGTACCACCTCGATGTCGCCGGCGGACTCAAAGGGTTTCAGGGTTGTCTGCAGGGATTCGTCGGCATCGATTGCCACGAGGAGGTCCGGCCGCAGGAGGTTGATCAGGTTGTACTGGAACTCACCACCGAGGCGTCCGGAAACGAAGCCGGAGGAATCGCAGACCATCAGGGCTTCGGCGGGAACCTCGCCGGCCAGGCGCGCTATACCGGAAAGCGTCTGAAGAAGATGACGCGCCGGCGAGGTGGATCCGACGAAGGACAGAAGCGGAGGGTCGAAGCCCGCATGCTCTTCGCCGGAGTTGCGAGCTTCAGCCAGGCCGACGGTGGCCGGCGGTCCGAGAACGGACTGACCGAGATCGCAGTCGAGATACCATGCCGGGCGTGCCCGCGGCTGCTCGATGAGCCACCGCGAGAGAGCAGTCTTGCCGGTGTCGGTCTCCCCGATAACGTAGACCGAGCCGCAGTGCGGATCCCGGGTCCGCTCGGCAAGGGCATGCCAGCCCGCGGGGACCTCACTCATTGACGTTCCTCTTCGCGCCGGCGCTTGCACTGTATGCACAGCAGCGCATCCGGTTCCGCCTCGAGCCGCCCCTCGTGGATCGGGCCGCCGCAGCTCTCGCACACACCGTAGGTGCCGTTCTCTATGCGATGCAGCGCGGAGGCGACACGGCGCAGCCGCTCTCGTTCCTGCAGATCCAGCAGCCCCACCGTCTCGTTCTCGATCTCGATCTCGGCAATTTCCTCATAGTCCTTGGTCGCAAGCTCCTGAAAGAGCTCGGAGAACTCGTCTCGCTCCACGCGTACGTCGTTGGTGAGCTCTTCCTGCATCCGGAGCAGATCCTGTCGTCTGTCTTCCACGAAGCGCTGGTCCATATATGAAATGTAGTGCGATGCCGGATGCGCGTACATCGCAGTTTCGGGCTATCCGGCATCACCCGTAGGGGTTACGCAGAGAACGGTTGTCACAGGCGCCGCGCATCACGATAATGTGGGTCGTGAAGGCGATGTCGGACCGGACAGTATCACTGCTTCGAAATTCGACGATCTTCGATGATCTTGAAGATGATGAGATGACGGTCATCGCCGGCTATAGTGACTACTACGAGTTCGCCGACGGAGAGCACATCTTCGAGCGCGGATCCCAGGCGCAGGAGCTCTGTGTGATCGATCACGGGGCGGTCGTCATACGTCGGGACGACGGTGATGGCGTCGATATCGCCCGCTTCATCTCGGGTGAGTCCTTCGGAGAGCTCGATCTGATGGGCGGCAGCGCCCGCACCGCTGCCGCCGTGGCGGAGGGCGCTACTCGGGTCCTGCTGTTTCCGCGACGCGGTCTCGCCCTCGAGGACGTCATCCACGAGCACCCCGCGCTGTTTGCACGCGTGCTCTACCGCCTCATCGCGACGGTTGCCTCGCGCATCCGCTCCACCAACCGTCTCATATCCGAGAACGCAACCTGGGTGAAGGAGCTGCGCCACCAGATCCACATGGACAAGCTCAGCGGGCTCTACAACGATGCCTATCTGCTCGACGAGGTGACCCGCCTCCTTGCCGACGGCAGCGTCGAGTCCGGCCCCGTTTCGGTCATGATGGTGAAGCCCGACAATTTCAAGGCCGTGAACGACACCTACGGTCACGAAGCGGGAGATCGGACATTGAAGCGCATGGCCCGAACACTGCAGAAACTGGCACTTCCCGGCGAGTCTGCGATACGTTATCGGGGAAACGAGCTTGCGCTCCTCATGCCCGAAACCGACGGTGAAGGAGCTCTTGCACGGGCCGGAGTTGTGCAGCCGACCATGAACGCCATCGACATTTCCGACATCATTGCTGCCGAAGGGTTCGAGCTCACCGTCAGTATCGGCATTGCCTCGTCGAGCGAGTGGGCGCCTGGTGCCGCCGGGGCCGGCGCGGACAACACCTCCGGGACCGGCTCTGAAGCCGCCCCGGAGGCTCTGATCGAGGCAGCGCACGAGCGCGCCTTTGCCGCGAGAGAGAGCGGTGGCAATGCCGTCCGGTATTCGTTCTAGCAGCGGAGGAGCTATGGCTCTGACAACGTCACCCGAGGCCCGCAGCTTTCTGCATCGGGTCGCGATATTCCAGACCCTTTCCGAGGACGAGCTCGACCGCATTGCGGTACACCTCACGCCGGTGACGGCGCGCGACCGCACCACCCTCTTCAACGAGGGAGCGGAGGGTGAAGAGCTCTTCGTCGTGCGCCGGGGCTCGGTGGCCGCGAAGGTCGGCCTCCCGGACGGTACCCAGCAGGAGGTTGCACGCTTCGGCGAGGGCGATTTCTTCGGCGAGATGTCCATCTTCGAGCGCGCACCCCGGTCGGCAACCTGCGTGGCGGAATCCGGTACGGAGCTTCTGCGTCTCAGTGAAGCCGACTTCCACGGGTTGCTCGCGCGCGAACCCGACATCGCCATAAAAGTCATGTACGAGATGCTGCGCATCACAAGCGGCCGTCTCGAGAACACCAGCGGCATCCTCGGCGAGATGGTCCGATGGGGCGAGGGGGCGAAGAAGCGTGCGGTGACCGACGAGTTCACCGGGCTGTTCAACCGGCGCTTCCTCGACGATTCGCTCTCGGGCATGTTCCAGCGCGCCAAGTCCGCCCGCCGGCCGCTGTGCCTCGTCATGCTCGACCTCGACCATTTCAACAGCATAAACCAGGAGTACAGCCAGGCCGTCGGCGACGAGGTCATCGCCGCAGTGGTGCCGGTATTTCGTTCCGTCTATCGGGACTCGGACGTGCTCGCACGCTACGGCGGGGACGAGTTCACCTTCGTTCTCCCCGATACCGACGCCGCGACCGCACGGTCACTCTCGGAGCAGGTTCGCAGTGAGGTCGAATCCCTCGATGTCCTCGCGAACCGCGGCGGCGCGATCACACGGGTTACCACGAGCCACGGGATCGCCGCCTTCCCCGAGCACGCCAACGATCTGCAGACTCTCTCGGCACGCGCCGACGAGGCTCTGTATGCCGCGAAAGCCGCCGGCCGCAACCGTGTCCACGTTGCGCAGGCTGACTGAACCAGAGGTCGAGATGAACCGATCTGAACGAACTGAAGTTCGCAAACAGGATATTCCGACCATTGCCCGGAAGAACCGGATCATACGAAACATCTCCCGGGCCTTCGTGGAGCGGGAGAACTTTCTCGTGCTCGGTCACCAGAACCCCGACGAGGACTGTATCTCGGCGATGGTCTCGGTGTCGCTGATCCTGAGCAAGATGTCGAAGAAACCCATCATCTGCACCTCTCCCGAGCTCCCCGAGCATTACCAGTACCTTCTCGATATCTGCAAGTACAACTCCATAGAGATCAACTCAGGCTGCGGTGACACCCTCTCCCGGGTGGATACCGTGGTCATCTGCGACACCCCGAAGCCGAGCATGCTGCAGGCCACCGACGAGGTTCGAGAGCTTCTCGGCCACCCGGGCATTCTCCGCATCGAGGTAGATCATCACTTGCAGGCCGACGCGCGATACAACGGGGACGACGACTACTGTCTCGTAGCGGAGGCTTCATCGAGTTGTGAGCTCATCGGACTGCTGGCCTGCAAGATGAGTCAGCAGCCGGAGGTCATGGAGGAGTTCGAGGTCGGCGACATGTTCTCCCGTAACATGGTGCTTACCCTCCTGACCGGCATTGTCGGTGACACCCAGATGGGAAAGTTCATCAAGTCCCGGCGTGAGCAGCGCTTCTACGATATGTTCTCGCGGATGTTCAACGAGCTGCTTGCCGAAAAGACGACGAAGAACACGAACTTTTTCAACATGAAGCAGATCTACGGGGAGTTACGACGTCTCTCCGACGACGAGGCACGCTTCCACGCCTACCTCTCGAAACATCGCCGCGTCGACGGACCCGTGGGATACGCCGTACTCGATGAAGCCGAGAGCGAGGAAGCTCACCGCAACTTCGATGCCGATACCATCATCTCCGTCGCCCGCGGCATAGCGGACGAGCTGGCCGAGGAGAGCGGATACCTGAGCATGGTCGGCTATTACGACTCACCGCAGAGCTCGGATCTGATTCAGTTCAGGGTGCGCCGGAGCCTGGCCTATCGCTCTCTCGACCTGCGCAGCGTTCTCCCGGAGCTCGAAGTCGAAAACGGCGGCGGGCACGAGGGCGCAATCGGTTTCCGGGTCGAGAAGTCGGAAGTCGACGACTTTGCGGCCTACGTTGAGCGCGTGGTCGCCA
>CAYOFA010000090.1:6594-12823 GCA_964402885.1 uncultured Spirochaetaceae bacterium
CCGGTTCCCTCGCGCGTGAAGGCGAAGTCGATCCGGATATTGATGTTCTCCTCGGTGTTGACCGCAAACCGCAGACCGAGTCCTCCTGCGAGCGGCAGACCCGCTGCCTCGAGCTCAGCGATCGAGGGAGCCACCTGCCCTGCGGCCCCGAAGACGACGCCACCGAATCGCCATACGATGGGAAAGCGGTACTCGAGCTGCCCCTGAACGGCGACATCGTCGCGATAGCGGCCCTCCTGATACCCCCGCATCGCGCTCGAGCCACCGAGGTAGGGCAGATAATGCAGCGGAGTGTCGCCGAACGCCAGGTCGGTCCTGCCCTGCAGGGCGATAACGTGCCGGCCCCAGGGATTGAAGAACTGCCGGTAGTCGAGCGAGGCGACGGTGTAGCCGTCATGTGAGGCGATGCCGCCGGGATGGCCGACGGTGGAGAGGCTGAGCAGGTGCCCTGAGAAGGGATAGAGTTGGGGCTCCCGCGTATCCCAGTCGATGCGCGCGCCCGCTCCGGCACTGCGGATGCGGTCATCTCCGGTGATATCCCGGGTGTCGAGAATGCCGTCGTCCTCGGTCTCCACGACGTCCTGGTAGATCCAATTCACGACGGGGCCTGCGTAGAGGCCCTGCTGGAGACGGAACAGGAAGGCCGCACGTGCGTCCATCGTGAAGGCCGTGTAGACTTCCTCATCATCGAGCTCCGAGTCCGGTCCGATGCCGTAGAAGTCGGAGGGCGCACGGCCGATGAAGAAGCCGAGCTCGGGCCGATACAATCCGTCCGCGAGATTCAGGGTCAGATTCATGGGAAAGCCGACGACACTGCGCGTGCCGTAGAATCCCACCACGGAGAGCGTGTTGTTGGTCGTCGAGGTGACGTTGGTGAGTGGTTGCCAGAAGATGAACGCGGCACCGCCGAACAGTGCCCCCGTGTCCTGCGAATAGCCGAAGACCGGCAGGGGGACCACTCCCACATCCCGATCCGCTGCCCGCGGAGTCGGCTCCTCGACGGTCTGAGCGACGACAGGAATTACCACAGACAGAAGGACCAACAGCACAATGACTCCGCGTATTCGCACGGCACGCTCCCGTTCATTAGAAATCGAGCAAAGTGTATCGTCAAAGACTGCCCGCCGGCAAGCATGACCGTTCGCATTTATGGCATGCATGTCGATATAATGGTAATGGGCATGGAACATTCCGTAGGGTTGCTGACGCTGGAAGCCGTTACCCACGACACACGACGCCTCGTGCTGGAGAAGCCGCCCGGCTACCGCTACGAGGCGGGCGCCGCAGCCGAAATCGCCATAGACCGCCCCGAGTGGCGCGAGGAGTGCCGCCCCTTCAACTTCACCTCGCTGGAGGAGGACGATGAGCTCGAGTTCATCGTCAAGATCTATCCGGCACACGAGGGCGTGACCCGGCAGATCGCGGAGCTGAAACCGGGCGCGAAGCTGTTACTGACTGAACCCTTCGGCACCATCCGCTACCGCGGCGAGGGTTACTTCATAGCCGGTGGCACCGGCATCACGCCCTTCATCGCCATTTTCCGGCGCCTTTCGCGTGATGGGAAGGTCGGAGAGAACTCGCTCCTGTACTCGGTTCGCACCGAGGACGACATCATCCTCCGCACCGAGCTCGAGAAGATGCTCGGTGAGAACGTCGTCTACAACCTCAGCCACGAGCCGAACCGGAAATACAACTCAGGGCTCATCGACCTCCGGTATCTGCGGCGCCATGCTCCCGATACCTCCCGATACTTCTACGTGTGCGGGCCCGAGGACATGGTTCGCGACATTCGCGACATGCTTCAGTATCTCGGAGTGGCGCCTGACTCCATCGTGGTGGAGGAGTAGCCGACCCTCGCCGCGCTCTCCTCGCCGGGGCGCCAGAATGCCAGATGCCCCTCGGCGACCTGCCTCGGCTCACTGCCGTCGAGATCAACCACGTAAATCGCGGGACTTCGCTCGTCCGCCATGGCGCTCAACACGATCCGCGAGCTGTCCGGTGACCAGATGGTAGCCGAGCGCTGGTACTGATCGAAATGCGGCAGCACCTGATAGGCAAACGTGCTCGATGCGGGGAAGGTACCGTAGCTCTTCACTTCCCGCGCCTCGAGATCGTACACGTAGAGCGTCATCACTATCTGCTGCGGGCCACCGGTCGAAGCTACCGGCCGGAAAAACGCGAGCTTCGATCCGTCAGGCGACCAGAAGAAGGCAACGACCCCGTCACCCGCGGGCACCCTCGCCGACCCGCCTCCGTGTGCGGACACCGTGGAGGGAATCGGCTCGGGACTGATGACGTGGAGCTGTCCCCGTACACCACCCGCCCGCGCGTTGTACCCGTCGATGTATGCTATGTGATTCCCGGAGGGCGACCAGCCGAAGGCCGCAAATCCACTCAGGTCGGCTACGGGCTGCACGGGTGCGCCCGCGGCGGGTATCGTGGCAAGCTGTTTCGCCCCGGAAGTCCCTTCCACGACCGCCGCGATGCGCGAACCGTCAGGCGAATAGGCGGGCGCCTTGAAGGACGAGGGTTGCGCGGAGAGCGTGTCGGCTGCGCCGCGGCGGCTGCTCTCCATGTCGACCATGCGGATCGTGCTGCGGACGCCGGCTCCGGAGTGTGTCACGATGCTCGATGCGTCCGGCGCCCAGGCCCAGTACATGGGCCGACCGCTGACGAGGTTGCTGTGGCCGCTGCCGTCGACGCCGACGACCTGCAGTGACAAACCGAGGTCCTCATCCTGGTACGTGCTGGCAAAGCTCACACGCCTGCTGTCGGGCGCCCAGTAGAGGTAGAACGGCGAGGTGTCGATGCTCGAGAAACTCGTCGAGATCTTCTTCTCGTCCGCATCGGCCACGTACAGCGTGCTCCGCAGTTCGGTGTTACCCGGTTCCACCTCCTCCGCGGAGAACCCCATGAACGCAATCTTTCGCCCGTCGGGTGCCCAGGTGGCGAGGCTGAAGTTCGGCGTGAGCGCCGCCTCATCGGGCGCCTCCCGGGTCACCGGAACGGTCGAGTCCCCGGACGGGTTTACCGTGTAGACGTTCCCGTCGAGGCCGATGTAGACGATGTCCTCGAATCCCTCGGTGGCCGAGTCGAGGAAGCTGAGCTCGGGACCATCGACCGACGAGCTGCATCCGACCAGGCCGAGCAGCAGGACGAGGACGGAGAAAAGTATGGTGATTTTGTAAGGTTTCATCGGCGCACCCCGGCCGAGAACATATGCATTCGCTTCCGGAACGTCAAAGCCGGCTCAGGTCCGGTGATGACCGCCGGCGGAGGGCTCGAGAGCCGGCTCGACGTGAACGGTGGCCTCGACATCGGCCTCGAGGCGCAGCCGATCCTCGATGCGGGAGGCGAGCGCATGCCCCTCGCGCAGGCTTATGTCGCCGGGCAGCTTGATGTGGAACGAAACCTCGCGAACCGTGCCGTAGGTGTGCACGTGTACGTGATGACTGTTGGCCTGATGCCCCGTCACCTCGCTCGAGATTCGCTCGATCGTCTCGAGAAGCTCATCACTCGGGCTCTCCCCCATGAGCTTGCTCACCGAGTGCCACATGACGTCCCACGCGGCATGCAGGAGAAGCGCGGCCACGAGCAACGCAAGCACACCGTCCACCCACCAGAGACTGCGCCCCACGAGGATGCCGACGAGAATCAGAACCGAGGAGAGAGCATCGCTTCGGTGATGCCACCCGTCCGCGCGGAGCGAAGAGTTCCCCGAGACCCGGGCGGCGTGGAACGCATACTGGGCGAGCGCCTCTTTGACGAGAATGGACAGGGCCGTGACAACGATCGCGACGGTCCCGAACCCCGCCGCCGAGCCCTCGCTCAGCTTCTCCACGCCCTCCGCGATGAAGTTGAACCCGAGCACGGCCAGCAGAATCCCGATGACGAGGGCGGCGATCACCTCAGCGCGCTCATGCCCGAATGGGTGCTCGCGGTCGGCGGGCCGTGCACCGACGGCGGTACCGGCGATGACCACGAGGGAGGTGACCGAGTCGGACAGGGTGTGCCATGCATCCGCAATGATGGCGAGCGATCCGCTGACGATGCCCGCCCAGTATTTGACGCCGAAGAGCGCAACGTTCACAGCGAGCGCGATCCACCCCGCGCTATAGGCGGCGCGGCGGCGGGTGTGTCCCGGGTCGTTGGGCTGGGTCTGTTCCGCGTTCTGTTTCATGTGGCCTTGATGCCATCCTACTACGCGAGGCCCCGCATTCCAAACGGTGTATTTACAGATTTGAGCCCCCGTGGTAGAATGCCAGAATACTAAAAAATCATAAAACTCTAATAACACAGTCCGATTCGCCCGATACGTGTGATAGATTATGGAGACAGAACATGAGCACGCGCATCCTGCTTGTAGATGATGAGGCCCTTATGGCCGAACATGTATGCTTGAGTCTCACCGGCGAGGGATACGCTGCCGATTACGTGGTGTCCGGAGAAGAGTGCGTTGCGCATCTCGAAACGGATGCGGCCTACGATGTAGTCGTCATGGATATCGATCTCGGTCCCGGCCATATGACGGGGACCGAGGCCACCAGGGAGGTACGGTCCCGCTATGATCTTCCGGTCGTTTTCTACACCGGGCATGCGGACGCGGAGACCGTTGCACCGACTCGCAACACCGACGCATACGGCTGCGTCCTCAAGGCGGACGGGGATTTGCAGGTCCTCGTGAGCTCGATCGAGCACGCCCGCCACCGCTGGCGCACCGAGCGTTCCATATTGCGGCAGCATGATGCGGTTCTCTCGCTCGTGCACGGGCTCGAGCTCTTCGTCTTCGTGTTCGACCGAACCGACCAACGCGTTCTGTTCATCAACGATGCGGTGCGCGAGCGGTTCGGAAACCCGGGGAACATCTCCTGCGCGGAGATCCTCGCGCCGGCGGGATCGGAAGGGTGTGGAGACTGCGCCACCCGTGGCGCGCGTGGCGACGCCCCCGCGCGACGGCTTTCGGAGGCGATCACCGACGATGAGAAGGTCCTCTACCACGAAAGCACGGGCCATTGGTATGCGGTCACGGCATCGCCGATCGTGTGGGGCGACCATGAGGATGCCTGCCTCGTCGTTTCCCTCGACGTGACCGAGGTCGTCGAGGACCGGCGGCGTCTCGCCAGTGACCTCGAGCGGACGCAACTGCGCCTCGAGGAGGTCAACCATCGCATCAAAAACAACCTCGCGCTGGTGCAGTCGCTGGTCCACTTCTCCGAGAGCGAGCTCCCCGATGGCTACGACCTCGCGGATCTCTACCATCAGATCCGGGCACTGCGGGTGTTGTACCAGCGCCTCTCCGTTCGGGAGGACACGGGCACGGTGGACCTCCGCTCCTACGTTACCGACATTCTCGGCGGCGTCTTCCATCCGGGAGAACGAGCGGGAGTGACCGTCGAGGTCGACGTGCCGTCTCGCCCGATGCGAGCCAGAAGCGCGACGCCGCTCGGGCTCATCCTGAGCGAACTGGCCCTCAATGCGGTAAAACACGCCTTTTCCCCCGCGCGGGAGAACCACTTCCGTATCTCGGGGCGCGAGGAGTCCGACGGCCGATGTTTTCTCATAGAGGTCGCCGACAACGCCGCCGCACTTCCCGACGACATCGAACTGCACGACAGCGGCAGCACCGGGCTGCGCCTCGTGGTCTCGCTGGTGCGACAACTGCAGGGCGACATCGAGGTACAGCGGGACGTGGAGACGAAGTTCAGGATTCGCGTGCCGATGCTCCACTTCGCCGACTGATACGCCGAAACTCCAGGTAGAATGTCCCGCGCCGTTCCCGCCGCAGCGTTCTTCCTCCTGCTCACCGTGCTCCTGTCCTCCCTGCTCGCGCCGGAACTGAACGCGCAACAGATCGAGCTCGACCGCAGCCCGCCGCACATCATCATACCTGCGCCCGAGCCGTTCTCCCTCAGCGCCTACGACGCCCTCCACGCGCGCGCCATGATGCACCGGGTCGGCTTCGTCCAGCTGTGGTACGGCAGCGGCGCGCCGGACACCGTCCGCGTGCGGGAGGTCGAGACACTGCGGGTCGGTTTCGACGAGGGCCTGCCCCGGGGACACCGCGCACGCTACGACCTCACGCTCAACGGCGGACCGGTAGACTGGGATCACACCTACATCGAGTATGACGGCCGCATGGTCAGCCTGCGGCTGCTGTTCACCTATCGGAACCAGTATCCACCCGACGACCTCGAATACACGGGAAACGCCTACACCTGGTAGGCGCTGC
>CAYOFA010000091.1:0-11269 GCA_964402885.1 uncultured Spirochaetaceae bacterium
CGCGCAACTTTTCGATCATCCGCTTCGACGCGGCGATGACGCTCGCGAAGCGGCACATCCAGCGACTCTGGTACCCGGAGCCCGGCAGCGGCGGCGACATCCCCTCGCGCGCCGAGCACGGCATGACGAACGAGGAGTTCGACGCCGCGATCCCGAACGAGTTCTGGCGCGAGGTGGTCGACCGGGTCGCGGAGGAGGTCCCCGACACGCTCCTGCTCGCCGAGGCGTTCTGGATGATGGAGGGCTACTTCGTCCGGACGCTCGGCATGCACCGCGTCTACAACTCGGCGTTCATGAACATGCTCAAGGCCGAAGAGAATGCGAAGTACCGGCAGACGATCAAGAACACGATCGAGTTCGACAAGGAGATCCTCAGGCGCTTCGTCAACTTCATGAACAATCCCGACGAGGAGACCGCCGTCGCGCAGTTCGGCAAGGGCGACAAGTACTTCGGCATTGCCACACTGATGGTGACGATGCCCGGCCTGCCGATGTTCGGTCACGGTCAGGTCGAGGGCTACGCCGAGAAATACGGAATGGAGTACAGCCGCGCGTACTGGGAAGAGAGTCCCGACGAGGAGCTCGTTCGTCGCCACGAGCGCGAGATATTCCCCCTCATGCGCCGACGCTGGGCATTCTCCGGTGTCGAGAACTTCCTGCTCTTCGACCTCTACGCCGACGACGGCCGCGTCAACGAGGACGTCTACGTCTATACCAACCGCGTGGGCGATGAGCGCACGCTGGTGCTCTTCAACAACGCCTACGAGCGGGCCTGGGGCTGGGTGAAGGAATCCGCCGGTTACGTCGAGAAGACTCCCGACGGCGGCAAGGAGTTCCGGCGCGGGACGCTTGCCGGGGCCTTCGGGCTCACCGACGATCACCGCCGGTTCTGCCTGCTCTACGAACAGCGAAGCGGACTGTGGTACATCAGAAACAGCCACGAGCTCCACGAGCAGGGGATGTACGTCGCCATAGACGGCTTTCAGAATCAGGTCTTCCTCGACATCCACGAGGTCGTCGATAACGAAGCCGGACATTACGCCCGTCTTGCCGATGCCCTGCGGGGCGCGGGCGTGCCGGATATCGGTCGTGCGTTGAAGGAAACCGCCCTCGCGCCGCTGCACCAGAGTTTCGCCGGGGTGGCCAACAGCCGCGTTCTCGGGGATCTCGCCGTCGAGCTTGCCGGAAAGACGCCGGCTGAGCCCATGGATGCGGCCACCGTCACCGAGAAGTACCGGGCCTTCGCCGAAGTGGCGGCGGAGTACGCCGGCACCGGTGGCGCCCCCGACGCCGGGGGCGGCCGCGCCAGGAAGGGGGCAGCGGGCGCCGCGAAGGCTTCCGGCGCCGAGGCCGGCGGCTCCGGCCCGGCCGGGAACGCCGGTGCGGCCGGGAACGCCGGTGGCCCGCGGGCGGCCGCCGCGGAGTTCTCCCGGGCGATCACTGCGATACGCACGGCCGCGACGCTTCGGAGCATCGCCCCTGCAAAGGGCAAGAAACGCTACAGCACCGCCGCCGGCTTCCTCCTCGAGGGGCTCACCCGCAGCCAGACCGGCCTGGGCACGGCCTTCGCGCTGGCGCTCTGCCGGCCGCTGGCCCACGTGTTGCCCGGCGAAGCGGCGGCCGAAGGGAAGGCCGTCGCCGGCTCCGGATCCGCGATTTCGCGCCGCGAACGCGTGGCGGCAGCGGTCGACGAGTGGATGCTTCTCGACCGGCTCGAGCCGGTGCTGCCCTTCGGTGGCCCGGAGAGCGAGTACCGCGACGAGTGGAAGCGTAGAACGCACGTGCTCCTCGCGCACGGCGGCTGGCATGCCGGCGATGTGCCCGCGGCGGACGCCGGCGCGGCGGGGCGCGCCGTGAGCGGCAGCTCGGGTGCCGCTGCGAAGGCCGGCTCCGCGCCGACCGCGGCCGGGGTTGTCGAGGCGGTGCTCTCGGACGTGGATGCCGCATCCTACCTCGGCGTGAACCGCCACCAGGGGGTGGTGTGGTTCAACAAGGAGCGCTTCGACATCCTGTCGTTCTGGCTCTTTGCCGGGGCCGCTCTCGAGGTGCTCGAATCCGACGGGCCTTCACCCGGCGCCGAGACGGCGAAGCGCGTTCTCGAGCTCTACGACTACTACGAAGCCTGGAGCCGGGCGGCCGCCGCCTCGGAGTACAAGGTCGAGAAGCTGCTCGACGGGCTCGAAGGGAGTCGTCGATAGTGGCCGGGGCGGTCGGGAGGATCTCTGCCCCCTGGGCCGCCTCGGTGGAGGAGGTTCTCGAGGGCTACGGTGTCGAGCCGGAGCGCGGGCTGAGCAGCGAGGACGTTTCGCAGCGGCGCGCTGAGTTCGGGAAGAACCGGCTCGAACGGGTAGAAAGGGAGAGCACCCTTTCGATCCTCCTTCGCCAGTTCAAGAGCCTCATCATGGCGGTCCTTGCAGCCGCGGCGGGGCTCTCCCTTGCCTTCGGCCAGTGGATCGACGCCATCGGGGTCCTCGTCGCCCTTTTCGCCAACGCCCTCATCGGCTTTTTCACCGAGCTGCAGGCGGTTCGTTCGATGGAGTCCCTGCAGCAGATGGACGTGAAATACACCACCGTCCGCAGAGACGGCCGCGCCACCGAGATCGAAGCCGGGGACGTCGTGCCGGGAGACATCGTAGCGGTGGAAGGTGGCGACGTGGTTACCGCCGACATGCGGGTCATCGAGTCGAACCGACTGCAGGTCAACGAATCCGCCCTCACCGGCGAATCGGTCCCCGTCGAGAAGACCGAAGAAGTCGTGTCCGAAGAGGCACCCCTTGCCGAACGGCGCAGCATGCTCTTCAAGGGCACCGCGGTTACCGAGGGTAGCGGGTTCGGCGTCGTGGTGAGCACGGGGATGAGCACCGAGCTCGGATCGGTCGCCTCCATGGTGCAGCAGGCAGAGTCCGAGGAAGACCCCCTGCAGAAGCGTCTCAACGCCCTCGCCACGACGCTTGTCCGCGGAATCATCGTCGTCGCCGTGCTCGCGGCGGCAGCCGGCATCGTCGCGGGAAAGGAGCTCTTTGTCATGATCGAGACGGCGGTGGCCCTATTCGTCGCCGCCGTTCCGGAGGGCCTCCCGATCGTGGCAACGCTTGCCCTTGCCCGGGGTATGAAGCGCATGGTGAAGCGCAATGCGCTGGTGCGGCGGCTCTCGGCGGTTCAGACCCTCGGGTCCACCAACGTGATCTTCACCGACAAGACCGGCACGCTCACCGAAAACCAGATGACGGCCACCGACTACAGCATCAGCGGGGGCCGCGTGGAGGTGACGGGCGAGGGACTGTCCACCGAAGGGGCCTTCTCCCGTGGCGGGGAGGAGCTCCGTCCCCGGGAGGACCGGACGGAGAGCGGGCCGGAGAGCCGGGGTCTCGCGCACTGTCTCAGGATCGGAATGCTCTGCAACAACGCCTCGGTGGAGGATGACGAGGCGGTCGGCGATCCCATGGAGGTAGCACTCCTCATCGCCGGGCGTAAGGCGGGCATGACGCGAGAAGGGCTTCTCGAGGAACTGCCGGAGATCCGCGAGGTGGCCTTCGATCCGGACCTGAAGATGATGGCTACCTTCCACGGCAGCGACTCCGCGGTCTACGAGGCGGTCAAAGGCGCCCCGCAGGCGGTCCTCGAGCGGTGCACCGGAGTCATGCGGGACGACGGGAGTGTCGCTGCGCTGGGAGACGAGGAGCGGGAGTCCTGGCTTTCCGAGAACTCCGATCTCGGCGATCGCGGACTTCGGGTGCTGGCCCTCGCCGAGCGTACGGTGGACGAGGCGCAGGTCGAGCCCTACGAGGAGCTGACTTTCGTCGGTCTCGTGGGGCTGCTCGATCCGCCGCGGGAGGACGTCAAGGAGGCGATCGCAGTTGCGCATCGGGCGGGCGTTCGTGTGGTCATGGTCACCGGCGACCAGAAACAGACCGCCACCGCCATCGGCAGAGAGCTCGGGATCGGCGGGGCCGAGCCCGGCGTCTGCGAGGGAATCGAGCTTCGTTCCCCGGACGAGCTCACCGCGGACCGGCAGGAGGAGCTCCGCGAGGTCTCCATATTCTACCGGGTCAGCCCCGAGCAGAAGCTCAATCTCATAGACCTGCACCAGCGCTCCGACGCCATCGTCGCCATGACCGGAGACGGCGTGAACGATGCCCCGGCGCTCAAGAAGGCCGACATCGGCGTGGCCATGGGCCTCAGAGGTGAGCCCGTCGCCGAGGACGCCGCGGATGTTCTTCTGCAGGACGACCGGTTTGCCACGATTAACGCTGCCATAGAGCAGGGCCGCGTCATTTTCGAGAACGTGCGGAAGTTCGTCCTCTACATGATTTCGGGAAACGTCGGTGAAATACTCGTCGTCCTTCTCGCTTCGGCAGTCGGAGCGCCTCTTCCGTTACTGCCGCTGCAGATACTCTACATAAACGCCATCAACGACGTGTTTCCGGCCCTGGCGCTGGGGCTCGGGCCCGGTTCGGGGGCCGTCATGAACCGTCCACCCCGGGATCCCACCGAACCGATCATGGGCAGGACGCAGTGGTACGCTCTCGGTGCCTACGGTGCCCTCATTGCGGCGTCGGTCCTCGGGGTGTTCGCCCTCGCCCTGACGCGCTTCGACCTGTCGGTCGAGCTCGCGGTAACCATCTCCTTCCTCTCGGTCGCCTTCGCGCGGCTCTGGCACGTCTTCAACATGAGAGACGACGATGACCCGATACTCTCGAATCAGGTGACCCGAAACTCCTTTGTCTGGGGCGCCCTTGCCCTCTGCGTGGGGCTCCTCCTCGTGGCGGTCTACGTTCCGCCGATCGCCACGGCGCTGGAACTGGTACATCCCGGACCCCTCGGATGGACGCTGATCCTCGGGAGCAGCCTGGTACCCCTGGTCGTCGGCCAGGTCGCCAAGATCGTCTCCCGGTCCGTATAAGCGAGCTTTCTGTATTCGCTGCAACAAGCTTCGGTACACCCTTGACATCACGCGGCCGGTATTCTATATTTAAATATAGATACGGACGTATCGAATCTTATCCCCAGGGAGGATCTTATGGATCTGAAATGGTTTCGTGTTCCACGTGATATCGTGTTCGGACAGGGCACGCTCGAATACCTGTCGAAGCTCGACGGGACGAAGGCTATGCTCGTCACCGGCGGACAGTCGATGCGGCGGCTCGGGTTTCTCGACCGTGCAACCGAGTATCTCAACGCTGCCGGCATGACGGTGGAGGTCGTCGACGGCGTCGAGCCGAATCCGTCGGTGCAGACGGTGCAGCGGGGCGCTGCGGCCATGCGTGCATTCGAGCCCGACCTCATCGTCGCGATCGGCGGTGGCTCGGCCCTCGATGCGGCAAAGATCATGTGGGCGTTCTACGAGCACCCCGATCTTACCTTCGAGCAGATCATCCCCGTCGACAGCATTCCGAAGCTGCGCGGCAAGGCTCGCTTCGTGGCCATCCCCTCCACCAGCGGCACCGCCAGCGAGATCACCGCATTCTCGGTCATTACCGACACCGAGAACCACATCAAGTACCCGATCGTGAGCTACGAGATTACCCCGGATGTGGCCATCCTCGACCCGGAGGTCGCTGCCGCCATGCCGCCGGCGGTGACCGCCAACACCGGCATGGACGTCCTTACGCACGCGGTCGAGGCGTTCGTCTCGACGAATGCGAGCTCCTACACCGACCCCCTCGCCCTGGAGGCGATCAAACTGGTGTTCGAGAATCTGCGCACCGCCTACGAAAACGGGAGCGACATGGCGGCCCGGGAGAACATGCACAACGCATCGACACTGGCGGGAATGGCGTTCACCAATTCCAGCCTCGGCTGTGTCCACTCGATGGCACACAAGATCGGGGGTCGGTTCAATATTACCCACGGTCTCGCCAATGCGATCCTGCTCCCGTATGTGATCGAGTACAACCGCGACGCAACCCCGAAGTACGCCGAGATAGAAGCGGCACTGGGTATCGATGATCTCGCCCTCGCGGTGCAGGAGCTCAATGCGCAGGTCGGTATTGCGACCACACTTGCGGACAACGGCGAGGTGGACATCACCGAGGCCGCCTTCCGCGACGCTTTGCAGGAGATGTCTCAGAACGCATGCGAGGATCCCTGCACCTTCACCAATCCCCGCGATACCGGTTGCGCGGATCTGGCAGATATCTATGAGGCTGCCTACTTCGGAAAGCTGCAGGAGAACTAGCTCGCAGAAACCGGAGCCGAAAAGCCGACGGATAGTACGGGCCGGGGCCGATGGTGTCTTTCGCTGTCGGTCCCGGTTTTGTTCGCGTTGACCAGCACCACGGGCGGTGCTACTATGGCGGCCCATGGGCAAAAGGCTTCTCATCGCCGGCAGGAATTCGAAGCTCATCGATGAGCTCGTGCGCGAAGCACGTGCGGCCGGCTATGAAGTAACAGCGACTCTCGACGACCAGGCCGAAGAGCGCACCGATTACGAGGGGCAGTTGCGATGGGTGCGCTGGCGTCGCCGATCACCCCTGTCTGCACGGACGGTGGTGCTGCAGGCGGCCGGTGTGGGATCCGGCTTCGACGAGGCGCTGGTGATCCACAGCCCGGACGCGGCGCGGGAACCGCTCCACGAGCTTCAGTCCGCGGTGCTCGAGCAGGCGGTAGACGCGTCGGTGAAAGGGCCGCTGTTCATGCTGCGAGAGCTCATCACCCACTTCCAGAAGCGCGGCGGCGGTTCGATCGGCCTCGTGCTCTATCAGCCCGACGGTGAGGTGACCTCGCCCCTGGACGCCTGCACCGCAGGTGGTTTCCAGGGAGTTGCCGGTGGGCTGTTCACCTACTACCGAAACGAACCGATCACGCTGCGCGGGTTTTCAGCGACCGAGGCCGAACCCGCGGAGTTCGCTGCCCATATCATCGGCATTCTCGCCGAGGGAAAGGGTGCGGGCAAATGGAATCGGTTCTCCGCCCGGGGCGGCATCTTCTCGCGGTCGCGCTCGCGTTGACGACGCGGGAATAGATCGGCTATTGTCGAGCCCATGAAAATATGGATGCGGCTTCTTGCCGGGAGCATCATCGGCGTGCTGCTCGGAAGTTATCTTCCCGAGAGCGGGGGCGATACCGCCCGCCTCTTCGCAGGTATCGCCGAGTACGTCGTAAGCATTGCCCGCTATTTCCTGTTCCCGCTGGTTTTCTTCGGCGTGATAATCGGCACCTCCGAGCTCATGGCCGAGCGCCGCGTGCTGCGGCTCTACGGAAAGACCATCGGGCTGCTTCTGGCAGCCACCGCGGTGAGCATCCTCATCGGGACCGGCGCCGTTCTCGCGGTTTCGCCGGGCCGCATCCCTCCCATCTTCCAGGAAGCTCCGGTAACCGATATTCCCGCAGTCGGCATGCTGCTCGAGCGGATCTTCCCCCGAAATCTGTTTGCCGCCTTCAGCCAGGCCGGCGACTTCCTGCTTCCGCTTCTCGCACTCGGCATCTTCATCGGCCTCGCGCTGCACTATGACCAGTCGGCCGGACAGGGCGTGAGCCAGTTTGCCGACTCCGCCTCCCGCGTCTTCTATCGCCTCAGCGCATTCGTCGTCGAGATACTCGGCATCGGCATGATCGCCGTGGCGGCGGCGATGATCTTCGACATCCGGGCGATAAACGACTTCCAGATATTCGCCTCGCTGATACTGACCGTCTCGGTGAGTGTCGGGTTCATCGTGCTCGTGGCCTATCCGGTGATCATCTACTTCCTGATAGACCGTGACAGCGCGCTGCCCTGGCTCTATGCAATGATCGCGCCCATTCTCACGGGCCTGTTCTCCGGGGACATGTACTTCAGCCTGCCCACGCTAGAGCGCGTCGGAAAGGAGAGCCTCGGCGTGCCGCGACGCGCGGGGAGTGCGGTGTTCTCTCTCGCGGCGGTCTTCGGAAAGGCCGGCAGCGCCCTCGTGGCGGCGGCGAGCTTCATCGTGATACTACGCTCCTACACCGCTCTGGAGATCACCTTTGCCCAGGTGCTGTGGGTGATGACGAGCACCTTCGGTGTTTCCTTTCTGCTCGGCGCGGTCCCGGGCTCCGCCGCGGTGGTCGCTCTGGCCATGCTCTCCAATCTCTACGGCCGCGGCATGGAGGAGGTGTTTCTCATCCTCTGGCCCGCCGCGCCCATCCTCATCAGTCTCGGTGTCGTCCTTGACGTGGCGACCGCGGGCTTCGTGGCGCAGGTGGTCGCCTCCACCGAGAAGATGCGGCGTCGGGTGGATCAGTTCGACTTTGTCTGAGTCAGCCGCGCGCCCGTGCGCGGTGCCCGTGCGCGGTGGGCCGCGTTACGGCGAGAGGCGAAGCTCGAGGTTGGGCAGGATCATCGCCTCGTCGAAAAAGTCGACCTCGTATTGCGTCCACAGGTTGTGGACGGGGAAGAATACCCTGAGATTCAGGCCGAAGCGCACGGTCTCGTTCAGGCGATAGAGAAATGACCCCATGACCTCGGGCTGAAGGAAGCGGGCCTCGGAGAAAAAGTACTCGTAGAGCCCGTCGACGTCGGACCCCTCGATCGGCTGCGCGGGCAGCCGCAGGACGACCGACGGCGAGGCGCCGGCGAGAATTGCGAACTCCTCGGACAGGCTCCACTCGTAGATGTAGGGCATACTCAGGACGATGCCGAGGCTCCCGGCGATGTTCCCCGCGGCGGTGCCGGTCTCGATCTGCGTCGGGACGGCTTTGCCCGATGGGGTCTCGAGGTATTCCTGCCAGTAGAGGAAGAGCGACGGCGCGAAGCGCACCCGCGGCGCGAACTCCAGGTCTACGCCGAATCCGCCGGTGAAGTTCAGAGGGCTCACGTCGCTTCCCTGCACCGGCTCGCCGTCAGCATCGGTAGTGTAGCCGTTTCCGATCCAGGCCTGACCGAGGTGCACATTGAGCTCGCCGACTTCGAGGGCATTTGCGGCGCCGGCGGCCGAAAGCAGCAGGGCGAGGATCAACGCTGTGCGCGCGGGCGTGCGGCTCATTCGGTGAGACTAACTATACCACGCTCACGGGCTCACCGCCATGAGTGGCGGCGGTCGCCGACGTCCGGCGCCCGCGGTCATCCCCGGCGGTCCGGAGACCGCGGGCGCGGCCGTCAGTACGCGCGTGCAAACACGGCCACGTGCTTCGCGGGCTCGCCGCTGACGATGCACTTCTTACCGGCGGCCTCCTCTTCGTTTCCGAAGCGGAGCACACGGATCGTGGCTTTGGTGTCCTCTTTGACCTTGAGCTCGGTTTCCTTCGTCCCCGACCAGGGGGCGACGGCGAATCCGCTCGTAGAGTTGAGGAACTCGCAGAACTCCTCGTAGTTGCCGTCGAACTCGCGGGTGTTTTCCTCGCGGAAGGCGCGGGCGCGCTCGAAGAGGTTGGACTGTATGTCTGCGAGCATCTCGCGCACGGCGTCCGCGATGCCGTCTACGGGAACGGGGGTCTTCTCGCCGGTGTCGCGGCGCACGAGGACGGCCTTGTTGTTCTCCATATCCCGGGGGCCGCACTCGACGCGGATCGGCACGCCGTAGAGCTCCCACTGGGAGAACTTGTAGCCGGGGCTCGCCGTATCGTCGGCGTCGAGCTCGGTGCGGAACTCGACGCGCAGTTTTTCGTGGATGCCGCGCGCGTATCCGATCACCTCATCCTTGTTCTTGTTCTTGAAGATCGGGATGATGACGGTTTCGATGGGCGCGAGCCGGGGCGGCACGACGAGACCGGAATCATCGGAATGCATCATGATGAGCGCACCGACGAGGCGCGTCGAGACGCCCCACGAGGTTGCCCACACGTGCTCGAGCTCACCTGACTGCGTCTGGAAGGTCACGTCGAAGGCCTTCGCGAAGTTCTGCCCCAGGAAGTGGGAGGTCCCGGCCTGCAGGGCACGCTTGTCCTGCACCATCGCCTCGATGGCGTAGGTGTTCACAGCGCCGGCGAACTTCTCCTGTTCGGTCTTCACGCCGGTGAGCACCGGCAGGGCCATCCACTCCTCGGCGAAGCGGCGGTAGACCTCGAGAATCTTGAGCGTCTCCTCCTGCGCCTCCTCGGCGGTGGCGTGGGCGGTGTGGCCCTCCTGCCAGAGGAACTCCGTGGTCCGCAGGAAGAGGCGGGTGCGCTTCTCCCAGCGCAGCACGTTGGCCCACTGGTTTATCAGAAGCGGAAGGTCGCGGTAGGACTGTATCCACTTCTTGTACATGCTCCAGATGATGGTCTCCGAGGTGGGCCGGATAACCAGCGGCTCATCGAGCTCCTCGCCTCCGCCGTGGGTGACGACCGCGAGCTCGGGGGCAAAGCCCTCGACGTGTTCGGCCTCGCGGTGGATGAAGCTCTCGGGAATGAGGAGGGGGAAATAGGCGTTGACGTGGCCGGTTTCCTTGAACATGTCGTCGAGGGCGCGCTGCATGCGCTCCCACAGGGCGTATCCGCGCGGGCGGATGACCATCGTGCCCTTCACGGGGCTGTAATCGGCGAGCTCCGCGTTGAGGACGACATCAACGTACCAGTCTGAGTAGTTTTCCTGCCTCGGTGTAATCCGTTCTGCCATGTAACCTCGGGTCCGTGTGAAATGTTCGCCATTGTAGGCAGGCCATTCCGGGCCTGTCAACCTGAGGAACGTTTGCCGGGGCGCGACGGGGGCAGTATCTTCGCGGGGAGCGCACGCTGAAGGAGGTTGCCGCGATGCGAAAAACCCGAGCTTTGTCACGACGCACGGGCCTGATCCTGGCCGCATTTCTCGTGCTTGCCGGTGGGGCGGGGTGGGCCGACTCCCTCGATGAGCTCTCACAGCAGAGCCCCGCGCCCGAGCTGAGCCCCGAAGAGGTCGTCCGCATACAGATGGAGGCCTTTCGAAATAACGATGAGGAGGATCGCGGCATCGCCATTGCCTTCCGCTTCGCCTCACCCGGTAACAAGCAGATGACAGGGCCGCTGTCGCGGTTTCGGATGATGATGAGGAATCCCTTCTATCGGCCGATGCTCGACGCCGAGGCGATCGAGATGGGCGTGGTTGAAGTTCGAGAGCGGGTGGCCCGCGTGGAGGTATCCACCGTCTCGCCCGAGGGCGAGCGCAGCTTCTACGCGTTCTTTCTCGGAAAACAGCGTGACGGCGAGTTTGCCGATTCGTGGATGACGGAGGCGGTTGAGTTCATTCCCGATGGCGCGGTCGCGCCGGGCGGCAGCGTGTAGGGGGCAGCGGGCAGCGGGTTCCCGGCCGCAGGCCCCCGACCGGGAGCCGGCAGCGGGTGTCGCAGGCCCGAGGCCCCCGACCGGGAGCCGGGGGAGCCGGCAGCCGCGCGCCCGTCTACGGGTCGTCTACGGGTCG
>CAYOFA010000091.1:11369-12718 GCA_964402885.1 uncultured Spirochaetaceae bacterium
CGTCTACGGGTCGTCTACGGGTCGATCGCGGTGGTTTCCACCATGTAGCGTACCGTCTTCCCGTTCTCGTGGAGCGTTTCCTTCTGCACCACGAACACCAGCGATGCTTCGGTCGGCCCGAGGTAGATATGACTGATCCGGTACTGGCTTACGCCCTCGCGGTAGTAGTCGGGCAGGCCGATGGTGCGCTCGCGCATCGTCCCGTCGTCAAAAGTTATTGCGAGCTCGATATGAAAGGATGCGCTCGAGTCGGTGTCCTCGCCCCGACGTGACTGGATGAGCTCGACCTGATACTGGTTGCCGGTGTTGAAATCGCGGAACTCGATGCTCGATTTCGGATCCTCGCCGTTGACGAGGAGATACACGATGCGGCCCGGGCGCAGATGATTTATGCCGTAGCGGTCAACGAGCTCCGCGCTCTCCCCGAGCAGCGTGTAGAGCGCGCCACTTCCGTCCATCCCCGGTGAGAGGTCGACGTCGTAGCGTCCCCGCCGCACCCCATCCTCTTCGAACATGTTCTGCGCCACGTCGACTGCATACAGCTCGGCGAAGGGGGTCGAGGCTTCGGAGTCGATCCCGTACTGGGCGAACATGAACGTCCCCGCGTCTTCGGAGAAACCGAGATTCACGAAGTTCGCAACGTCACCGGCGCACAGGTAGCTCGAGATCACGAGCAGTAGTGGTATGAGTGTGAGTGCGCGTCTGTGCATCGGCCATGCCTCCCTTCTCTAAGAGTATCGAACAATCCGCGCCGCACTATAGTGTTTTTCGCGGCGCCTTCGTTATACTGTCGCTAATGACGCTGGTCGCTCGCAACACTCTCCTGCGCATCGGGCTTCTGCTCGTATTCCTGCTCCTGCTTGGCTTCTCCGCTGCCGGACTCTTCGTGCTGGCCGGTGACGTCGCACTGCCGGTGGGCGAGCTCGAGGCCGGGCAGAACTGGCTGGGACTGAGCTGGAGTTCCGGCGGCTACCAGATATACTGGTTGCTCGGGGGTCTGTTCGTGCAGGGGGTGGCCTCGTTCGTCGGGCTGTGGACCATGCTACGGATGTTTCGAAAGACCACGGCGCCCGAGATGTTTTTCTTTTCGGTGTTCGTGTTCACCCTGGCCATCGACCTCGTGAAGGGTGGACAGCTCGTCATCCTCATTCTGCAGTATCCGCCGGTCTACGGAGCGATGCTGACCCGGGTCCTTCACTTCGGCCACTTCCTGGGCATATTCTGCCTTCTCAGCTCGAGCCTGTACCTCAGTGGTCTGGAGTACCAGAAGACAGGGATCGTGCTGGCACTGGGAGCGCTCATCGCGCTGACGTTGGCCTACAGCGTGCCGGTGGACTTCTCGCGTCTGT
>CAYOFA010000092.1:0-12479 GCA_964402885.1 uncultured Spirochaetaceae bacterium
AGATCGTCGCACGTAGCACGGCGCGCCTTTCGGGGAAGCTGCAGGAAAACCGTGCTCGCCTCGACGCGGTGGCCACCCTCCTCTCCCCTGAGGTGTCCAGCGACGTTCTGGGCGGGGAGTTCGCCGCGTTTGCCAGAGGCCTGCTGCAGGGACAGAGCGAAATAGTGAATATTTCGGTGGCCCCCGACGGCGTACAGACTTATGTCTATCCGGCCGATCAGGAGGCCTCTGTGGGCGGACACGACCTCCTCGAAGATCCGCGGCCCGAGGTCCGCGCCGAGGCTCGTGAGGCCATGACGACAGGAGACATCGTTCCCAGCGGTCCCTACGAGCTGCGGCAGGGCGGGTACGGTTTCGTGTTGCGCAAGGGGATTGTGGACAGCGGCGAGGTGTGGGGTCTCGTCGCCATCGTGCTCGACGTGAATGAGCTTATGACGGAGGCGGGCATGACCCCGCGCGCGGGGAACTTTGCGGTCGGCGTGCGAACCTCCTCCGAAGATCGTGTATTCTACGGCGACGCCGACGCCTTTGCCGGAGGGGCGGTAAGCGGGACCGTCAATGCGCTCGGCGACGTATGGCAGATCGGTGTCTTCCCGGTGAATGGATTCGACGGGGCGATCTCGCCGAGTTTCGACATGGTTCTCTGGCTCACGTTACTTGCGGTCATCCTGCTTGTGGGGCTTGCCTACGTTGTGAGCACCCATGCCGAGCAGGCGCTCGCAACCGAGCGTCGGCTGCTCAAGAGTGTCAGTGACACGAGCCCCGTCGGCATCGTGGTGCTCGATTCCGCCGGGGCTGTGACGTTCTCGAACCCCTATGCCCGAGAGGTGCTCGGCACCCGGGACCCGGAGGAGCGGCGCTACGCCGACCGGGAGTGGGGCATCCGGGATCTCGACGGAAACCCGCTGCCGCCCGAGGACTTGCCCTACCGGCGCGTAAAGGAAACCGGCGAGACGGTGATTGACGCGCGGCACGAGATTTACACCGACGGCGAACGGCGGGTCGTCTCGGTGAACGCGGCCCCGCTGAACGACGGCGTCGTTGCCGTCATTCAGGACGTCACCGAACAGGTCGACACGGAGCGTCGCATTCGGGCGGCGTTGCGTGAGAAAGAGGTCCTTCTGCGCGAGATTCATCATCGTGTGAAGAACAACCTCGCCATCATCATCAGCCTTCTCAGTCTTCAGCAGAACCGGATCCGGAGTGCCGACGAGGCCGTCGCCGCGTTCGCCGAGACACAGAGCCGGGTCCAGGCCCTGGCTCAGCTGCACCAGATGCTCTATCAGTCGGAGAACCTGGAGGTGATAGACCTCGCCGATTTCGTCACCGACGCAACGCGACGTCTGCAGAATGTCTACGACGCCTACGGTGCCGTTGCGATCGACCTCGACCTTTCCTCCGTGCGGATCGACATGGACCACGCCATACCGGCAGGGCTGATTTTCACCGAGCTCTTCACCAATGCATTCAAGCACGGCGCGCCCGAGGTCGGCGTCGGGAGGATACGTGTTTCTTTGACCCGCGGAGAGAATACCGAGGTCTTCCTCGAGGTGTGCGACAACGGTCGGGGAATGTCTTCGGATACCGACGGTCGCGGCGGCAGCTCGCTCGGTATGGAGCTCGTGCGTGCGCTCACACAGCAGTTGAACGGCGAGCTCGACGTCGACACCTCCACCGGCACTTGCGTCCGCCTGCGTTTCGCGCCGGGGCAATCGGACGGGAATGCGGGGAAACCGCCTTCCCGTTAGTGCGCTCTGATGCGAACAAGCGTTACATCGTCTTCCAAGTGCGGGGTGCCGATAACCTGCGGGAGTTCCGGTATCACTGCGTCGAGGTCGGCACGCGAGCAGAGCTGTACCATGTATTCTTCCAGATCCTGCTCGCGAAACCCCGATCCACTCAGACCCTGAGGCGTGATGCCGTCTGTGAATAAGAAGAGACAGCCGCCCGTATCCATGCGGAATTCCGTGTTCTGATACGTTGCCTCGGGGTTGATGCCAAGCACAATTCCTTCGTTGCCGATGTTTTCGGCGGATTGATTTCGCACGTAGAGCGGAAAGGGGCTTCCGGCGCAGGACAGGACGCCCTCCCCGCTGTTGACGTCGACGCGAAGTGCCGCGAAGGAAACGAACAGGTCGGACAGCGAGTGACCGAGTGCGAAGACTCGACGGTTCAACCATTCCATGAGCTCGGCCGGATCGAGCGTCGCCTTCTCGCCGCGATTTACGAAGTCCTGGAAGACCATCGACTTGAGAATGGCGGCGAGAAACGTCGCCCGCAGGCCGTGGCCGGCGACGTCGCCTACGAGAAAGAGAAGCCTGTCGTCGGTCAACCGTATGATGTCGAGGTAATCACCACCGACACTCGCATGGGCAGCCGTATGCCGCACATAATCGATATCGAGTATTCCCGTGTGCTCGGGTACGTTCACAGCAAAGTAACGATGCTGGAACTCCTGCGCCATTTGGATCTCTTCTCGCATCTGTCGCTCGTTCTCTGCAGTGCGCTTGCGCATGAAGAACGTCTGGAGAGCGTCGCCGAGCTGAGTCCGCAGGTCTTCGCGATCCCACGGCTTCACGATGAAACCGAAGATTCCGGCGCTCAGCGCCGATTCGATGTCGCGTTTTGCGGTATAGCCGGTGAGGATGAGGGAGATCATGGGGTAGCGGAGCTCCCGCGCCCGGCGAACGAGGTCAGCCCCGGATAGACCCGGCATGCGATTGTCGGTGAGCATGATAGCAACGCGAGCACCGTTATCCTGCAAGTGGGCCAGGGCTTCCCTGCCGTCCGCGGCCGTTGTTATGACCAGGTCGTGTTCCCGCGTCCATGAACGCAGCTCGCGTTTAAGGGACTGCGTGATTTCTCCTTCGTCGTCAACGATCAGAAGCTCGTACATGGCTATCGTTCCTTTTGTCAGGTTCATCGGCTTCCAGCTCGAAACTGGCGGGGAATCTGAGCTCGAACCGAGCTCCCTCCCCGGGATTACTGTCAACCTTGACCCAGCCTTGCGATTCCTCCACAACGCTATGCACGAGGGAAAGCCCGAGTCCGGTGCCGGACCCGACCGGTTTTGTGGTGAAGAAGGGATCGAAGATGTGCTTTTGCACATCGTGGTCCATTCCTTCACCCGTATCGGAGACCGCCACCACGCAGGTGTTTCCTCCCTCCCCGTATACTTCCACTCGTATTTCACCGCCGCGCGGTGTCGCGTCCTTCGCGTTGATAAGCAGGTTCAAGAACGCCTGCACCAATCTGCTGCGGTTCGAAGAGATAATTGGATGCTCAAGTATGGTTACATCGACGCTATACTCATATTTCAGCGCATTGTGTGCGATCTGAAGTGCCTCAGACATCGCGGCAGCGAGATCCACCTCTTCGTTTTCCGCCCGGTCGTCTCCGGCGAATGTCCGTAGTCCGTGCACTATGTCGGCGATGCGTTGCATGCCCTTCTTGGAGGCAGCGACGAGATCCAGAACGTCGCGGCGCACGAAGCTCAGATCTTCCTTCTCATGCACTTCCATTAGCTCGCGGTACTTCTTGCGTCCGAGATCCGGGTTTCCCTCGTTGAATGCGCGCAGGGCTGCTTCCGCAAGCGGCTGCGTGCTCTTGAAGAGTCTCACGTACTCATCAAGGGTTTCCAGGTTGCTGTAGACGTAACCGGTCGGGTTGTTTATCTCATGTGCCACACCCGCGGACAGGCGACCAAGGGATGCAAGCTTCTCCTGGTTGATCATTGCTCGCTCTCGCGCCCGGAGAGCGGCGGTCCGCTCCTGAACGAGATTCTCCAGGTGCGCGGCGTTGTCCTGCAGGTGCTGGTTCTTCGCCTGTATCTCGTAGATCAGCGCCACGAAGGAAGCGACCAGTCTGTGTATCTCAACCACCGCAGTTCTGCGGGCGGTTTCTCCGATTGCTTCGACATCGTTCGCGCGCACGGCAGCTATGACCCGCCGCAGGGGCCGAAGCGCCAGCCGGTCGATTGCCAGGAAGACCAGGATGTGAGAGCCGGCCAGTGCGAGCATGAAGATCACCAGCACCCCCACCACTGCCGAGACGTAGCTGCGTCGTGAATGGTTCACGTCCGGCCATACCGCGAGCATTCCCGCCAGCACCGATTGGCCTCGCGTTGCGAAGAGCTCTCGAGGTATCGGCTCCACGTAGATGAATGTGCCGTCGCGGCTTGTTATCATCTGTCCGAACATGTTGGGTGAAGCCAGCCGCTCGGTGACGTAGCTGCGGACGCCCGTGTCGAGACGGTTATCGGGGGCTGTGTCTACTACCCTGGCCGCCGTCGTGTCGAAGACCACGACCCGGTTCACGGTGGGGTTGGCGCCGGCTTGCTCGACCAGTCGCCGAATCGAGGAAGCATCCTTTTCGGTCCACTGTTCGGCGAGTACCTGGGCCAACGGTTCCGCCACTGCGGCGACGTGTTCCTCGGTCTCTCGTCTAATGCTCGAGGGGGTGGTCAAGAAGATGTAGACTGTCGTCACGATTGCGGCAACCAGCGCGGAGCCGATTACGGAAAACAGCACAAGCCGGCGAAGTGGAGTGAGTCTGGCGCCGCCGTCGCGTTTGATCATCGCAGATTCTCCACAAACCACGCCGTATACAGATCCTCCACGGGGCCAGCGTAGTCGACAAGATAGTTTTCCCTGAGAAACGACATCATCTCCGACAGTTTCGGCTCTATCTCGCCATCTCCCAGCAAGCGCCGGTTCTCTTCCGCAGTGTAGAATCTGAACTCCTCAAAAAAATCCCCAAAGTCCTCAGGATCATCGTACTCCTGCGCGGCCATGATTTCGTAGGCTTCCCGTGGGTTTTCCCGCGTCCATTCAAGAGCGCGGTACCATGCCGCTACGATTCGTGTCAACCTGGCGCGTTGTGATTTCACGACCTCGTTACGCGCCACGAGAACGTCCACCATATAGCCGGGGAGGTCGGCCGTAGACCACACGATGCTTCCGCCTCCCTCCGCGGTCGCCTCCGACAGAAAGGGATCGTAGGTGAACGTCCCATCGACCTCCCCGGTTATGTACATGCGCGCAGAGACCTCTCCGCAGGCGTCGTGAAGGCGTACATCGTCAGGGCCGATATCGAGATCGCGCATTGCGTGTTGAAGCAGGAAATGCTCATCGGTGTGCAGTTCGACCGAAATGTCGATCTTTTCGCCGTCTGCCATTGACCGGACCGCGCCGTCGTGAAGCGCGAGACCGTCGGATCCTTCCACCGTATCCAGAACCAGTACGATGGAGGCGTCCTCACCCTTGTCGGCGTAGTAGGCGGCATTGAAATAGGTGGCATGCGTCAGATCCGTTTTCCCGTCGTACATGCTGCGCATGTTATCACGCCAGGAAGAGAAGCGAACCAGTTCCACTTCATCGTTGATGAAGCCCTGGGCCCTGGCAACATACCACAGCTCGGCGGGCGGCCAGGCATTGACACCAATGCGGATTGGGGTGCTGACCGAAGGTGAGCATGAAACGAGAAGCAGCCAGGAGACAGCGAGAACAAGTGCAAGGGTCAGGCATACGAATCGGTGTGTCCTTTTCACAGAGCGAGACCTCCAGATGAGTATAGCGAAAACCATGCCAAAGCCGCGCATATAGCATCGAACTCGTATGACGTGTGAGTGTAACGAAATACCGGGCCCGGGCCGGAGTTATTCGTCGGCAGGTCATGCCAATCATTATGCATTTCGCATTTTCGTGGCAATTTTATGCTTTTTCGATAAAGCAGTGAGGACAAAACTGCGGAGACGTTCACGGGTGCCCTCCGGCACGGTCTGCTTTTACATTACAAAAAACCTCCGACAGAGCCCGGGGGCGACGGCCCTTCCGATGGACGAGCCGTCGTGACCCCGGGATATCGTGGGGCAATAGCCGAGACGGGCGTTCGGGGAGGTAGAGGAAGCCTGCACCTCGGCTCATGGAGTACTAAGCAAATTGTGTACCAAGTGTGGGCGATGTGCATTCCAATTAGCTGAAACGGAGAGACTCCTAACCACCTTTGGAGAAGCCACTTACGTCGCGTTCTCGAAGCCGAGGCGAGGTTCGACGGCGGGCGTCGAGGGAGCCGTGACGCTTCGGCTGCCATTTTGGAACTCGTTGTCGGGCGATACTACCATTTTGGGGGTGTACAACCGGTGGAATCCTCGAGACCGGATGCTGAGCCGGAGTCGGTACGATTCTTGCTCCATTTGCCGGTATGAGACAGCCTCCGAGAACCATCCTGCGCATGACGGCGCTGCTACTCCTCGTCGCCGGGGTTGCGGGGCAGGCGGCGGGGCAGGAGCTGACCGCGCCAACCGGCGGGGTGTGGGACTGGTACCTCAGGCAGCTCGCCCTGCGCGGCGGGGTGGAGCTCCCCGCTGTTTCGATCCGCGGTGCGGGGTGGGAGCGCCCGCGCATTGCCGAGGGTGCTGACCATCCCTGGAGCGGCGACGTGCCCACCGACACCTCTTCCGCCGCCGGCGGCAGCGCGGGGGCCGCCGGCGGACGGGCGCTGAGCATCTACCCTGTTTCTGCGGTGGGAAGCTACAACTCCGCCTATCCCTACGGGGGAAACGACGGCATCGCCTGGCAGGGCCGAGGCCTCAACGCCTCTCTGCGCGGCGGGGTGGAGCTTCGAACGCGGTACCTGCGCGGACGCCTCGCGCCGGTGCTGTGGTCCGCTGAGAATCGGCCGTTCGAACTGGTTCCGCCCGCCGGTGCGGTGACCCACAAGACCGGCTCCTACTCGGTGAACGTCGACGCCTACCAGCGACCGGGCACCGCGGCGGTGACAAAGGTCGGGTTGGGGCAGAGCGTGGTGCGCGCCGGGGTGTGGAACGTCTCCGTGGGTGTGGGGACGACGCCGCTGTGGCTCGGACCGGCGCAGCACAACCCCGTCCTCCTCGGCACCAACGCCGGGGGCATCCCCCGGGTGGACATCACCCTGCATCGCACCGATACGCCCCTCGGCGAGGTGGAGGCGATGCTCTTCTGGGGCCGGGTGGAGGAGTCGGCCTGGTTCGACGACGACGCGGGGAACGACTACCGCCTGGTGGCCGCAAGCAGCGTCAGCTACGCCCCGGCATTCGTGCCGGGGCTCACCGTGGGGTTCCACCGCATGGTGTTCTCCCACTGGGCAACGCGCAGCGCCGAGGACGCGCTTGAGATATTCGATTTCGATATGGGCTCCCGGCTCGGCAAAGACGAGCGCGACCAGCGCCTCTCGCTGACCCTCGACTGGCTGCTGCCGGCGGCGGGGTTCAACGTCTACCTCGAGTGGGGCAGGGACGACTACAGTCCCGGCCGCCGCTACATCCTGCGGGCGCCGGAGCACAGCCAGGCATACACCGTGGGGCTCCGGCAGGCCATCGATGCGTCGGGCGCAGGCTTTTTCGTTTTCGGCGCGGAGATCACCCAGCTCATTCTCAGCCGCGACTACGATATCGACCTCGGCCGGGGCCGGATGGGGTTCTACGGGCACGGGGGTCTCGTGCAGGGACACACGCATCTCGGGCAGATTCTCGGCGCGCCGGTGGGCCCCGGCGGGGCGGCGCAGCGGTTCGATCTCGACTACATCGGCGGCTTCGGCTCGGTGGGCGCCTTTCTCGAGCGCTCGGTGCGCGATCAGGACTATCTCTACGGCGCACCGGATGCCGGACCGGGGGACATCCGACGGATGAACGTGGAGCTCCGCGGCGGGCTCCGTGGCACGCTCCTCGGTGGCCGGGGGCTCGCACTGCGGGGCGAGGCGTCGCTCGGGTACAACATAAACCGCAATTACATAGAAGCAAACGATATGTACAGCTTCCACTTTCGGTTAGAGACGGTAATACGCGCGCCCGTCCGTGGCGAAGGCGGAGCGACATGAAGATCCTCTACGCCGTGTCGGCGTACGGTATACGCACCCAGACGTTCGTGTCGGATCTCCTGACTGACCTGCTCCGACGCGGGCACGACGTCCGGGTGGTGTGCAATTCGTTCCATGAGGAGTGGCCGGACCCGCCGCAGGTTCCCGAGGTCATCATAGCCGCATACCGACATCGTACCCGCTTCGAACGGTTTCTCGACAAAATGGTAGCACGGGTCGGCGGGCAGCCGGAGTCGGCGCGGGAAGCGGCCCGCCGACAGTGGCGTGCGCGAGAGGTTGTTCGCAAGCTGCTACGCCGATGGAGACCCGACGTAGCCTACGTCGACTTCGGCGGCACAGCGGCGGTGCTGGGATCTGCGCTTGCCGAAGAGGCCATTCCGTACGTCGTGCATTTCCACGGCGCTGATGTGACCAAGAACGCAACACGAGCCGGGCACCGCAAGCGACTTGCCGAGGTCTTCGACGAAGCCGGAGCGCTGGTTGTTGGATCCGGTTACATGAAACGGCGGCTCGTGCTCGAGGGCGCGCCGGAGGAGCGAATTCGCATCGTACGGCTCGGCGTGCACCTCGACGGTGTAGTGCCGTTGAGCTGGACCGAGCGTGTGGCGAGCCCGCCGTCGGTGGCCTTTCTCGGTCGCCTCGTGGAGAAGAAAAGCCCGATCGCGCTTATCGAGGCGTTTCGCCTGGTGAAAAGCCGCATCCCCGCGGCTCGTCTTACGCTTATCGGTGAAGGCGCCGAGCGTGCCCGTGTCGTGGATCGCGTCGTGCGCTGCGGGCTCAGTGGGTCGGTGGACCTGCCGGGCGCGATGCCGCGTCGGCAGGCGCTGAGCCTGGTCAACCGGCACTGGGTGTATGCACAGCACAGCGTAACCGCACCCACCGGCGATACCGAGGGCTTTGGTCTCTCCATCGCCGAGGCAGCGCTTCTCGGTTTGCCGGTGGTCTCTACGTTTCACAACGGTATCCCCGAGCAGGTAGGAAACGGACGTACGGGTTATCTCGTTTCCGAGTATGACTATGAAGCGATGGGAGAGCGCATCATCGAGCTTCTCGCACAACCGGAGCTGTGTCGGGAGATGGGAGAGGCGGGACAGCGGCGTGTGTCGCTGCGTTATCGTCCACACCGTCGCGTGGCCGCCATAGAAGCGCTGCTCAAAGCGGCGGCCGGCGACTCACTCGAGCTCGAGGAGAACGAAACCAAGGTGGTTGCCAACGACACGCTCGCCCCCGCGGAACGAGTCGTGAACGGTTTCGTTGAGAGTGGTCAACGTCCCCTCGGCGTCGCGTACGACCATCGTCGTTGATCCGCCGCCGTCGAGGTTGAGCCCGGCCGTTGCCCCGAGGCAGCTGAGCCACTCGCCGGTTTCGCGCAGCGTCAGCCCGATACTGCGCCTCGGGAGGCGGCCTTCGGCTACCAGCAGGTAGACCGTGGTCCCGTCTGCGTCCAGGCCGACGGCGGTGCGCGGATGGCGCGGACGGTCTATCGGCGTGAGAGACCGGGTGGGCACCCGACCGTCGTCGAGCACCACCGGCGCGCCGGCCACGGCATGGCGGGCCCCGCTTACCGTCTCGGGCGTCCGCGCGATTTCCGCGCGGCCGTCGGGGAAGAAGGCGATGAGATCCTGTGTCGGTTCGTGCGCTGAATACAGTACTCCTTCGTGGATTGCCAGACCCTGAATGTCCTTCGGCTCTCCTGGGTTCTGACGCACGGGTCGGAAGAACGATGCGTTCACCGCCAGCACGGCATCGCTACGTCGGGCGAATGTGGTGGTGCGGGCACCGTTGGTATCGAGCGGCTCGGTCGGGCCGTTCGGCGGAGTTGTGGTAACCGCAACCCCGGGATGGTCGAGTGCCACCCGGGCGAAATACAGCCTCAGGGGCGGATCGGTGCGTGAGTAGGCGGCGAGGTCGATGCCCGTGACGTAGGTCCGCCAGGTTATCTCACAGTCGTCCGCCGGAGAACCGGCTCCGTGCGGAATGTGGCGGTAGTCGGTGATGCAGCTGGAGGTGAGCAGCGCAACACCAAGCACCACGAAGACGCTGAGAGCGGTGGTGGCGGTGACCCTCCGGGCAGTGCGAGAGGCTCTCTCACAGTTCGTGCAGTTCGTGTGTCTCTCCTGCTTCATGCCGAATGTAATGCAGGAATCGTGCCAAGCATAGTTGTCTGTTGATTTGGCAGTACCCCCCTCCTTCATGCTGGCATTTCGCAAGTCTACATCGACGGCTGTACAGGCTCCGGCGCGCGAGTCGATGAGGAGATCGGCTTTCAGGTCACCACCCTGCAACGGATTACACCACCTCACGAGGCTTGGCATCAGTCTTGCTTCCGCGCTTGCGACAACGGACAGGATTCGACGCGGAGCGTGTTTCGGCCGCCCGCCGTCTGACCTGGACGCCATCCCGCGCTGCGCCGCGACCACGGCAGAACCGCCCATTTCACCCGCCGAAATGGAAAAGGCGCCGTTAACCCTTCGCTCGAGTCCGTTCGTTGTCCTCGGTGAGCGGCGTTGCAGACCTGCGCGGTGTGGCGAAATACGACTCTCAGGGGCAAAGCATGGTCATCAGTGTTGCATCTTCGTTCGGTGTCGTCGTGCTCGTCATACCACTTCTGCTGAGGTTTGCGCGTCGACACGGCGTCTACGACGAGCAGAATGAGCGCAAGATCCACGGCCGCAAAACTCCCGCGCTTGGCGGTGTTGCAATCGTGATGGGCTTCTTCGCCGCGCTGGCGGTCGCTGTGCTGATTGTCCGGCCGGAAGTTGTTGCAACAGCTCCCGGACGATCATACGTGGTCATGGCTGTCGGCCTGCTGTTCATGCACGTCCTCGGCGTTGTTGACGATATCGTCGACATTCCGGCGAGGCGCAAGTTCGGACTCCAGATCGCCGGTGCGCTCATTATCGTCGCTGGAGGAGCCGTTATCCGCAGCTTCCGCGTGCCGGGTCTGGAGTTGGTGGTCCCCCTGGGTTTCCTCGCAGTGCCGGCATCGGTGTTCTGGATCGTTTCGGTGGCAAACGCGGTGAACCTCATTGACGGTATCGATGGCTACGCCGGTGGCCTGGCCCTCTGCGCAGCGATCGGTTTTGGCACCGTGTCACTGATGGCAGGTGACATGCTTGGCGCGATCACGGCCTTCGCACTGGCCAGCGCGGTAACCGGGTTTCTTGTTTTCAACTTGCCGCCCGCGCGCATCTTCATGGGCGACGGCGGAACCCTTTTCATCGGAAGTCTTCTTGCCGTGCTGGGCATAACCCAGACCGTGGAACCCGGGGGCACGGTCGCGATTTTCGTGCCGCTGGTGCTTCTTGGGGTCCCGATCCTGGACACCATGGTTGCGATCATCCGTCGAATACGGCGTGGCCGTCCGGTTCACGAGCCGGACCGAGATCATCTCCACCACCTGCTTCTCGACTACATCGGCACCGCCCCAGGAGCGCTGATGGCCGCCTATCCGGTCTTCGCGCTGCTCGCCGGAGTGGCAGTCCTGTACGCGCACGGGAGCCCGGAGCTTGGTGTGGCGGCGGGAACGGCGGTGATCGGTCTGGCCGCTGCCGCCTACGTCCGACTTGCCACCGGGGTCCACGCAGCCCGCGCAGAAGCGGTCTCGAGGGCCCCGGAGAACAGGCGTGTGCTGTCGAAGGAGGTTTTCACCGTGGAGCACGGCGACGCAGAACTGTACGGAGGGAACGCTGTGGAGCGTGGAAGAACGCGCGGGCAACCCATCCGCGTGATGTCGGTGTTCGGCACGCGACCTGAGGCCATAAAGATGGCGCCGGTGGTTTCGGCCCTCGAGGAGACGCCGGGGATCGAGAGCGGGGTCTGCGTTACCGGGCAGCACCGGGAGATGCTGGACAGCGCCCTGTCGATCTTCGGGATCGAGCCGGACTACGACCTCGACATCATGCAGGCCGGACAGGACCTCTTCGAGGTGACCTCCCGGGTGCTCACGGGCATGCGCGAGGTCCTCGACGACTGGGAGCCGGACGTGGTCCTCGTCCACGGGGATACCGCCACGACGATGAGCGCCGCCCTGGCCGCCTACTACCGCCGCATTCCGGTGGGACACGTGGAGGCGGGCCTGCGTACCCGAAACATCTACAGCCCCTGGCCGGAGGAGATGAACCGGCAGGTGGCCGGCCGCATTGCGACCTATCACTTTGCTCCCACCGAGCGCGCCGGGCGCAGCCTCCTCGAAGAGGCGGTACCGGGGGAGTACATCGTGGTCACCGGCAACACCGTCATCGACGCCCTGATGGATGTGGTCGGTCGCATCGAGCGGGATGAGACGCTGAGGTTTTCGGTGCGTTCGGGCTTCGCCGGCCAACTCGGCTTCGACCCGGAGACCGAGCCCTATATCCTCGTCACCGGGCACCGCAGGGAGAGCTTCGGCGAGGGTTTCCGGAACATCTGCGGTGCCATCCGCGACGTGGCGGAACGACATCCCGGGGTCAACGTCGTGTATCCGGTGCACCTCAACCCCAACGTGCGGGAGCCGGTATATCGCATCCTCGGGGATCTGGCCAACGTGCAGCTCATCGAACCGCTGGACTACCTGCCCTTCGTGTACCTCATGAGCCGCAGCTACCTCATCCTCACCGACTCCGGCGGCATTCAGGAGGAGGCGC
>CAYOFA010000093.1:0-4050 GCA_964402885.1 uncultured Spirochaetaceae bacterium
CTCGCGGAGAGCCTTCCGACGGCGTATCGCCGGACCTGCATGCACGAGTTCGTCACGTCGGGGAAAATCGGCGAGGTCGAGACCATGGACGTGGCGAAGCGACTTCTCGACTACGGGTATCACGCCCCGACGGTGTACTTTCCGCTCATCGTCAAGGACGCCCTCATGATAGAGCCGACCGAAGGCGAGACCCGCGAGACACTCGATGCGTTCGCCGACGCGCTCATCGCCATCGTTGCGGAGGCCGGCGAGAATCCCGACCTTCTTCATGAGGCGCCGCACGCGCTTCCGATTCGCCGTCTCGACGAGGTGAAAGCCGCCCGCGAGCTCGTTCTCTGCTACCGTCCCTCTTGATCGAAGACGGGCGCGGCGACACAATAGCGGCATGACACACACACAGCCAGAGATACGGGATTTCCGACGCGATGATCTCGACGCCGTGCTCTCCATCCTCTACGAGAGCGCGGTGAAGTCCGGTTTCGGCGGATCCCGCGAGAGATATGTCAGCGACGTCAGCAAAGAGATGCACCTCGATCACGACGTCCTGCGCGTGCTCGCCTCTGTGGAGGATCGGGTGATGGGATGCGCGTGGGCAGCCCCGTTTCCGCGCGATGCGGAGACAAGCGAGATGGCCTTTCTCTTCGACGTATCGGTGCGCGAATCCTACCGTGGCCAGGGCTACGGACGGCAACTCGCGGAGGATCTCTTCGAGCAGTTGCGCTCCCGCGGCGTGCAGACCGTGAATGCGCGGCTGGCCAAGCGCAACGAGGGCGGGGCGGAGTTCATGAAATCCATCGGGTTCGAGTTGCAGAAGGAAGACTCGCTGTGGACCGAATGGTCGCGGGCGCTCTGACGCTATGCTGAAACAGACCGCACGCAGCATAAACACCTCACTGCAGCAGTTCTGCGCCGATCCCATGGCCCCCGCGCAGATCCACGGCTTCTTTCTCGGCCTCATGTCCGGCCCCGACGAGGTACAGGAGAACGTCTGGCTGACCGAGCTCTTCTATCGGGATGCGGAGAGCGCGAAAAGCACGCCGAGCTTCGAGTCCTTTCCTCACCTGCGGGAGTACGTAAAGACCTGCGAAGCCGCCTTCAACGAGGCCTACGGGGAGATAACCGGCGGAAATCCGGCCGCAGGGTATCACTTCGAGGACCGTGCCGACGCGGAGACCATCGAGACCGCCCGGGAACTCTCCGCGGGCTTTCTGCGCGGATTCCGCCTTGCCGGCGGGATGGATGACGAGTCACGGCTCGACGATGCCGCTGTCCGCGCCTTCAGTGTCCTCTACGCCCTCGCAAATCCCGAGCGCACCGCCGAGATCCTCGAAGAATCCGAGAACCCCGAAGAGCTCTCCGAGAACACCCTCGTCGACCTCGTGCCCGCCGCGGTTCTCAAGCTCGCCTTCGTCATGCACGCCGGCGACAGCAGTGGCGCCGGCGCCGGCGGCGCGTCCCCGGAGGCGGGCACCGATGACGATCCGCCGGATTCGGGAAAAACTGGACGATAGAGACCTCCTTTTATATATTAGTAAAACACTATACTTTACGTTTCACTGGAGGTCTCATGAAGGTTCTGATCGTCTTCTACTCGATGTATGGACACATTCAGACGATGGCGGAAGCAGTTGCCGAAGGAACCCGCGCGGTCGAGGGCGCGGAGGTAGAGATAAAGCGCGTACCGGAGACGCTCTCCGATGATGTGATTCAGGCGATGGGTGCCGCCGACGCCCAGAAGGCGCTCGCGGAAAAGTACGAGGTGGTTACGCACGCAGATCTCGAGGCCGCGGATGCGATCATCATCGGAACACCGACCCGCTTCGGAAATATGATCGGACAGATGCGAGAGTTCCTCGATTCGACCGGACCGCTGTGGGCAAGCGGCGCTCTTATCGGAAAGGTCGGAAGCGTATTCACCTCCACCGCCACGCAGCATGGCGGGCAGGAAAGCACCATCCTCACCACGCACGTGACCCTGCTTCACCATGGTATGGTCATCGTCGGCCTGCCTTACGGGCGGTTTCCCGGGCAGATGACCCTCGACGAGATAACCGGCGGCTCACCCTACGGGGCCTCCACCATCGCCGGTGGTGACGGAAGCCGCATGCCGAGCGAGAATGAGCTCGAGGGTGCGCGTGTCCAGGGTCGCTACGTGGCCGAAATCACCGCCAAGGTTGCCGCGAAGGACTGACGGCGGAGGGAACTGAAAGAACGGCACATCGCAGTGCCGGTATTATCGATGCACACGGCGGGCCGTCCTCAAGGGGCGGCCCTTTTTGTCGGTCTGGGGGGCGGAACGTAGCGCGTCTCGTTCAGGGCAGCCCGGCTACCGCCCGCTACTGCCGGCCTACCGGGGGTAGCCCACGGGGATGAGGTACATGGGCTCGAGGTCGATGTTCAAGGCGCGTTTCACGGCGGCGTCGGTAAAGGCGCCGATCGGAGTTGCGCCGAGGCCGAGGGCCTCGGCCTGCAGGATGACGTTCTGCGCCGCGTGTCCGGCATCCATGTGTACATAGCGCTCGACGCCGCGGTCGCCGTAGCGCTGACGCGTTACCTCGTAGTCTGCGGCAAGCACGACTACGCACGGTGCGCGGTCGACCGCGCCCTGTCCGAGCGCCGCAAGCCGCAACTCTCTTCGCACATCACCGGTTTTCACACGGCTGAGCTCGTGAGCCCGCCAGCGATAGCGGTAGACACCGGCGTCGATGTCCTCCGCGTTCCCCACCACAATGTAGGCACGAATCGGATACAGACCACCGGCCGAGGCCGCGGCGCGCGTCGGCCCCGAAACGCCATCCACAGTCCTTCCCGCAGCGGACCACAGGAGCTGACCGATATCGCCCCGCTCGAGGGCGGTATCGGCGAACTCGCGTACCGACTGACGCCGGTGCACGGCCTCCTCGAGAGAAGTGTCTCCCTCGGTTCGCGGGGACGGCAGCTCGATCGTCTGCGCCGCCGCCGTGCCGCAGGCGGACAGCGTCAGAGTCAGAATGAGAAGCAATCCGGGGAGCGTGCGTGCCATATATGTCGAACGTACTGCCGCTGCCCGATCGACGTCCACAGCCGGCGCCGTCGGCCGCGCCGTGTCTTCAACCTCTTTTCTTTCTGCCGAGCCTCAGGGCATACTGCTCTGCAATGGCCCCGCGAACCGACTTTGACAACGCCGTAGTGTGGATTACGGGCGCAAGTTCCGGCATCGGGCGGCAACTCGCCGTGCAGCTTTCGGCGCAGGGCGCGCGAACGGTGCTGACCGCGCGCCGCGAGGATGCCCTGAGAGAGACACGGGAGCTCTGCGGCGGAGACGGGCGAAGCGTAATTGTGCCCGGCGACCTCTCCGACCTCGACGCGATCGATGCCCTCGCCGCCACCGCTGAAGCCGCCTTCGGCCATCTCGACATGCTGATTCTCAACGCAGGAATCAGTCAGCGTGGACTGGCCGTGGAAACCGAGCCGGCCGTGGTGCACAGCGTGAATACGGTGAACTTCCTCGCCCCCGTTCACATCATTCGCCGGGTCGTTCCTCGAATGATGGAACGAGGGCGCGGGCGTGTGGTGGCCGTATCGTCTCTGAGCACCCGCGTTCCCACACCCCAGCGATCTGCATACACCGCATCGAAAGCGGCGCTCGAGACCTATCTGACAGTACTGCGCCGTGAGCTGATGCAAAGCGGTGTGGGGGTGACGGTTGCCCTGCCCGGTTTCGTCCGGACGGAGATCTCCCTGAACGCGCTGAACGCCGACGGCAGCCCGCACGGCACGCTCGACCCGGCCCAGGAGAAGGGCATGTCGCCGGAGGTCTGCGCGCGGCGGATCATCTCTGGCATTCAGCAGGGTCGGCGAGAGATTCTCATTCCGACCGACCTGCGTACCCGCCTCGGGCTCTTTCTGCAGCGTCGCGCGCCGGCTCTTCTCGACCGGCTCATGGCGAATGCCGAGGTGACATAGGCCGGCAGCAGGCGCCCGGGCCGGCAGCCACCAATTCGGAAACTGCCGGTCTCAGAGCTTATCGATGAGCATCGAGCACTTGCCCGAGGGAATGGGCAGCGTTTT
>CAYOFA010000093.1:4150-12217 GCA_964402885.1 uncultured Spirochaetaceae bacterium
CTCAGAGCTTATCGATGAGCATCGAGCACTTGCCCGAGGGAATGGGCAGCGTTTTCTTCTTCTCGCGGAGAATATCGATCGTGAAGTAGTAGAGTTTCTCGGACTCGAGGCGGATTTCCCACCCGCGACCGCTCTTGTTGCTCAGAATCGTGATCATGTTGCGTTTGAGGCTGAGATTCTCGATCCCCATGATCTCGAGTGTCGGAACGATCCAGTCCACGGTCTTTCGCGGGAGACTGATGTAGAGCCCGATGACGTTCTCTATCATCAGCGCGACCGAAGAGAGCGCGGTGTAACTTACGAACAGGGGCCGGGGAAACTCATCGTGCCCATCCCACCGGGCGGGGCCGTCCCGGGTCGGCGCGTAGGCCTCCCAGACGTTGCCGCGCTGTTTGCCCTCGGGATGGAGCGTATCGAGGATGTAGTAGAGATGCCGGATGGCGCACTCGCGGGCGAGCTCGTAGGCGGCGTATTTTTCCAGGCCCTTAATCACCATGAAGGTGAATGGCGGATAGACCGAGCCGCGGAAGCCCTCTCCCTTCTCGCTGAAGTCGGGGTCATCCGCCGAGAGGGTCGGGAAGGGATTCTCGATTCCGAAGGTGTCGGGATTCTTGAGGTGGTCGAGGAGCTTCTCCATTCGTGCCTCATTGGGTAGCTCCGCGAGCAGCGGCCAGAAAGAGGCGATGGTCTTTCGGCGCACCTGATTCTGTTCGGCGTCGAGGTCGTAGTAGAGGCCGTCGTCGTCGTTCCACATCAGATTGTTGATGCGGGTCTTCAACGAGAAGTAGTGGCGCTTGTACTTGAAGCTGATTTCCTTGTCGTTGAGCACATCGCCGAGCTCCGACATGTAAAGCGCGTTGATTGCCTGCTGGGTGTTGAAGTCGACGGGGTAGACCACGCTGTCGCGCGGGCTGTTGTGCATGAGCGTTGCCGCGATGGGCACCGAGTACAGGCCGTTCTCGTGCTTGAAGGTTGCTTCGAGCCAGTTCCAGTAGCGCTCGAGGATGGGCAGCACCTCGCGGATGCGTTTCTTGTTTCCAATCTTATGGTACATGTTGTACTCGGCCCACGAGAACAGCGGGGGGTTTACGCCCTCGGGGTTCTCAGGAGTGAGCACGGGCTTTCCGTCCTGCACCGAATAGTCGGCCCTGATGGCACCGGAGTCTTCCTGTTTGTTGTAGAAATTGTCGAGCTGCGGAGCCGCGGGAAAGACACGATTGCTGTAGACCAGAAAGAACGTCGAGAAGATCGACTCGAACTGGTTCACCGTTTCGTTGTCCGGATAATTGAAGAATCTGTTCTGAAGCCCGTTCTTCTGCGTGCCCTTGCCCCAGGAATCCTGAATCCACGCCCACGTCTGGTTATACAGGTCCACGAAGTCCTGATCGTAGAAGTGGATGGTGGGGAACTCTTTCTTTGCCACGCGGGCGCTTTGTGCCATGTCAGTGATGTCCAATTGTACCACCCGTTATATTGTAGTCAAACACTATTTGTTTCTGCGTTCGGAATTTGGCCCGATCAAAATACTCCGCCGAGCGTCCCGGGTCAAATTCTCAGCCTTGACACCACGGGTCTGGAATGCAATATTCGGAAAACCATGGACCGGAGAGAGCTCGAGGTTACCGCGGAACTCGCCCATCTCGAACTGAACGACGACGAGCTGGAATCGCTCGGCGCGGCGGTGTCGCAGGTCGTGGAATATTTCTCTCTCATGCAGTCCGTCGACGTCTCCGATCTCGAACCAACCACCCACGTACTTCTCGACAAGAATCGGCTGCGCTCGGATCAGCCGGACGACGCGGTCGATCGTGAGGCGCTTCTCGATAACGCCCCCGAGGTAGAGGACCGATTCATCCTCGTTCCGAACGTCCTCTAACACGGGAGGCTCGGGCCGACACCCGGCAGTTCCCTGGAGTACTCATGACAGACGCCTGGAAGAAGAGTGTAGCTACGACCGAGCAGATCGCCGCCTACGGGGACTTCGTCCGCCGGGTCGACAAGGATCTCGGCGCCTTTCTCGCCTTCGATCCCGGGCGGCTCGCCGCGGGCACCACGGGCACCGGCGCGGGCGGCACCGCGGCTGCGGGCACCGCGGGCGCCGCGGCCGGCGAGAACGAGGGCCCGCTCTCCGGCCTTCCCTTCGGCGTCAAAGACAACATCGCCGTCGAAGGCATGAACCTCACCTGCGGGTCCCACATGCTCGAGACCGTGCGCAGTCCCTACTCGGCGACGGCGGTCACGCGACTCGAGGAGGCGGGCGCCACGGTCGTCGGAAAGACGAACCTGGACGAGTTCGGGATGGGCTCCTCCACCGCGAACTCCGCGCTCGGCACCACCGTGAACCCCTGGGATTCATCCCGGGTTCCCGGCGGCTCGAGTGGCGGCTCCGCGGCGGCGGTCGCGGCGGGCCTCGTGCCCTTCGCCCTCGGCTCCGACACCGGCGGCTCGATCCGACAGCCGGCCGCATTCTGCGGTGTCTACGGCTTCAAGCCGACCTACGGAACGGTATCGCGCTACGGCCTCGTCGCCTATGCCTCGTCCCTCGAGGTAATCGGCGTGGCCGCTGAGAGCACGGCGCTGTGCCGGGATGTGTTTCAGGCGATGCGGGGGGAGGATGCGCGGGATCACTCCTCGGTGGCGTATCCCGCCGGCGGGACGACGGGCGGCGATGGATCGGCCCGGCGGATCGGCGTGCTCTCCTCCCTCCCCGAGGTCGATCCGGCGGTGGCGCGAGCCTTTGACGGTGCCCGAAGGCGCTACGCGGAGCTCGGCTACGAGATCGTCGAGATCGAGCTTCCCACCCTCGAGTACGTAGTGCCGGTTTACTATACGATTGCCACCGCCGAGGCGAGCGCGAACCTCGCCCGCTTCAACGGCGTGCGCTACGGGCATCGCCCCGACTACGCCGAGAACCCGCAGGAGCTCGTGCGCAGAAGCCGCGAGGAAGGCTTCGGTGCGGAGGTGAAGCTCCGTATTCTCGTGGGCACCTACGTGCTGCGTTCGGGATTTCAGGACGAGTACTACCTGCGCGCGCAGAAGATCCGCACGGCAATCCGCCGGGACCTTGCACGTGCCTTCGACGACGTTGATCTCATCATGACTCCCGTGTTTCCCTCCCAGGCCTTTCCCCGCGGCGACGGCGCGATGGACCCCTTCCAGCAGAAGCTCGCCGATCAGTTTACCGCAACCGCGAACCTCGCCGGGATTCCGGCGATTTCGGTGCCGACCGGACTCGAAGACGGGCTCCCCGCGGCGGTGCAGCTCATGGCGCCGGCCTTCGGTGAGGAGCGGCTCTTTCAGGCCGCCGGAGACTTCGAGGCGGCCGTGCCGCCACCGCGGCCGGCGGGCTTTGCGCCCTTTCCCCAGGCCGGCGGCAGCGGCGCCGGAAAGGGTGGTGCGTGATGTATCAGTCATTCGTCGGACTCGAGATCCACGTTCAGCTTCTCACCGAGACCAAGGTCTTCTGCTCCTGCCGCACGAGCTTCGGCGAGGAGCCGAACACCAACGTCTGTCCGGTCTGCATGGGGTATCCGGGGACGCTTCCCACCCTGAACGAGGAGGCCATCCGGATGGGCTACCTCGTCGCGCGGGCGCTCAACTGCGACCTCGCCCCGGTGAGCATCTTCGACCGCAAGAACTACTTCTATCCCGACCTCCCGAAGAACTATCAGATAAGCCAGTTCCGCGAGCCCCTCGGACGTAACGGCCATCTCGACCTCGAGTTCCACCGCAAGAAGAAGCGGGTGCGCATCCACGAGGTACATCTCGAGGAGGACGCCGGCAAGATGATCCACGCCGGCGACATCTCCCTCGTCGACTACAACCGTACCGGTACGCCGCTCCTCGAAATCGTCACCGAGCCCGACATGGAGATCGGTGAGGAGGCGGAGGTGCTGCTGCACGAGCTTCGGCGTATCGTGCGGTATCTCGGCGTATGCGACGGAAACATGGAAGAGGGATCGATGCGCTGTGATGCGAACGTAAGCATCAATCTGCGCGGGAAGGGTCTCGGCGAGAAGGTCGAGATCAAGAACATGAACTCCCCGCGCTTCGTGCGCAAGGCACTCTCCTACGAGATATCGCGACAGGAGGAGATCCTCGAGCGAAGCGGCAGCATCGTGCAGGAAACGCGCCTGTGGAACGAGAACCGTGATGTCACCGAAACAATGCGCGTAAAAGAGAGCGCAAACGACTACCGCTACTTCCCCGAGCCCGACCTCCCGCCATTTCACGCAACGGCGGAGTTCCTCGAGCGGGTGGAGGCCGGCCTCGTCGAGCTCCCCGTGGCTCGACGCGAACGGCTCATGCAGGAGTACGGACTTTCCTCCTCTCAGGCGGATTTTATCTGCGAGGAGCGCCCCGTCGCCGACTACTTCGAGGAGGCGGTGCGCCTCGGCGCGGATCCCCTCTCGGCGGCGTCGTGGCTGCAGACCGACGTGCAGAAGGAGCTCAACCGCGAGGGTGGCGAGCTGGTGATGAGCCCGCTCACGCCCGAGCGTTTCGCCTCGCTTCTCATGCTCCTCGCCGAGCACCGCATCCACGGCAAGATCGCCAAGCAGACGCTGAAAGCGGTCTTTCGCGAGAATAAGGACCCCGACACCATCATTGCGGAGAACGGCTGGGAGCAGATTACCGACTCCACCGAGCTCGCCGGCTACGTTGACGGCGTGATCGGGGAGAACCCGCACGCAGTGGAGCAGGTTCGCGGGGGAAACACGAAACCCATGGGCTTCCTCGTGGGGCAGATCATGAAGGCGACGAACGGGCGCGCGGAGCCGCAGCTCGTGAACGCCCTGCTTCGCGATCGCCTTGCCCTCAACATCGTCTACGTTCTCTCCTTCGGCGGTGCCATCTCCGGCCGCCGTGAGGACGGCCTCATCGTGCCGGGTGAGCTCGGCAATGTGGAGAGCATATTCAGCGCCGACGACGGGCTTCCCGACAATCTGCGTTTCGAGGAAGTGCAGCTCGGCGCGTTCCTGAGCGAAGAGATCACGCCGGCGGACTGGGCGACGCTGGTGAGTACCGTTGCCTCGCGCCTGGCCGAGGGCAACGCCTCGGGCATCGTCATCGCCCACGGCACCGATACTCTGTCCTACACGGCGTCCCTTCTCTACTGGTTTTTCGCCGACACCTCCGTCCCGATCGTCCTCACCGCCGCGGCGGTGCCCTGGGAGGGGCAGGAGGAGCGAATGCAGGAAGACTCAGAGGCGGTGCGAAACCTCAAAGCGGCCGTCCGCAAGGCGACGAGCAATGATCCCGGGGTGCACGTCGTATTCGACACCGACGACTACTCTCCCATCAACCTCAAGTTCGAGCGCCTCACCGATACGGAGGGCCTGGGACGATTCAGAAACTGGAATCTCACCGAGCCGGTGTTTGCCGGGCACCCGGTCAGCGCCGGGGCCGCCGGGGAGATGCCGGTCGATGAGCTCATAGAGCGATTCGAGCGCGCCATTCGAGCGGTCTACGTCGCGCGGGTCTTTCCGGGCATGCAGGGTGACAGCCTCGTTGCGCTCATAAACGCCGGTATCCGCTACTTCATCCTCGAGCTCTACGACACCGGCACGGCGAGCCTGCGCGAGACGCCGTACTCGCTGAAGAAGGCCTTCGGGCACGGGCAGGAATACGGCGTCGTGTTTTTCTGCACCTCGCAGCAGGAGGGCGCGGTCGATTTTTCGGAGTATGTCACGAGCCACGAGCTCTGGAAGGAGGGGGCCATTCCGATGGGAACCCTGACCACCGAGTCCGTGTTCACGCGGCTGGTGACCGCGCTCGTCACTGCAGCCGACCACGAAGAGGTGTTACGACGCATGGAGGAGAGACTATGAGAGTGCTTTCGCGGGATGTCCCCGGTCATGAGGGAGAAACGATAACGGTTGCCGGGTGGGTGCATCGCATCCGCGAGCTCGGCTCGGTGTCCTTCGTGGTGCTTCGCGACCGAAGCGGAATCGTGCAGATCGTCTACGAGGGCAAGGTCGAGCAGACCCTCGAATCGGTGATCGAGGTCACCGGCGCCTGCGCCGCGAACGAGAAGGCCCCGGGCGGCTTCGAGGTTCGCGCCGCGGAAACGACGCTTCTCGCCCGTGCCGAGCCTGATCTGCCGCTTTCGGTCAACGGCAGCCTCGACGAGGTGAGCCTCGACGCCCTCCTCGACCATCGCCTCGTTTCGCTGAGAAATCCCAAGGTGCGCCACATCTTCCACGTGCAGTCGGAGATCATAAGAGCCTTCGGTGAGTTCCTGCGGGGCGAGGACTTCACCGAGATCAAGACCTCCAAGCTCATCGGCACGGGGACCGAGGGCGGCACCGGCCTCTTCGAGGTGCAGTACTTCGAGGATTCGGTCTACCTCGCGCAGTCGCCGCAGTTCTACAAACAGGCGATGGTTGCCTCGGGGCTCGAGCGGGTCTTCGAGATCGGCACGGCCTACCGCGCTGAAAAGCACGACACCCCGCGCCACCTCAACGAGTATGTCTCCCTCGACGTGGAGATGGGATTCATCGAGAGCGAGAACGACCTCATGGATATCGAGGTGAGGATTCTCGCCTCGATTTTCGAGGCGGTCTCGGCGGCGCACGCCGACATCCTCGAGGAGTACGGGCAGACCCTTCCCGCGCGCGAGGCCCTGGAGAACATCCCCCGCATCTCTCACGATGATGCAAAGACCATCATCAAGGACCGCACCGGAAAGCGTGCATTCGAGATAAACCCCGAGGGAGAGCGTGAGCTCTGCACCTGGGCTGCCGAGGAGCACGGCGTGGAGGCGGTATTCGTCTACGGCTTTCCGCGCAGAAAGCGGCCCTTCTACACCTATCCGGACGGGCAGAAAACGAAGAGCTTCGACCTGCTCTTCCGGGGCCTGGAGATTACCACCGGCGGGAAGCGCATCAACGAGTACGACATGCTCCGCGAGACACTGCCGAAGTTCAACCTCACCGAGGAAGGCCTGGCCGATTACCTCGAGATCTTCAAGTACGGCTGTCCGCCGCATGGCGGCTTTGCCATCGGGCTCGAGCGGCTCACCCAGAAGATCCTCGGCCTCGAGAACGTGAAGCAGGCATCGCTCTTCCCGCGCGACCGAAAGCGCACGCGACCGTGAGCGTATTCGCCGCCGCCGTCACCCTCTTTCTCGTCATGGATCCCATCGGGAATATCCCGATGTTTCTCTCACTGCTGGGTCAGGTCGACGAGACTCGCAGAAAGCGCGTGATCCTGCGCGAGGTCCTCATCGCCTTCGTCGTCCTCGTGGTCTTTCTCTTTTTCGGGAGATACATCCTCGCGGCCCTGCATATCACCGAGCCCGCCCTCGGCATCGCAGGTGGCGTGGTGCTCTTTCTCATCGCTGTTCGGATGATATTTCCCTGGGGGCGGGATCAGAACGTGGAGAGTCAGACGGGAGAGCCGCTTGTCGTGCCGCTGGCCATTCCCCTCATCGCGGGGCCCTCGGCAATGGCCACCGTCATCCTCCTGTCGAACCAGGCGCCGGGGCGCATCTGGATGTGGTTCCTCGCCCTGGCCATCGCCTCGGTGACCGGGCTGGTTGTGCTGCTTTCCGCAGAGATTCTCAGGCGCCGACTCGGCTCCCGATTCCTCGTCGCCATCGAACGGCTCATGGGAATGATCCTCGCGACGCTCTCGGTGCAGATGCTGCTTACCGGGATTCGCGAGTACGTGCAGTCCTTCGGCTGACGGCTGGGTCAGCCACCGGCCGATCCGGCTGACGGCCCACCCGCCCGGGCCTCGCCCGGGTTACTCCGCCCCGCTACCCCGCTCGCGCCCCGAGCACCCGTTCCACCTCCGTCACAGCCCGGTCGAGTAACTCGTGCTCGCTCGTTGCGCCGATGCGGGCAAACCGTTCGCCGCGGCGGCGAAGCTCGGCCTCCATACGGTCGAGAAATGAGGGCTCCCCGGCTGCATCGGGCGTGGTGCCGGCGGCCCGCCCCGGCGCCTCGACGAGAAGGGTGAGGTCGTGGCCGCGGCTGCGGCCGGCGGCCCCGGCACCTGCGTCGCCCGCACCGGTGGCGCCCCCGCCGCCCGGGCCGGCCTCCAGCCCCCGACTCACCGCAATCT
>CAYOFA010000094.1:0-1166 GCA_964402885.1 uncultured Spirochaetaceae bacterium
GCCTTGATGTAGAGGTGAGGATCCTCGAGCCGCTGCTCGGCCTGCACGGTTCGCTCGAAGGTGCCGAGGCGATCGCTGACCGCCGACGCCGCGTCCTCGGCGACGGCGATCGTGGCCAGCGCGTCGCGCGGGATCGCGTTATGCGCCGTTCCGCCTCTGAGCGAGTGGAGGCGAACATCGGTGACCTTCGCGACTTCTCTGAGCGTGCGTGCGAGGATCACGTTCGCATTGCCGAGATTTCGCCTGATATCGACGCCGGAATGCCCGCCTGAGAGCCCCCCGACTTCGATCTCCAGCACCATCCATCCCTCCGGGACGGATTCACGGTCAAGCGAGAGCCGGATGCTCGTGTTGCGTCCACCGGCGCAGCCGACGGTGAGGGTGTCGTCCTCTTCGGAGTCGAGGTTGAGAAGCGTCCGGCCCTTCAGGCTGTTCTCCTCGAGCTCGAGGGCGCCGGTGAGCCCCGTCTCCTCGTCTACGGTGAACAGAAGCTCGAGTGGCGGATGGGCGACGTCGGGATCCTCGGCGATCCGCATGGAAAGGGCAAGGGCGATGCCGTTGTCCGCGCCGAGCGTGGTGCCGTCCGCCCGCAGCCAGTCCCCGTCATAGACGTGGCGGATGGGGTCTTTCGAGAAATCGTGCTCCACCTCGGGCCGCTTCTCGCAGACCATGTCCATGTGCCCCTGCAGGACGATCGTCGGAGCGGACTCCATACCGGCAGTCGCCGGCACATCGATAATGAGGTTTCCCACACGATCCGTGCGGTACTCGAACCCGGCATCGGCCGCCCAGCCGGCGAGCCAGTCCCGGATACGCTCCTCTTTCTTCGACTGCCGCGGGATGGCGTTGATCTTCTCGAATGTCTCGAGCACTGCCTTCGTCTTCTCGTTCATGTGTATCCTCGACTCTGCTTCGGTGATGTATCGGGCTCTCATCCTACCCGATGCACGGGTCCGGTGCAATCTCACCGCGGTGCTGGCGAAGCGGATCCGCGGTGGCAACGCGTTGACACCGCGGCGGCGGCTGCGTAGCTTTGGCTCACCGTGGTGAACGCCCTACTCGGAAAAACTCCTGCCGCCCTCACAGCCCTCGCCCGGGAGCTCGGTATGCCCGCATACCGCGGCTCACAGCTTGCGGAGTGGCTCTACCGCCGCCACGCCCGCTCT
>CAYOFA010000094.1:1266-5206 GCA_964402885.1 uncultured Spirochaetaceae bacterium
CGGCAACCTCTCCGCAGGCGAGATCATCAACCAGTTCGAAAGCCTCCCCGAGCGCGAGGAGATCACCAACATCGTCTACATGGGGATGGGAGAGCCGCTCGACAATATCGATGCGGTTCTCGAGAGCCTCGAGGTCTTCACCGCGGAGCGCGGCTACGCGATGAGCCCCCGGCGAATCACCGTGTCGACCATCGGGATCCACCGCTCTCTCGAGCGCCTCCTCGAGGAGAGCGAAGCACACGTCGCGGTGAGCCTCCACTCGCCCTTCCCCGCCGAGCGCGCAGAGCTCGTCCCCGCCGAGCGGAGCGATTCCATCGCCGGGACTCTCGAGATCCTGCGACGGCGCAGGTGGGACGGGCAGCGACGGATCTCCTTCGAATACGCGCTCATCGGCGGGCGAAACGACACCGCGGCGCACGCGAAGGCCGTTGCGCGGCTCCTCTCAGGGCTTCCGGCACTCGTGAACCTCATTCCCGTCAATCCCGCAGCGAATCTCGGCTTCTCGCCGCCGGAGCCCGCCCGCATCGACGCCTTTGCCCGTCGCCTGAGCGACGCCGGCGTGCGGACGACCGTGCGGACCTCACGGGGCGCGGACATCGAAGCCGCATGCGGGCTCCTCGCGGGCCGAAGCTTTCCGGTCGGCTGAATGCCTGCCGGGTGGACGGGGGTCGGCTGAACGGTACCCCGGGGCAGCGGGCGTCTTCCACGAGCGCGGCTGTTCTGCTACTATTCGTAGCCGATATGAGAGATGAGCTTCCCGAGCAACTCAGCCCCTCGGAGATCCGCTACACCAGCGGCGGCGCAATCGAGGAGATCTTCAACAGCCTGACCCACGCGATGGGCGCAGGGCTCGCCATCGCAGGCCTCGTGGCGCTTCTGATTATTACCGGAGAGGATCCCTCACCGTGGAAGTACGTGGGCTTCAGCATCTACGGCGCCACGCAGATCATGCTCTATCTCTCCTCGGCGTTCCTGCACAGCTTCGCCGCCCTCCCCCGAGTGCGCTACTACCTCGCGATAATCGACCAGGCCTTCATCTATCTGCTGATCGCCGGGACCTATACGCCGGTGACCCTTATCGCCATTCGCGGACCGTGGGGATGGACCGTCTTCGGCATCGTATGGGGGCTCGCACTCGTCGGCGTGGCGCTGCGTATCTGGATCCTGCGGGGGTACCACCTCGCCGCCGATCTGCTCTACGTGCCGATGGGCTGGCTCATCGTGATTGCCGCGCGGCCGCTCATGGAAGCCGTCCCGATCAACTTCGTCATCTGGGCACTGGCCGGCGGCCTCTCCTATACCGTGGGCGTCGTCTTCTACGCCTGGCATCGCCTGCCGTTCAACCACACCATCTGGCACTTCTTCGTGCTCGCCGGAAGCGTCTGCTTCTACGTGGCGTTTACCCTTCATCTCGCGTGAGCGAGGTGAACTCCGACCGGATGTAGTTGGTGATTTGTGACGCCGCCGTTCGCGAGGGCGTGCCGCCAACGGCAAACTCATCTACCGATACCGGCGTGCCCGCGCACACCACCGCCTCCCGTCCCTTGATGCGCATGCGCCCCGCAATGGTTCCGCCGAGAAGCCGGTTCACTACGTCCTGCAGGTTGACGGCATACTCGGCGAGTCGCTCGAAGGGCCCCTCGGGACTGATGTAGGCCGGGTCGAGGTATTCGAGCACGTCAACGAGCTCCATATGGCGCGTGGTGATCTTCGCCTCCTCGGCTGCGGCATCGGCAAGGGTGCGCTCGAGGGGTGAGAGCGCCTCGAGGTCATCTCGAAACATCCGACGCCATCCGGCATCGCGCAGGCGAAAGACCCGGTCGAGGAGGCTGCCGTCGGAGGCGAGCCCGTGGACGTTCTCCCCGACGCGAAGGACGCGGTCGCAGAGGGCGACGATGCGCCGGCGCAGGGCCGCCGGGGTTTCGGGCGCTGCGGCGCCGGGAGGGCCGGCGGTCACGGACTCCGGGGCGGTGACCGCGGGGTCGCCGGCCGGCGCGCCGAAGGTGACATGGTACGCCGACTCGATGCGAGAGAGCAGCCGCCCGGTGAGGTCGAGAAGCAGCTCATACACCCGAGCCCTATCATCGGCGGTGTCGACATCAACCTCCAGCCCCGTCCGCGCGGCGATCTCCCGCAGGATTCCGACAAGCGCCTCACGCCCCTCCCCCGGATACCGATACTCGATCGAGAGCGGGAGAATGCGAACGTCCTCGCTGCGGCCGGCCGCCCGCAGGTCGTCGCGGCACCACAGGGCAATGCGGCCCGTGCCGGCCTCGAGCTCGCCGAAGGCTTTGTTGTGATAGCTCACCTGCCCCTCCGGCGCGAGCGCAAGCGGGAAACGGCCCTCGAGGGCCGTCTTCCTCACCGCAGCCATCCCGCGGGAGTCGTGGCGGCGATTGTAGACGGGGATCGCGGCAATGCGCGGGAGAATCCAGGCAAGCGCCGCGCCCGCCCACACGGGCACGCCCCGGCCGTAGAGAAAGTGCACGTGGGTCCGCCGGGGCAACCGACTGCCGAGGCGCCGTGCGATACGCGGAAGTCGCCGGGTGAAGAGGTAGGCAAGAAGTGGTGCATCGCTGACCGAGGGATGCCGGAAAGCGATGATGAGGCGGCTCCGCCCCGCACAGAACGCTTCGAGCTCGCTCACCAGCGTTTCGGCCCTCTCGGTCCGCACGGCCGAAATACCTTCGCCAAAGCGCAGATAGAGCGGGGAGACCGCGCTGAGGAACGTGTGAACCGCGGGCGAGAAACGCGGCGCGAGGAACGCGAGCCCGCCCTGCGCACCGCGAGATGGCCGACTCATCCGGGATTTCTCTCCCTCACGCAGTAATCATATGGCACTGAGCACGGAATCTACCGCAGAACGCAAAACGTGTCGAGAAGACGCAAGCAGCACGCGCAAAGGACCAGTATAGGATGATGTGGGCATCGGGCAGAATGAACACGGAGAACAGGCGGCATCGGAAGGGGCACTCGCCCCCGATCCGCTGGACGCGACGGCGGCGGCCGGCGACCCCGACCCACTGGGCACGACGGCCGGTGAGCGTTTCGGCGTCGACTATCTGTTTCCCTACCAGCGGCTCGTCATTACGAATGTGCTGCAGGCGGCCGCCGTCGGCGCACCCCGGGGCGGCTCGGTCGTGGCCGAGCTCGAGGACCATCGTGATCGGCAACTCGTCATTCTTCCGACCGGCTCGGGGAAGAGCCTGTGCTTCCAGCTGCCGGCCATGCTGCTTTCCGGCATCACCGTGGTCGTATACCCGCTCCTCGCCCTCATAGCGGACCAGAAACGCCGTCTCGACGATCTCGGCATCCCCTGCGAGACGCTGACCGGACGGAGCACGGCTGAGGACGTGTCCCGGATCCGCGCGGCGCTCCGCGGCAGCGCCGACCCCCCAGACCCATCGAGGCCGGGACACGGGCCGCGCCTCATCCTCACGAACCCCGAGACCCTGAACACGCGCCGTGCCCGAGACCTTCTCGACGGCGCAGCCGTCTCCCACCTCGTCATCGACGAGGCCCACTGCGTCGCCGAGTGGGGAGAGACCTTCCGCCCTGCCTACCTGGAGCTGGGGACCGCCATCCCCGCCCTGCAGCCGCACGTGGTCACCGGCTTCACCGCAACCGCCTCCCCGGACATCCTCACCCGCATCAACACACACCTCTTCGCGGATTCCGGATACCACCTCGTCCGCGGCAACCCCGATCGCCCGAACATCCGCTACACCGTTCTGCCGGTCGCCTCCAAGACGGCTGCTCTGAGAACGCTGCTGGCGGCGGGTGACACGGGCGCCCCGCACCACACCGCTGGTGGCGCGCGCCCCCGCCCCCGTCTGCGACCGGCCGTCGTCTTCTGTAAGACCCGCGGCCGCTGCGAGCGAACCGCACTCGAGCTCCGGCGGTCCCTGGACGACGACCGTATCCGCTTCTACCACGCCGG
>CAYOFA010000094.1:5306-12108 GCA_964402885.1 uncultured Spirochaetaceae bacterium
CACTCGAGCTCCGGCGGTCCCTGGACGACGACCGTATCCGCTTCTACCACGCCGGCCTCTCACGCGAGGAAAAGACGGCGGTGGAAGAGTGGTTTCTTCGCTCGTCCGATGGTGTGCTGATCTCTACATGTGCCTATGGAATGGGCGTGGACGCGCCAGGGATACGAAGCGTCATCCACCGCGACCTCCCGCCCACCGTTGAAAGCTACCTGCAGGAGTCAGGGCGGGCCGGACGCGACGGCGAGCCGGCACAGGCGATCGTCCTTGCGAGCCTGCGGGAGATGGCCGGGCCGACACACGCCGGTACCCGGGAGCCGGTAGACCCGGGCACCGACCGAGCAAGCGCCGGGTCGGTCGGCACCCCGGGGGCAGCGGCACGTGAGGCGACGACGTCGTGGAGCGCCTTTCTCTCCGGCCGGCGGTGCCGCCGAGCGGTACTCGTTGAGGCGCTGGGGGCTCACCTGGAGGTATGCCCGGGGTGTGACGTGTGTGACGGGGTGGCGCGGGTGGAGTCGCCGGTGGCGGAGGCGGTTGTGCGGTGGCTGTCGCGACGGCGGCGCTGCTATACGCCGGGTCAGGCGGCTGCGGTGCTTGCCGGCACCGCGAGCACAGCGCCGGTGCCGTGGCATCCGGCACGAGAACCGGTCTTCGGCTTCCTCGGCACCTGGCGCCGGGAGGAGATCGAGGAGGCGCTGGATGAGCTCCGGGCCGCCGGCCGGCTGCGGGTCATACGACGCGGGCCGTGGCGGGGGCGGATGAGTGCATAAACGGCGGTGAACTCCGCTTCTATCGGTGTGCCACTGCGGGCGTCGGATCGAGCCGTGCCGGTACCACGTACGCAGGTGTTATTGAAGTCGGTCGATCGTAATGAAAGTGTATTGATTGTCGGGATCACCGTAGAGCTCCCGCGATTCGCCGGTGAGATTGATGAACACCTCGAGCTCCAATGTGTCGCCGGCACTGAGGTTGGCAAAGCTCCGACTGAAAGTGTGCGTAGGAAGATACCGGTCATGTTCGTAGGTTGTATAGATCCCGTTTTCGTGTGTGCCGTTTAGATTGAAGTAGTAGAAGATGTACTCGTCGGCAAGGAAGGCATCGACCCAGTGAACACCGATGGAAACATGGTAATCTCCTGCTTCCTGGACTGTGTACACCCCGCTCGAGCTACTATAGCCGTCGTACTCATCAATGATCACTTGATCGAAGGCCAACGTCGTCTCGTCGCCTTCAGGAATGAGCAGATTCGCCGACCTGTAGGCAGAAAAGGCGGTCTGCACCACGGGGCTTCCGTCAGCGCCGTCGGCTCCCTGTGGTCCCGCTGGCCCCTCGCATCCCAGTAGAGCAAGGGCAAAGAATAGGGTGACAACTGCGAGAAGTGTCGAAAACGAGCGCATGGTTCCTCCCTGGCAGGCCCGCCCGTCTCCTGAATGCAGCGACGATGGCAGCTGTGCGATCTCGCGGCATGATCAACAGACGGCAGCAGGTAGCTCTCTGCCCTATAGTGTAGTCAACAAACCGCAGCTGTCTGTAGTGAGTTTTTCGAGGCCACGGATGAACCGTTCCGGCTTCTTCAGTGACAGTTCTATCTGATCGCCCGCTGCCCAAGCCCAGAGGAAACCGTAAACTAATCAGAACCAACGCTACGGGCGTCGACACGCGAGGGATACGAAGCGCCATTCACGACGACCTCCCGCCCACCGTGGAGAGCTACCTGCAGGAGTCAGGGCGGGCCGCGCGGGCCGGGAAGCCGTCGCGGGCGATCGTGCTTGCGAGTCCGCGGGAGATGGTGGGGCCGACGGACGCGAACACCGACGGTGTGGAAGCCGGTTCGGCCGACACCCCCGGCCCTGCGGCTTCCACAGCGGCAGCCGGCGCTCCGGGGACGGCGGACCCCGACGTAAGGTCTGACAGCAACAGCGGGCCGAGGGCGACCGCCATGATGGCCGCGGTATCGCGGCCCAGCCCCCTCACCCGCTACCTCCGCGGGGACCGCTGCAGGCGCGAGATACTCGTCGAGGCGCTCGATGCCGAGCCGGAGGCGTGCTCCGGCTGTGACGTGTGCGACGGGGTCGCGCGGACGGACTCGCCGAGTGGCGCACCGAGGAGATCGAAGAGGCGCTCGACGGGCTCCGGGCCGCCGGGTGGCTGCGGCTCATACGCAGAGGGCCGTGGCGGGGGCGGGTCAGTGCGTGAAGCCCGAGGGGGTCAGAGGCTCCGTCATCCATTCTTGCAAGGTTCCACACCGCTACTCGCAGATTACCGTCGCATACAACCGACGCCTTACAAGACAATATGACACCTTCTTAGTTGAAGAAGCGTCTGCTACGTCCATGTGGCGTGTTTAGCCGGCGAGAAGGGCCGCGCTACGTTCGTTGCGGCCTCTAACGACGCCCTGAGGGCGGGAAAAGCGGAGGACCCGCTCGGGGCCGGACGGCCGCCGACTGCTACCGGGGCGAGTCGTCGCCACCAACCATCTGCCGGAGCAATCGTTCACCGAGACCTGTGCCGAATCCCACGCGAAAAATAGTCGTCGTCGAGGAACTCTCCGACCGGGAAGGAGCTGTCATCCCATGCTTCTGATCCCGCCACGCCTGCCTCGAGATCCAGGACGAACGGTGCGTATCCGCCGACGATAAGTCCCATGCGAAAGCTAATCGAGATCGACTCGAACTCGAACTGCTCATCGACCGAAGCGTAGGGGTTACGGAAGCTTCGCCGATAGGTAACGTTCGTGTCGGGGAACCCTGTAAGTTCGATTTGGTCGGTCTCTTCGACAAGCGGCTCCCCGTTCTCCCATTGCCCCAAGTTCTCCCGTGCTTGTGAAGTGTATTGAGCGAATGAGAGACCGTGGTCGGTCAAGAAGTAGCTGGGTGTACCAACCAGCCATAACAGGTAGTTGAAGCTCGCCTCGTACGCGACCATTTCTCGTGAGGATAGATCCCATGAACTGTTCAAAGACGCTGGAAAGTAGAGTTCATTGCTGCAAGCCGCGCCGTACCCACGGCATAATCGGGCTCGATGTATCGATCGACGACTACGCACGACAGGACCGGCAGGCCGGTATAGAAGATGCTGCTCATGATACCGTTGTCATTACCCAGCGCAACGAGGTTGCGAAGCGAGACTCGGTCCACACTACCACCGGGAAAGGAGAGTCGCCGGCCGAGACCTACACATCTCTAAGTCCTGGAAAGAGATTTCGTAGGCTAAGGAGGTTCGCTTCCACCCCCCAGAGCAACTCGTTGCCAGTCGCTTCTTCGGTCAGGCGCCGCGCTCCAATCTGGACCACATCCCGCCATCCAAGACCGGCTGTAATCCTATCATAACCCAGGCTATCATAACCCAGCTGATCGTCGTTGCCCGGGTAACTCGTATTGTAACGGTCCAAGTACCGCGAGAGGGAAAACTCACCGATCGGTATTTGGTGGGCCCTGAAGGTCAGGTAGCTTGCGCCGTCATAACCCGCGGAGTTTCCCTCCTCGGTATCGAAACTGCCGGGATTCTCGAGGTAACCGAGCGCGGGCGTCAGATTGTAGCCGCCGAAGACATAAGCCTCTTCGAGAGCGTTCAGGACGAACCGAAAACGTCGCAGTTGGCACGGCTCATGCATGCCCACGTAGTATACCTGCGCCGTGTCGATAGCCTGGGAGTAGCCTGCAACAGGAAAGGCTATCGATGATAGAACGAAGCAAACGAGGAGAAATACACACTTCCTGAAGTGGCGAAAAGCCTCCGATCGGACGCGGAAAGCCCTGGAAATCGGCAGAATCATCGACGCCTCCTACCCCTGGTTCGTATACGCTGCTACGACATGGGCGGGATCCGCAAAATAGTATTGCTTGCCACTCAGAATTTCAATCAGGCGTAGGCCGCTACGGTGTTAGAATTACGTCAGGCGACGCGGCTCTCACGGAAGCGGCGACCTTCTGCAGCCGGACTGCCGGTGACGTCGGCGTGCTCGGCGCAGGGCTTCTTTCATCTCGGTCGAGACCGCAAACGGTCGAGGGCGACCTCCTCTCGTATGGGTATTGTCCCATACATTTTCCCGGCCCGCGTGTTCTTGATCAGGTAGGCGAGCCGCTTCTCCACCTCTTCGCGACGAAGCTGACCCGCTTCGGTGATCCAGCCAATCTTGAGTCGCTGATACAAAGCCGGGAAGCTCGAGAACACCTCCCACACCGACTCGTCTTCGCGCAACCGGTGTTCGATCCAGTCGGGTATTTCCCACGAGTCATTTGGGGCCCCTATCTTATCGGCGATCGGCGCACGGCCGGCGTCTGTCATCAAGCCCATCGCCTCGAGCTTCCAAACACGCTGGCGGTTGAGCTCGGAGAGAAACGACTTCTGCTTCCTTGGGGTGATGCGCTGAACGTTGCTTTCGTCGTCGTACTTCTTGATGACGCCGTCGATCCACCCGAAACAGAGGCACTCCTCGACGAGGTCATCGTACGCTATGCATTGGACTCCGCTCGCTTTGCGAAACCGACGTACCCAGATCTCCGTTGCGCTCGATCCGTTCTCCTCGAGCCAGGATCGCCACTCCGCGCGATTTCGTGGGTAGAAGACCTCACCGATTTCCATCTTGCTACGGTAACGAAATCGTTCCGGGGCGGGTCACGGGATCACACGCGGTCGGCAGATCGGGAGCTCAGGCGAGCGCCCGCTGCCGGTGTTGGCAGACGGGCCAACAGCACGGGCGTCGTGTTCTGCCTCGCGCGTCGACGGCCTCACTCCGGGATGTCGTAGTGAAAGCCCCACCCGATACCGAACTTGTCGATGAGACTTCCGTAGACGGCCCCCCAGAACTGCTCCTCCACCGGCATCGTGACGGTAGCTCCATCGGAGAGCGCTTCGAAGAAGCGCGAGACATCCTCTTTCGTATCGACATCGATATGCACGGTCACGTTGTCGCCGACCGTTACGGACCCGCCGTCGAACATGTCCGAGAGATAGATTGTCTGTCCTTCGTCGAGCTTGAGCTCGGCATGCATGATCTTCTCTTTCCACGCACCGCTGATCGGCATCTCTTCGCTCGGGGGCATCTCTGAAAAGCGCATGATCGTCACCTCACCATCCAAACCGGCTCGATAAAACTCGAGCGCTTCCTCGCAGTTTCCATGGAAAACGAGATAGGGTACGGTTCTCACGTTCCTCGCTCCTCCTGCATCCGGCAGATGACACGAGATTACGCCTATCGCCCGAGAGACGCAAGTGAGAAATGCGTGTGGGTATGATAGCTTGCCACGCTCAGAACGTGGTCCGGCCGTTCCACCGGACTCCTACAAAGCGGTCCCCGGCGAAACCGGGGCTGCTCGTTAGGGACCGATCACCGGGCCGAACCGAGCCGACGTTTCTGATCGGCGGCTACGCGAAACCGTAACCTAAGCAAAACCGACGCTATAGTGGACGGCGCCATTATGGCTACGACGCTCCCCGACGGCCTGAGCCCCGCGGGGTATCGTCGGTCCTTAGAAACGGCGGCATGACCCCGTCCAAGAAAACGTCCGCACCTCCCGAGGGGTCAGGATTGATGTCGCTTGACATTTTTTTCAGACTAAGCTCTAATACTGCTGAAAAGTTCGAAAACAACTTTTATAACTTTAACTCTATTTTCTGCTGCGCTGGCTGGCCGTGGAATGCCGCGGCAGCCCGCAAGGAGGCTACATGCTCAACATGCGGATCGGCACCAAGCTTGTGACTATCGGGGCACTCATTCTGATAGTTCCGTTGGTGCTCGTAGGTGGGTTTTCGATCATGCGCGCGTCTGATGGGCTGAAGAACACGGCGTCGTCTCACATGTCGAATCGAGCGGAAGAGATGGCCGAGGGCATCAGTAATGTGCTCGAGTCCGAGATGAAGACTGTCTTAACGATCACCCGGATGCCCGATACGGTCGAAATGCTGTCATCTGAGCCGACTGATGCCACAGCCCCGGAGTCCTCGGACTCTTCTGCCAACCAGCTGGATGAACTGCTTGCTCGGCTCGAAGCAGTCGACCGAATCGGAGACGATTCGCAGGTCATGTTCGTGGCCGCCGCCGACGGCAGGATCGTCGCCGCAAGTGACTCATCCTACATCGGCGCCAACGTCTCGGATCGGGGCTACTTTCGGGATGCGCTCGATGGAAACGTAAACGTCGGGACAACCGGGACGAACAAAGTCACCGGCGAGCCGTTCGTCCCAATCGCAGCTCCGGTTGAGGCAAGTAACGGGGAAATCATCGGGGTAGCGAACGTCGCCTTCGATCTCGCCTTTCTCAACAGATTGGTTGACTCCTCGCAATTCGGCGAGACTGGATACGCATACATCGTGGATTCTGAAGGATTGGCCATTGCGCATCCCGATGAGTCAGTTGCGATGAAGACGAACGTGAACGACCTCGATGGAATGGAGAATGTCGCGCCCAAGCTGCTCGCAGGAGAATCGGGAGTCGAACCGTACACATTCCGAGGAACGGAAAAGACCCTTGCCTTCGCTCCCGTGCAACTTGCCGGGTGGTCGGTTGCGCTGACGGTATCGGATTCGCAGTTTCTAGCGCCGGTCTACGACGTTCGAAACGCTGTTCTTCTGATCGGCCTCGTATCGGTTGTTCTCGCCATTTTCGTCTACGTTCTATTCGCTCGCAGCATTTCCAGACCACTGCAGCGCGCCGTCGGGTTCGCCCAAGAGGTCGCAACTGGCAATCTCGCTGCAGATCTGTCCATATATCAGAAGGACGAAGTTGGACAGCTCGCCGATTCGCTCAGGAACATGCAGACGCGCCTCACCGATGTGGTGAGCAGCGTGAAGTCGGCAAGCGACA
>CAYOFA010000095.1:0-12079 GCA_964402885.1 uncultured Spirochaetaceae bacterium
TCGCTGCGGCCGTGGTCGGGCTCGTGAGTTTCCTGCTCGTGACGGTTTTTGCGGCCACGATTGCGATGCATGTGCCGGTGTAGGAAGGGCCGTTGGCCACCGAGCCAGGCGTTTACACCGATCCCGAGGTTCTATCGTTCTCGATGCTTTCGTAATAGTCCATGCTTGGGCCCAGAGCGTGCAGCACCGGTTTGGAGAGCTCGTCGAGCCGCCGCAGAACGGCTGCGTCAAGTCTCAGATCACTCGCCCGGAGAGTGCCTTCGAGCTGTTCGACTGTGCGAGCGCCGACCAGCATCGATGCTATTCCGGGCCGTGACAACGCCCAGGCCACCGACAGCTCCGTCATCGTGTGTCCTGTTTCACCTGCGAGTAATCGAAGAGAATCAAGGGCGGCCGCAGTTTCCGTCTCGGCGCCCGGCTCTCCGTGGCGAGCCATGTCGTTACCGGCACTATCGAAGTGACGGGTGCGCCTGCGTGTCGCGGGAATCTCGGAGAGGGTTTGGTACTTGCCGGTCAGAATTCCCTGTAGCAAAGCGAAATAGCCGATAACTCCTATCCCCTTGTCAACGCAGTGGGGGATAACCTCGACCTCGGCGGCGCGCGCCAGGAGATTGTACGGAACCTGATTCACGGCAATGCGCGGGGAAGCCGCGGTCGCTGCCTGTAGTGGATCGTACCCAAAGTTCGAGACTCCAAAGTGAAGGACTTTTCCCTTGGTCTGCAGATCTTCGAAAGCTGCCGCAGCTTCCTCGATGCGAGGCGGATTGGCGATCTTGTTCTCGTCCTTCGTGAAATGCCGCAGAGAGTGCGGAGTGACCGGCCAATGGAGGAGATACAGATCGATGTAATCTGTACCGAGACGCCTCAGCGAGTCATCGCAGTGCTTCTCGACGAGCTCGGCGTAGGCCGCGGAGGGTGCGATCTTGGTGCAGACCCGGACTTCATCGCGAGGCAGCCCGGCTATCGCCGCGCCGAGGGACTCTTCGCTCCTCCCCTCGTTGTACGCCTCCGCTGTGTCATAGAGTGTTATACCTGCTTCGAAGGAGCGGTGAACTACCTTGTTGACGTCTTCCTGGCTCTGCCGACCCCAGTACTCACCACCGCCGAATGCCCAGCACCCCAAACCAAGAGCGGACACCGTGGGGCCGAACTCACCGCAAGTCCTGTATTCCAATTCGTTTCTCCGCTATTTGACGACACCGATAGTCAGGACGAGGTTGGCGAACCTGCGCGTGTCGGCGCTGGCGATGAGAAGGGCGGTCATTTCCGATTTGACCAACGCATAGAAATCGAGCTTATCACGAAGTTCGAACCCCACGCTGCCGTGAAGGTAGCTCTTGACCTCCTCCTGCACCTCGGCCGGGACGTCGTCCGGCGCTGTCATGGCGACTACCTTCTCGAGCGGAACTGTCCCGATTATGACCTTGAATATCTCGGTAACGGTCAGCACGTCCGGAGCCAGATTCAGGTAGACGATGCGCGCGTTCTCCGGTGCACGCACCCGCGTGGCAAAGTTGCCGTCACAAATCGCTACCTGTGCTCCATGTCCCGCAGACGCAAGAGCCACCAGTATCTCGGGGTGAAGCAGAGTGTAGTTCATCATCTTTCAGGCCTCTGGTGGAGAATTCGGGATCGTCGTCGACTCTCTGACGACGAGCTCCGTTGGTACAAAGGTTTCAACTCTCGGCGCCGGAGCATTCATCATAGCCCCGATGAGAAGATCCCATGCTGCCGTTGCAATCAGATCGATATTGCTCCGAATTGTCGTCAACTTCGGACTGAAGTAGTCGAGCTGATCAATATCGTCAAACCCGACCACGCTCACGTCGCCCGGGACCGCAAATCCCTGCTCCTTGAGGGCCTCACAGGCGCCAAGCGCGATCATGTCGTTGCTGGCGGCGACGGCGGAAGGCAAGGACTCATGTTCGTCAATGAGACGCAGCATTGCCCGGTATCCCGCATCGAATGTCCAGCTGCTATGCACAACGATCTGATCATCCGGAGGTAGTCCATGATCCTGCACCGCCTGGCGATATCCCTCCAGGCTGAGTTTGGCGGTCAGGTAGCTCTGCTCACCGTTGAGAAGAATTATTCTGCGATGTCCCATCGACACCAGATGCTCGACCTGCACGTAGCTTCCGTGTCGCCGATCCGAAAACACGGAGGCAAAGTGTTTGCTGTGCTTGTTTATCGCCACCGAAGGAATGCCGAGCCGGGCAGCTTCATCGAACAGCGCCCCTTCGACTTCGCTCACGAACAGGATTCCGGAGGGAAGGTGGGGCCTGAATGTCTGCTCGAGCGATTCGGACCCGCGCATTCGCGTATATGCAAGCATATAGCCGAGTCGCTTTGCGCTTTCCTGAACCCGCTCGAAGAGACGTGTGTTGAAGGGCTCGGTCAATCGATCGGCCCTACCTGGCAGTTCCGGCATGACGAAAACGAGGTTTCGCGCATCTCCCGATTCGGCCGGCGTGTTCGCGCCTGTCGTGGGAAGATCGCGGACTCGACTGCCGCGCCCCGCCAGCTTCTCGACGAGTCCCTCAGATACCAGCATGTCGAGAGCGCGGCGAACCGTGAGCCTATCGACGTCGAAACTCTCGGAGAGTTCCCGCTCCGACGGGAGGTACTGTCCGTACGCATATTTCTGCTCGACGATGGCCTCGAGGAGAGCCTCGTAGACTTGCATGTACAGAGGGATGTTCAGCTCTCGTCGAACCTTCATCGAACCCGCGGCCTCCGGTGGTACGCCTGTAGCTTCATCACTTCAACCCGGTGCCTGCGAGTGCTTCTACCATCCAGCGGCGAAGCAGAATGAACAGCACAATCAGGGGTAGCAGGCTCAATGTGGCGGCTGCAGTGATCAGATGGTATTCCTTGAAGTACATGTTCGATAAGTAAGACAGCCCCAGCGTGACGACGGCCTTTTGCGGCGTATTGATCACAAGCAGCGGCCAGAAGAACTCGTTCCATGTCCACATGAACTTGATGATTGCGAGGGAAGCCAGTCCGGGCTTCACCATCGGCAGGATGATGCGCACGAAGATCCCGAGTTCGCTCGATCCATCCATCCGGGCCGCTTCCATGTAGTCGCGCGGTATCGTCGAGATCGTCTCTCGCATAAGCAGTACGCCAAAGGCACTGATCAGCATCGGGAGGGTGAGTCCGACAAATGTGTCTATGAGCGCGAGTCGGTCCATCCAGCGGTACAGCGGCAGCGCGACCGACTGAAAGGGAACCATGAGGACCCCGACTATGAGGAAAAAGAAGATCTCTTTCCCGGGAATGCGGAACTTCGCGAATCCATAGCCAGCCAGCGAGGCTACGAGCAGGCTGAAGACGAGCACCACTCCCGCAAAAGCAATGCTATTGGCGTACAACCTCAGGAAGCTCAGTCTTTCTATAACCGTCACATAATTCGCGAAGTTGGCGAAGCTGTCCGGCAGGAAAGACGGAGGCACTTCCACGATTTCCGGCTGGGTCTTGAAGGAAGTGAGAGCCGTCCAAATGATCGGAAGAAACATCAGCGCGGCCAGGAACGAAAGCCCAAGCGCCAGTCCGAGGCGAGAAAACGAGCTTCTAATACTCATATCGCCGCCCCGCAAGCATTTTTCGCTGCAGAATGCTGAACACCAGCAGCACTACGAATATGGTGACCGCTGCGACTGCGCCCTTATCAGGTCTGTAGAAGCGAAAGGCGTTGTTATACAGGTACAGCATAATGACGTTGCTGGCGCCGTTCGGCCCGCCTTGCGTGGTTATATATATCTCGTCGAAGACTTTCAATGAGAATATGACCTCGAGAAGGGTGACCGCCCCGATGTGCGGGAGGAGCAGCGGAATAGTAATATGGCGGTACAACTGTAGACCTCGAGTGCCGTCGACCCTCGCTGCGTCGAAGTACGTTTGCGGAATCGCCTGCAGTCCGGCCAGGAGTATGATGACAGAGAAGCCCACGCGTACCCACGCATGGATCAATGCAACGCTCGGAATCACCTGAGTTTCGGACTGGAGAAACTTCGGCAGCGTCTGAAAGCCAATGAACTGAAGCATCTGGTTCGCCAGACCGAAACGCGGATGGAGTATCCAGTCCCATATCAGGCCGGCTGCCGCGAATGATACGAGAGTCGGTATGAGGAACACCATCGTCAACACATTTTGCGTCGTCCGGTAGTGTACTTCACTGAGGCCGATCGAGATGACAAGCGCCAGCCCCACAGTACCAACGACCGCTATTGCCGTGAAGTACATCGTGTTCGCGAAGCTCCGCCAGAATGCGCTGTCACCGAAAACTTCCCGGTATGTTCCCAGTCCGGCGAATCTCAGTTTCAGGCCGGGCAGCACCTCCTGAAACGACATCCTGAACGCTTCCACGAGCGGGTACCAGTATATGAGAACGAAGTACAGCAGCGCCGGCAGTATGAACAGAATGCCGGTCCAGAGTAGCTTTCTCGAGTACTTCGTTTTTGCTGCGGGAAGGTGTTGCGCGGCTCCCATCATGCGTTCGTGATCCTCCGCCCATGCAAGACTATGGGGCCGGGGGGAACCATGTAGGTTCGCCCCCGGCCGGCACGTGAACTAAGTGTACTGTTCTTATTCGTAGCGGGACAGTATCTCGTTGACCTTTACGGCAGCGTCATCGAGTGCGCTGTCGGCATTCTCATCGCCATACATGACGGAAAGAGTCGCCTCACCGATGACCTGCAGGATTTCATGCGCAGGCGGATTGTAGTAAGTCGGGGCCGCTCTGCCCTGGGACATTTCCTGCCAGGCTTCGAACTCCGGCTTCTGAGCAAAATAAGGATCGTCTACGATGTCCGTGTACGGAGGCAGCATCTCCGATTTCACGTAGTGCTCGCGACGGATCTCGGGGTTGTTTACGTACCATCGGAAAAACTCCCAGACCCAGTCCTTCGTCTCCTGATCGAGCGCTTTGTTGACGTTGATCGCCCACGGGAAGTTGTTGCCGAAGCCCGACTCCATCTCCTGACGAGGCAGTGGATAGACCTTGAAGTTGATGTTGGGCGCGTTCTGCGACAACCATGCTGCGTACCATGATTCGCGCATCATCATGCCTGCCAGTCCCTGACCGAACACTGCGGCCGGATTGTCCAGCTCGAGACTCGCAACCTCGTGCTCTTGTACCATGTCCCCATAGAACTGCAGGGCCTCTTTGGAGGCATCGCTGTCGAGGTAGCCACTGGCGGTCTTCTCGTCCCAGCTATACCATTCAGCGCCCCAGGCGTTGAAGAACGGAGCGACCTTGTCGGCGATTCCGAACGGATGCCCTTTGTAGCGAATCGCGAATCCGGGGTGCGTGATATTCCCGTTCGAGTCGTACCTGGTAAGCGCTTCGGCATACTCGAGCATCTCAGTATACGTCTCCGGCGGATCGTCCGGATCCAGGCCTGCTTCCTCGAAGAGGTCCACGTTGATGTAGAGCATCATGAAGTTGCCGCCCTCGACCGGCAACCCGTAGCGTTGACCATCAAATACGCCGTACGGCTTGGAAGCGTCGACAAGAATTTCATCGAGCTTCTCAGCGATATCGTCGGGCATCGGGTCCGCCGCATCGAACTGGCCTGACCACACGTGTGTCATCCCGTTGTAGATGTCGGGGCCCTGTTGAGCTTCGAAGGCGCTCGAATACTTCGCTTCGTAGCCTTCGTAGGGTACGCTTACGACCTCGAGGCTGAAGTTCACCTCCGGATGCTCCTCATTGAAGCGTTGTGCGGCCTCGGCCCAGAAGGGCTCATACACTGCGTTGTTGGTTACCCAGTGGCTCCAGTGAACGAGCTCGATGGTCGGAACATCGGCATCCTCTTCTCCCTGGCCGCCGGCAAACACAAACGCCGTTGCCATCATTAGCACGAGGGCTATGGCCATTACTCTTCGTGGCGTTACTGTCATACACTGCCTCCTTGCGATTTCCCCCGTCTCGCGGGGGTATGGACTCTACAGGTTGTGTCTACCTGTAGTATACCTGTATACTGATCGTAGCACGCTTGGGTTACGCGGTCAATCATAATTGTGGAAGGAGGTCTCCGCTATGAACTCACTGAAGGGGAAGAAAGCGCTCGTCACGGGCGGTGCATCGGGTATAGGTCGTGCAATCAGTCTCGAGCTCGCCGGACTCGGGGCCGACGTTTGTGTGCACTATCGCTCCAGCCGGGAACAGGCCGACGAGACTGTCGACACGATAAACGGCGCCGGCGGGAGGTCCTTCGCCGTCCAGGGCGACTTGACCATCGAGGAAGACGTGAAGGCGCTCTTCCGGCGTCTTACCGACGAGTTCGGTGGGCTTGACGTGCTCGTCAATAACGCAGGGGATCTGGTGGAGCGCTATGAGCTGCGCTCTATGACGATCGATTTCTTCCGAACAGTCATGGCCGTGAACATGGACTCGATGATGATGGTCACACGGGAGTCCTCGGCCCTTCTTGCGAAAAGCGGTAGCTCCAGCATCGTCAATGTTGCAAGTCTCGCAGGCAGAAAGGGCGGACATGGTGGCTCCCTGGCCTATGCAACGGCCAAAGGGGCCGTCCTCACATTTACCCGTGCACTCTCTTCGGAGCTGGCCTCTGACGGTATCCGCGTAAACGCCGTAGCCCCGGGTCTCATACTCGGGTCGAGGTTCCACGAAGTACACACAACCGAGGAATCGAAACGCCAGACGGTCTCCGGGATTCCCCTCGGCCGGGCAGGAACGTGCGAGGACGTCGCCCGCGCGGTCGGCTTCCTTGCGAGTGAGTACAGCGGCTTCATAACCGGCGCCACGCTCGACATTAACGGTGGTGTATATATGGCATGAACGTCTGAGTGGGTGTGCCCGCTCAGCGGTCTTCGAAGGCCGGCTCCTCTTTGGCGAAGAAAGCCCGCGTGCCCTCGCGGATATCTGCGCCGCCGAATGCCTCCTCGATCCGTGAGAGATAGGTTTCACGTGCCGCGGCTCCCGAAGGCGCGAAGGCCTCGCTGAGGGCGCGCTTAGCCAACTTCGTCCCGAGGGGCGAGCGTCGTGCGATGCGCTGCCCCAGCTCCCGTGCAACCTGCAATTCCTCTCCCGCGGGTGCGATGCGATTCACAAGGCCCCATTCGCGCGCGGTTGCCGCGGAGATTGACTCGCCAAGCAGAATGAGTTCAGCAGCGCGCGCCATTCCGATCCGGCGCGGCACGCGGTATGTGCCGCCGCTTCCGGGAAAGACTCCGAGACGGACCTCCGGAAGGCCCAGCTGCGCATCTTCAGAGACCACAATGAGATCACAACACACTGCCAATTCGAGCCCGCCTCCGAGAGCGTTCCCGTTTACTGCGGCAATCGTAGGAGCCGGAAAAGAGGCAAGCAGGTCGTACATATCGTTCTCGGGCGCGAGTTTGAGGTCTCGCACGTTGCCGTCTTCCTGCATGAACGCTCGGAACTCCTTGATATCGGACCCTGCGCAGAAAGCTGCCGTATCGCCGCCGGTCACGATGAGCGCGCGAACGCTTCGGTCCCGAGAGAGCTTTGTCAGCGTTTCGCTCATCGCCTGCGTCATTGCGACGGAGATCAGATTCAGGGGCGGATTGTTGAGCGTGAGAACCGCAATGCCTCCACTCTGCTCAACCCGGACAAGTTCGTCCTTCACGAAATCCCCCTTCTTCTTGGTGCCTGCCGTCGGAACTCCTCGGCAAAAGCCATAGGCTCATTGCGAAATATCCGTTCGTCCATCCGACCGAGATTCTCTGCTATGCCGAAGTCGAATCCGATATGTGGCCGCACATCTTTGTCCAGTTCAACACCATGTGCGATTTCCACGCACACAGGACCCTCGGGAGTCAGCTCGAATACCGCACGGTCAGTCACAAACGTGACCCGTTGACCGCGCTCCAATGCCTGCTGCCCGTTGAAAGTAATCTGGTCGACCTTCTTGACCCACTTCATGACCGAGCCTTCCTGCGCCACTCGGACCCCGCCCACGCCGTCCGGCTCGACACGAAGTCCTTTCGCGGTCAGAGAGCCGGAGAACACCACGCGCCGGGTTCCCTGGCTGATATTGATGAACCCCCCAGGGCCCGCTACCGTGGAGCCGAACTTGCTTACATTCACATTGCCACGTTCGTCCACCTGGGCGAATGACAAGAATGCGATATCGAGGCCTCCTCCATCGTAGAAGTCGAACTGATACGGCTGATCGATCATGGCGTCGAAGTTCACACCTGCCCCGGCGTCCTTTCCGCCCGCCGGCGCACCACCGAACACACCCTGTTCGACCGTGAGGGTGATGTCCGCCAGAATACCTTCCTCGACGGCCACGGCGGATATGCCGTTCGATACCCCGAAGCCGAGGTTCACGATATCGCCCGGGCGGAGCTCCATTGCCGCACGGCGGGCCATGCACTTGCGGATGTCGAACGGAATCTGGCCTATCGTGCCGGCCGGTGCACGAATTGCTCCGGCATAGGACGGATCGAATGCTGTCTGGTAGGTCTGCTTCTGGTTCGGGTCGACAACCACGTAATCAACAAGCGGCGCCGGTACCTTCACCTGTTTCCCCGGCAGTGTGCCGGCCTCTGCGACGCGTTTCACCTGACATATCACAATGCCACCGCGACGGCGGGCAGCGGCTGCCATGGAGAACATTTCGCCGTATACGGCTTCGTCCTCCATGGTTATGTTCCCTCTCTCGTCGGCGGTTGTGCCCCGGATTACCGCCACGTCCACGGGAAGCGCCGGATAGAACAGATACTCATCGCCGGCAATCTCGATATGCCGGACGAGGTCTTCGGTCGTTCGCGGGCTCTGTCGCCCTCCCTCGTATCTCGGGTCCACGAAGGTGTGGAGCCCTACTTTGGTGACTATTCCGGGACGACCGGCAGAAGAGTCGCGGCAGAGCTGTGAGAGGACTCCTTGCGGCCACACGTACGCCTCTATGGCGTCGTCCTCTGCAAGGGCCGCCAATCTCGGGCAGTTATTGAGTCCCGCAGTGATGACGCGCTTGACGAGCCCGGGCCTGGCAAGTCTATTGAAACCGGTGCTCTCCCAGTCGCCAAGGGATACCACGCTCGACAGCGTGAGGTCGGAGGGAGAGGTGGTTTCATCGTAGCGTTCTGCCAGCGCTTCGATGATGGTTTCAGCAATCGCATGGCCACCGCCTGAGCCTCCGAAGAGCACGAACGCATTGTCCGGTATGAGATCGGCTGCCTCACGGGCGGATACAAACACGGGCACGAAGAGCACCTCCGCACGGTAACAATATGCAGAACATTATGAAGGACGAAATACCAGTATGCAACCGGTAGAGGTGCTCACTCGGCTCGCCGAACGCGTGTCACGATCGCGAAAAATGCGAATAGCGCGAATAGCTGCGTCGACGCTATGACCCACACCATCGCGATGGGCCCTACCGACTCGAAGAGGTGACCGATTAGCCACGGCGCGAGCATACCACCGGCGGAGGAGCTGGCAATGAACACGCCGCCCACCGAGCCGCTCAGCACACGTGCGATTCCGGCCATGGTGAAAGTCGCAGGTATCGCGGACGCTTGAGAGAAGCCGAAGAGCGCGGTCACGATCCACAGAACCGCAACACCGGTCGGCGCCGCAAGAAACAGTGCCATCGCGGCGACGCAGCCCGTGAGGCTGACGAACAACAGCCGCTTCGCGCCCAACCGGCGAGTTAGGTCGATCCCTACCAGGCGGCCGACCGCGAGTGCGGTCCAGAAGGTGGAATTGAGATAACCTGCCGTTTTCGCCCCCACCAGTCCTGTCTCGACGGAGTAGCTATAGATCCAGCCGGCAAAGCCTGCCTCCCCGGCGATGATCATAAACAGAAGAACGGCAAAAAGCACAACGAGAAGATGCTGCGAGCGCTCGCCCGACTTCTGCGAGACATCGTGCTGAAGCCCACCTGCGGGCAGGAGCAACCAGAACAAAACCATCACGCCGGCGAAGGCGGCGAAGAAGATGAAGCTCGGCTGCAGGGAGCCGAGATGCGCGACAGATCGCGAAACAAGGAGTGGCGAGAGGATCGCCCCGACGCCGAAGGCGAGGTGGAGACCGTTCATCAGCGGGCCTGCGTTATCCCCGTGCAGCCACACGATGCCGGTGTTCGCGCCGACCTCGGTCGTACCTTGCGCGAGGCCGACGAACATGATGGTAGTGAAGAGACCCGCGGCCGCCGTCCACTGGGGCAACAGCAGAAGCCCGATGCCGAGAACGGTCATGGCAGCCGAGATGACGTACTTCGGAGCCAACCGGTCGAACAATCGTCCGCCGCCGAGAGATCCCATCACATAGCCGACGCGGTGGAATACGAAGAGCGATCCCGTCAGTGCCAGAGACACACCCATGTTGGAAGCCAGACTCGGGATGCTCGGCCCGAGAGACGCGGTCGTCATACCGATGGCGATGAATGATAAGTAGTACGCGATGGTCTTCCAGGTTCTGGTTTTCATATGCACCGTAGTGAGCGGGATAGTACCCCGAAATCGTCACCGGCGCAATCGAGCCTGCGGGAGTCAGCTTGATCAGGGAGCGCGCCTTCGTCACAATCGACCAGGCTGGGGTAGGAGCGCCGGACGGGGAACAAATGGCTGTATACGCGATGGGAATAGTCGGAGGCAATCGGCCCTCTACGTACTCGAAAAGCCCTGCGTTGTGGAACGAGTGGTGCGATCTCGTCTCGTTCCGGGGCCAGTTCGAGGCACATGACGTCGCGGAGCCCGATATACGCGGGTTTCTACGCTCGGTTTGGAACCGCAGGGACTTCGTCGAACTCACCGTAACGAACCCCTATAAACGCGTCGCATTCGAAGTGTTTCAGGAGAGCATCGGAGAGGGACCCGGCCGCGTTGGCGATCCGGAGCACCCGCAGGCGACCGTATGGGTCGACCCCGCCGCCCGCCGACTGGAGTCGATGAACCATCTCATCCGTGGTCCAGGAGGCTCCCCGACACGCTTCGAGAACACAGACGGAAGGGGGCTGGTTGCCGAGGTTCCGGCATCGGTCTGGCGCGATGCTCGGGTGCTCATTATCGGAGCGGGCGGTGCGGCAATTTCGGTCGCGGATGCGCTGGCGGGACTCAGCGCCTCGCTCAGCTTCACGGACCTGAATGCCAGGGATGCGGACACGGCAGCGCGACGAGTGAGCGACAGCCACGGCGCACATACCGTTTCGGTACTGCCGTTCCGGTGCCTCTCGAGCCCGGAGATCGAAAGTGTCATCGAGCAGACCGATGTCGTGGTTGCCGCCGTGTCCGGCGGGAGCCCGCTATCTCCGGAATGCATGCGAGCGCACTCCGGCCGACTGACGGTCATCGACACACGTTACGGTCCGGAAGCGCTCACTTTCAATGCCGCCCGTTCCGCCGGCGTTACCGCGTACGACGGGTTGTTTATGCTGTTCGGACAGTTCGCGTTGGCGGCGAGGGTGCTGGCGGAGTTCCACGGAATTCCCACTGAACGCAACGACAGGGCCCTAAACCGGATGCGCTCCCGGTTTCTTGCCCGATAGTGAGGCGTTCCCCGGCACTTTGACGAACATGACCACAGGCGCCTACATTGAGACGATGAATGTCACCCGCGAGGCGAGCGGCCTCGATATACGCTTCCTTTACTTCAACGGGTGCCCGAACGCGGCACAAACCCTGGAAAACCTCCGCGCTGCGCTCCGGGAGCTGGATCTGGACATGGAACCGGAACTGGTCGATGTGGACCCGGTCTCCTTCGACGGGCCGTTCCCGGGCTCGCCGTCGGTGCTGGTGAACGGCATCGACGTGTATACAGAGTCGGTGCCTGACGCGTTCGAGTTCTCCTGCAGGATGTTCGTGATAGGCGGTAAGCGCACCGGCGTTCTTCCCATCGGCCTGCTGCGAGATCGAGTTCGGGCAGCCATGCAGGCGAGCAGCCCCCGGCCCCACTGATTGCACCGCCCCCGCCGCATCAGTAGGATGAGCTGCATGCAGCCCCATCGCTACATCGATACCGACCGCGGGTTTCGCTCCTGGCTCGCCTCGATTCCCGCCGACCAGCCCGCGGTGGCCATTGATATTGAGGCGGAGTTTAACCTGCACATATACGGCGAGCACTTCTGTCTGTTGCAGGTCT
>CAYOFA010000096.1:0-5231 GCA_964402885.1 uncultured Spirochaetaceae bacterium
GCTGTCCTCCATGTACGGATCCCGGTTTCCCACGAAGCTGAAGAGTATGTTCGGTTTGTGTGCCATCGTACCCCCACTATAACGCTGCTGCCGCAGACTGAGAATTGTCTCTGCCGGGACTCCTGCAATGGCTGTGCCAAATAGCCGCCTTGGCCGCCCGTCAAACTCGTGCTATTCTTACGGCACGCGTGAACTGCTTGATTCTCATCCTGGATCCCGATGCCAACACCCGCAGCCTGCTCGTTTCCGTCCTCGCCGAAAACGGTTTCGAGGTGGAGTCGGACGGCGCCCCCGCTGAGTGGACGGCACGGCTTTCGGCTCCCCGGCAACCCGCACTACTCCTCGTTGATGCGGCTCAGATTCCCGAAGCGTTTCCTGGGGAGGACATCTCCATTCCCGTGGTCTATCTCGTCCCGCCGGGACTGCCGCCCGCAGACATTCCTGTGCCGCACCCCCTCTGTTACGGATATGTCGAGAAGAACTCCGAGAGCGCCCCGGTCGTTCTGCGAACGGTAGAGGCGGCGCTGCAACGTCGCGAGCGGGATCGAACAATCGACAACGAGCGGCAGGCGTATCGATTCTTCTTCGAGCACATCCCCATCGCCGCGGTGGTTTCCGACCCGGACTACGTGGTGCGTCACTGGAACCGTGGCGCGGAGTTGTTGTTCGGCTACAGCGAGCACGAGGCAGTGGGGCGTGTCTTGATGGAGTTGCTCCATTCGCCGCGTAACGAGATGACCGCAGGAGGGCTCAAGCAATGGCTTGTGGAATCGCTGGGAGTCAATCATGTGTCTCGGAATGTGAACTATGACAGGACCAGGGACGGACGGGACATCCTCTGTGAGTGGCATGACTATCCTTACCGGGAGGCCGGACGGCATTACATACTCTCGGTCGCCACCGACATCACTCAGCATCGGCAGCTCATAGAAACGCTGCAGGCCACCATCGAGCAGAAGGACTTCCTCGCGCGGGAGAACTACCACCGGATCAAGAACAACCTGAACATGATCAACTCGTTGATCAACCTCAAAATCGACGAGGTGGAGGCGAAAGATCCGGTACATGCCGCGGCCTCGGTTGAGGTGCTTCGTGATATCCGGCAGAAGCTCGCCGCTGTCAGCATGCTCTACGAGATGCTCCACGATCACGGCGCGAGTGCGACCACGGTCGATCTGTCACGTTATCTCGCAGAGCTCACCCGGACGGTCTTCTCCTCGATGTCGGGAGAGCCGTGTCGGATCGAAGAGGATCTCGACGCGGTCTCCGTTTCGCCGCAGGCAGCGGTGGTGCTCGGCCTCATCACCAACGAGATCGCCACCAACGCGGTCAAGCACGCCTTTTTGCCCGGCGGGGAGCGGCGTTTCTCTCTAACACTGCGCGCGCAGGACGCTGCAGCCGGGGATGTATCGGGGCAATCGTCCGGCGACGGGGCCGGACGGATGTGCGAGTATCGACTCGAGAACTCGGGCCGTCCGTTCCCCGAGGACGTGGACTTCGAGAATACGACTTCCCTCGGATTGCGACTGGTGCACAGCCTCGCCGACCAGCTCGGGGCAACTCTCGAGCTGCAGAGATCTCCTTCGACGTGCTTCATCCTGCGGTTCGATGCCGCCCGTGCGTAAGGCTCCCTGCCGCCCCTCTGTTCCCGTACCACGTCATCCGCCCCGCCTCATCCGCCCCGCAATACCAGCCAGCGCCTCCGGCGTGTCCGCGTCGAGGTAGATGCCGGGGTCCGCGACCTCGACCTCCCGCGGCTTCAGCGGGGCGATGACCTCGAGTGCCCGACGTTCCGGCGGGGCGGAGAGCAGGAGCTCGATCGCCGGGGCGCCGATCCACACGGGATGACCACGGCGGCCTGCGTGGACGGGGTAGGCCGCGGCGTCGTCCGGGCCCGCCACGTCGGCGACGGCGTCGTAGGTCTCCGGTGCCACCAGGGGAAGGTCGGCGAGCATGATGAACGCTGCCGCAGTCTGCCTCTGCCGCAGGCCGACCTGCAGGGAGCCGAGCTGCCCGCGGTGATACTGCTCGTTTCGCACCACCACGACGCGCTCGCCGGCGCGCAGGAAAGGGGGCAGATGGGGTGACAGGTGCGGGGAGAGTGACACCGCGCCTTCGACGACGATGACGCGGAAGCAGCTTTCGAGAGCGGTGCGAAGTGCATACAGAAATAGGGGGATGCCGTGCACCGGCTCGATCTGCTTCGGTCGCCCCATCCGCGTGGAGGGACCGGCCGCGAGGAGAATGCAGTCATGGGCGGAAGCAGACCCTGTACTCACACGGCGGGATTGTAGCACTGATCGATTGATGCGTCGCGTCGTCTCTCATAGAATACCCTTCACCACATCGGACCCGGGAGGTTGGAATGGCCGTTTCACGGCGCTCCGCCGCGCTCGCACTTCTCCTTCTCATTGCAGTGCTCGTCCCCCGTGCGCTCCCCGCCGTGGACGGGGCCGTCGGGGCCGACGGCGACATAACGGTTCGTGACGCCCGGGGCCGGGAGGTCACGCTTCCCGCGGCACCCGAGCGGATCGTAATCGCGGGGCGCGCGGTCGCGCTCATGGCCAACGCCCTCTATCTCTTCCCCGAGGTAAGCGATCGCGTCGTGGCGGTTGGCGTCACGGATCAGGGCCTTGGTGATTTCTTCTCGGTGCTCGACGATGATCCGGGGGAGAAGACCCGGCTCGGCAGAAGCGCGGGACCGGAGGAGGTGCTCGCCCGCAATCCCGATCTGGTGCTTCTGAAGAGCTACATGCGCGACTCTCTCGGCAGACCGCTCGAGACAGCCGGCGTGCCGGTGGTCTACGTCGATCTCGAGACCCCGGAGCAGTATGCCCGCGACCTTCGTATCCTCGGTGAGCTCCTCGGGGCCCCGGATCGAGCGGAGGAGATCGTGGAAGCCTTCGATCGACGCCGCGCCGCCCTCGCACGTGCTACGGCAGGGGTGGAGCGGCCGCGGGTACTGCTGATATCGGTCTCCGCCCGCGGGAATGCCGTGAGCTTCCGCGTCGCCCCGGAAGGCTGGATACAGGGGACCCAGGTCGAGCTCGGCGGAGGGGAGCCCCTGTGGTACGACAGAGCGCTCAGCCCCGGGTGGAACGAGGTGCAGTTCGAGCAGATTGCCCTCTGGGACCCCGAGGTAATCGTCATCGTCTCTTACCGCGCGCCGGCCGGCGAGGTCCGGGATGAGGTAATCGCCGACCCCCGCTGGCAGACGCTCTCGGCGGTCCGAAGCGACGAGGTCTACGCCATGCCTGCCGACTTTCACAGCTACGGACAGCCCGATACGCGGTGGATACTCGGCGCGGAGTGGATTGCCCGGGTTCTGCATCCGGAGCTCTTCGAGGAGTCGTTCCGGGAGCGGGTCTACTCCTTCTACCGTGAGTTCTACCGCATGGACCGCGGGGAGTACCAGGAGCTGATCGAGCCGCGGCTGTCGGGAGATCTGCTTGAGTGATCAGGTGCAGGCGCGGAGCCGGCAGGGGAGCATGTGGCTGCTTCTCGTGCTCGTGTTCGGTGCGCTCGCGATCTCGCTTCTCATCGGGCGGTATCCGGCGCCGGGACTGAGTTCGCCCGCAGCCCTTCTCGGTACCGAGACCTCGCGTGCCGTCTTTCTGCATCTTCGTCTTCCGCGGGTGCTCACCGCGGCCCTGCTCGGGGCAAGCCTTGCCGCCTCGGGCTGCGCCTTTCAGATGCTGTTTCGCAATCCCCTCGTGGAGCCGGGATTCCTCGGGGTAACCCAGGGCGCGGCATTCGGCGCAGCTCTTGCCATCCTCGTGCTTCCCGGCGTGGTTGGTGCGGTGCAGATATCGGCGGTGATCTTCGCCACGGCCGGCCTCTTCCTCTCCTACGGCGTGGCACGGCGCCTGCGCTTCGGCGGCTGGGTCATCCGCATGGTCATCTCCGGCATCGCCGTCTCGGCGCTCTTTGCCTCGGGGCTCGGCATCCTGAAGTACCTTGCCGATCCGCTCTCCCAGCTGCAGGAGATGACGTTCTGGATGCTCGGCGGGCTCTCGGGAACGACCTGGGGGACTACGTTGATGGTGCTCCCGCTCGTTGCGCCGGCCCTTCTGATTCTCGTGCTGCTGCGCTGGCGTCTCAGCATCCTCAGCCTCGACGATCTGACCGCGCACTCCATCGGTACCAGTCCCGCCCGGGAGCGGTTGCTCCTGCTCGTGGCGGCCTCCGCGGCGACTGCCGGCGTTACCGCCGCTGCGGGGATCATCGGCTGGGTGGGGTTGCTGGTACCCCACGTGGCACGGCGCTACTTCGGCGTGGAGGGGAATCGGGCGCTCCCGGCGTCTCTGCTGCTCGGGGCCGTGATGGTGGTCGTCTGCGACACGATTGCGCGCTCGCTCATGGTGTACGAGATCCCTCTCGGGATCATCACCTCGCTTCTCGGGGCCTCACTCTTCCTCTCACTTCTATCCTCCGGCCAGGTGAGGTTCAAGCGATGAATGCTCTCGAGGTGCGGGAACTGGAGTTCGGTTACACGGACCGGGAACGGCTCTTCGACGGGGTGGACCTGGACATCGGGGCGGGGCGGGTAACGGTGCTCCTCGGCCCGAACGGCTCGGGCAAGAGCACGCTGCTGGCACTTCTCCTCGGATACCTGATTCCGAAGGATGGGGAGATTCGCATCATGGGAGAGCCGCTCTCCTCCTACAGCCGCAGCGAGCTCGGCCGGGTTGCTGCCTTCGTCTCGCAGTCGGTGTCGCTCCCGTTCAATTACCCGGTACTCGAGTACGTGCTCCTCGGTCGCGCTGCCCGCGTCCCCTACTGGGGAAGCCCGAGTGCGGCGGATCTCGCCGCCGCCCGCCGTGCCACAGAGCTCGCGGGGGCGGAGCATCTGGCCGAACGCAACGTGCAGGAGCTCTCCGCGGGGGAGCTGCAGCTGGTTTCGGTGGCACGGGCGCTCGCGCAGGAACCGCGGATCCTGCTGCTCGACGAGCCCACGAGCCATCTCGATCCGGTGCACGCGGTGTGGATATTCCGCCTGGTGGTGAAGCTGGCGCGCGAAGGCCTCACGGTGCTTCTCACAACGCATGACCCCCTCCATGCCCGCCAGGTTGCAGATGATGCGGTATTGATGAAGGACGGCGCCGTCCTCTTTGCCGGCGGGGCCGACGAGGGGCTTGCTGCCGAGAACCTGAATCGTCTCTACGATGCGGGGTTCAGTGAAGCGATCTACGGGGATCTGCGAATCCCCTTCCTCCGCCTCGAGTAAGCGA
>CAYOFA010000096.1:5331-11879 GCA_964402885.1 uncultured Spirochaetaceae bacterium
CCCGTGGCCTCGACGAACTCTATCATCGCCTCGATCTTCGGAAGCATGCTGCCCCGACCGAAATGGCCCTCGGCGATGTAGCGGCGTGCGTCGGCGACGGAGATTTCCTCGAGGTCCTGCTGCTCGGGGGTCCCGTAGTAAAGGGAGACCTTCGGCACGGCGGTTGAGATGAGAAACACATCCGCATCGAGGCGTCGGGCGAGCAGGCTCGCGGCAAGATCTTTGTCGATTACCGCCTCGACGCCTGCGTAGTGGTTACGCTCGTCCCGCACGACGGGTATTCCCCCGCCCCCGGCGGCGACCGTCACCGTGCCGCTTTCGACGAGCTGTCGAATGACCTCCATCTCCAGGATCTCCCGGGGGCGTGGCGAGGGGACGACCCGACGCCAGCCGCGGCCCGCGTCCTCAAACACGCTCCAGCCGTCGGTACGCTCATGCTCCCTCGCCTCCGCCTCTTCCATGAACCCGCCGATCGGCTTCGACGGCGACTGAAACGAGGGATCATCCGCGTCCACGAGAACCTCGGTAACGACCGTGGTAACGTTGCGGCTCTGGTGCAGGCCTCCGAGGACGTTTCTCACCGCCGTCTGGATGTTGTACCCGAGCGCACCCTGGGTGTCCGCGACGCAGGAGTCGAGGGGAACCATATGAAGATGTTCCCTCGCGAGCTCCGCGCGACGGAGAATGAAGCCCACCTGCGGCCCGTTACCGTGGACGATCGCCAGTTTGTGCTGCGAGGAGAGCAGCGGCGCCATGTTCTGCGCCGTCAGATAGGCCGCCTCGTACTGGGCCGGGACGGTCACGTGCTTCGGGTCGGTGATGAGCGAGTTGCCTCCAATGGCGATGACGATCTTCTTACTCATTGCACGTTGATGTCGACGAGCTCGAAGGCGGTCACGTCGAAGAGTCCCTGGTCGGTCAGGCGCAGCTCCGGGATCACCGGCAACGCCAGAAACGAGAGCCCCATGAACGGGTCGATGCTCGGGTTGACCGAGAGCTCCTCGTAGGCGAGGCGGTTGATATCGGCGAGGCGGCGGCTGACCTCGTCACCGCTCTTGTTCGACATCAGCCCGGCGATCGGCAGCTCGAGGGTGTCGAGGATCTTCCCGCCTTTGCTGATGGTCATACCCCCGCCGCAGCGATCGAGCTCCAGAGCCGCGGCGAGCATGTCGGCGTCGGAGTCGCCGAGAATGATGAGGTTGTGCGAGTCATGGGCGATGGTCGTGGCGATTGCACCCCCGCGAAGCTCGAAGCCCTCCACCAGCCCGAGCCCGATGTTCCCGTTGCCCCGGTGGCGCTCGATGACGGCGAGTCGGCAGATGTCGAGCCTGTCATCATGAACGAAGTGGCCGGCCGCGTCGGTGGAGACCTTCCGCACCGCTTTCTCGGTGATGAGGGTGTTCGGGTGTACGTGAATGACGGTGGCAAGGTCGCCTCTGAGCTTCAGCTGAAACGATTCTTCGGTGAGAACAGGGATGGTGACACTGCCGCTGACGGCGCTCGTGTCCGGCACGGGCACCGAGAACTCTGCCCGGTGGTTGCGGGCCACGAGGCGGCCGTCCTTGTACACCTCGTTGACGGTGAAGCTTCTGAGGTCGTCGACGACGATGAGATCGGCATGAAAGCCGGGGGTGAGCGCACCCTTGCCCGTGAGTCCGTAGCCTTCGGCGGCGTTCACCGTGGCCAGCTGAATGGCGGTGATCGCATCGAGTCCGTTCTCGATGGCGAGGCGCACGTTGAAATCGATGTGGCCTTCTTCCATCAGCTCCGCCGGTTGCTTGTCGTCGGTGCAGAATGAGCACTTGCCGGCGGTGGTGGCGTCCACGCCGCGAATGAGCTCGGAGAGGTTCCGGGCGGCCGAACCCTCGCGGATGAGCACCCGCATGCCGAGGCGGAGCCGGTCTCGCATCTCGTCGAGGGTCGAGCACTCGTGATCGGTTTCCACTCCCGCGGCGCGATAGGCGGAGAGCAGGCGCCCTTCCACCATGGGGGCGTGTCCGTCGATCGGCTTATTCCGATCAGCCGCCAGGGCGATCTTTGCAAGCAGGTCCTCGTCGCCGCGGGCGAGGGCGGGGTAGTCCATCACCTCGCCGAGCCCGAGAACGGCCTCGTGGTCTATGAGCTCTGCGAGGGCTGCCGCGTCGAGCACGGCGCCGGCATTCTCGAATGCGGCCGCGGGAACGCAGGAGGGCAGCATGAAATACACGTCGAGCGGAAGCTCCCGCGCGGTTTCGATCATGTATCGAATGCCTTCGAGGCCGGCAACGTTCGCGATCTCATGCGGATCGGCGATGACGGAGGTGGTGCCGTGCGGTACGACGAGGCGGGCGAACTGTTCCGGTGACAGGAGCGAGGACTCGATATGAACGTGACTGTCGATCAAGCCCGGCAGCAGGTATCGGCCGCCGAGATCGTGCTCCTCCTGTCCCTCATAGGCCCCGATACCGGCGATATGGCCCTGGTCGACGGCGAGGCTGCCGTCGATGACCTCGTGTGTGTAGACGTTGACGATCCGGGCGTTCTTGAGGACCATCTCGGCGCGCTTGCGGCCGGTAGCCACCTCGATCAGTCGTTTCTTATCCAGCCTGTTGCCGTTCATCGGGTGCCGTCTCCTTGCGCCCAGCTTAGCCCCGGTTGCCCCGGTCGACAAGCGAAAACTGTGGTGTTCTCAGGCGAGCAGCGTCGATTTTCCCCTCGTTTGAGGTGATTGGGGACGTTTTCGAGTTGCGCCTCGCGCGGTGCAAGGTTACTCTGTCGATGGCCTCATCTGCGAAGCGTCGGTGGGGTCGCAATCTTATCCAAAATGGAGCAGGGACTATGGAGAAGTTCTTTCAGTTGAAGAGTAACAACACGACTGTGCGAACGGAGATCATTGCCGGGGCCACAACCTTCCTGACGATGGCGTACATCCTTGCGGTCAACCCGGGGATCCTCTCCGCGGCCGGTATGCCCGCGGACTCGGTATTCACGGCCACCGCACTGGCGTCGATGGTTGCCACGCTGGTGATGGCGCTGGTGGCGAAGCTCCCCTATGCCCTTGCCCCGGGCATGGGACTGAACGCCTTCTTCGCGTTCGGCGTAGTCATCGGGATGGGGTACAGCTGGCAGCTGGCGCTGACGGCGGTCTTCATCGAAGGTATCATCTTCATCATCCTCACGCTGCTGAACGTGCGGGAGGCGATCATCAACCTGATCCCGATGAACATCAAGCGAGCCGTATCGGTCGGTATCGGCCTCTTCATCGCCTTCATCGGGCTGCAGAATGCCAGCATCATCGTCAATGACGACGCGACCCTCGTCGCCCTCGGCAACATCGGCGAGCCCGTCGCCCTGCTGGCCGTCATCGGTCTCGTGTTGATGGCGACCATGATGGCCTACAAGGTGAAGGGTGCGCTGCTGTGGGGTATCATCGCCACGACCATCATCGGAATCCCGATGGGTGTCACCAACGTCGAAGGGTTCCGCGTGTTCTCCGCGCCCCCCTCCCTGGCTCCGATCTTCTTCCAGTTCGACTTCAGCCAGATCTTCACCGCCGACATGCTGATCGTCCTCTTCACCTTCCTCTTCGTGGATATCTTCGACACGGTGGGAACGCTCATCGGTGTGTCCACCAAGGCCGGAATAATGACCTCGGACGGGCAGATTCCCCGCGCCAAGCAGGCGCTGCTCGCCGACTCGATCGGTACGACGGCAGGCGCCATCTTCGGTACCTCCACCGTTACGACCTACGTCGAGAGCGCAGCGGGCGTGGAGGAAGGCGGACGAACCGGCCTTACCGCCCTGACCACCGCCGTGCTGTTCGGGCTGGCGCTGTTCCTGAGCCCGCTGTTTCTGGTAGTTCCGGGCGCGGCAACTGCCCCGGCCCTGATCCTGGTGGGTGTCTTCATGATCAGCCCGGTGCGGGAGATCGACTTCTCCGAGGTCACCGAATCCGTGCCGGCGTTCCTGGCGATCGTCATGATGCCGCTTGCCTACAGCATCGCCGAAGGTATCGTATGGGGATTGGCCTCCTACGTCATACTCAAGGTGCTCTTCGGCAAGGGCAAGGAAATCAGCATTGCCACGTACATCGTGGCGGTGGTGCTCATCATTTCCTTCTTCCTGTGAGATTTCCGGGCGTGGCCGGCCTGCCCGGCCACGCCCGGCTTGTTTTGCTTGACAGATCCCGGGAGGGATCGTAGAGTAGATTTCCGCGATCATAATCGCATCATTTGAATACATATAGCCGACACAGCAGACTGATTTTTCCTATTCTTTTTTTCAGGATAAACCCAAAAAGAATAGGCGGGCCACGTGCGTGCGGACCGTCTATTCTTTCGTCCAGCCGGGTGGGCCCGTAGCCAGAAGTCGCAGGCAGAGGTGTCGGCGGCCGCGACTGCGGAGGAACGACGTGGGTGACAAGATGCGCCTCCTTCCCTTCGAGGAGCTCCTCTCCCGGATCTTCGAGGAGTACCGAGCGCAGGGCTCCGTGTTCGACCTGTCCGAAAGGGCATGGTATCGGAAGCCCGACAATCGGACGGTCCGCATTTCCGGCGAGCATTGCGAGACGGCCCTCGGCCCGGCGGCAGGCCCGCACACGCAGCTCGCGCCGAACATCGTAAGCTCCTACCTCACCGGCAGCCGGTTCATAGAGCTGAAAACCGTACAGATCCTCGATGCCCTCGAGCTCGACAAGCCCTGCATCGACGCGGCCGATGAGGGCTACAACACCGAATGGTCCACCGAGCTGTCCCTCGAGGAGGCCTGGCGGGAGTATGCAAAGGGGTGGATTCTGCTGCACCTCCTGGAGGAGGTCTTCGACCTCCGCGCCTCCGATCATCCCCGCTCGTTCGTCTTCAACATGAGCGTGGGCTACGATCTCGCGGGGATCAGGCGTGAGCCCATGCAGCGCTATATCGCCCGGATGCGCGATTCCTCACAGGAGCCGGAGTTTGCCGCGTGGCTCGAGACGGTGCGCACCCTGGTGCCGGCGATGCTCCATGGCACCGGTCGAGAGCACAAGGCGGAGGCAGTCGCGCAGCTCGAGGTGAGCCCGCGGATCTGCCGGTCGGTCACGCTCTCGACCATGCATGGCTGCCCCCCGGAGGAGATCGAGGCTATCTGCAACCACATGCTCCGTGACTGGGGCCTCGATACCTACGTCAAGCTGAACCCGACGCTCATCGGTTATGAGGCCGTCAGCGATACGCTCTCCCGGCTGGGTTACGACTACCTGGAGCTCGACCGCTCGGGGTTCGAGCGTGATCTGCAGTACGACACGGCGCTTGCGATCCTCGGCAGGCTCAGGCAGAGCGCCCACGAAGGCCTCAGGCATTTCGGGGTCAAGCTCACCAACACCCTCCCCTCGGCGAATACCCTCGGCAGGCTTCCCGGGGAGGAGTTCTTCCTCTCGGGGCGCGCCCTGTTTCCGCTTTCCATATCTCTTGCGGCGCGGCTGTCCCGGGATTTCAACGGTCGGCTGCCCGTGTCCTACTCCGGGGGCATCACCGCCCACAACGTGGAGGCGGTGTTTCGCACCGGCATCCGCCCCATCACCATGGCAACCGACCTGTTGAAGCCCGGCGGCTACCAGCGGCAGAAGCAGATGGCGGAGATTCTCGACGGCGTCGAGCAATGGGACCGGCCGACGGTGGACGTGGAGGCACTCGAGGCGCTCGCCGAGGGCGTGTTCGAGGACGAGACGCTTCACAAGGCCTTCCGGGGTACCGACGAGGTGCGAAGCCCCGGCGATATGCCGGCCTTCGACTGCTACGAGGCACCCTGCGTGACCGCCTGCGCCATCGGGCAGCACGTGCCGGAGTACATCCGGCTTGCCGGTGAGGAGCGGTGGGACGAGGCTCTCGAGCTCATCTACGAACGGAACGCGCTTCCCTCGATGACCGGGCACATCTGCGATCACCAGTGCCAGCTCGTGTGCACGCGCCTCGACTACGAGGGCTGCGTGAACATCCGGGAGATCAAGCGCCTCGCGGTGCTGCAGGGCGGGGCGGGCTACGGCGCCCGGCGGGAGGTGCCCGAGCCGTGGCGGGATGAGCGCGTGGTCGTCGTCGGGGCGGGTCCTGCGGGGCTCTCTGCGGCCTACTTCCTCTCCCGCGAGGGGTTCCCCGTCACCGTCCTCGAGCGCGAGGCGGATGCCGGGGGCATCGTTCGCTACGTGGTGCCGCAGTTTCGCATCAGCCGCGAGGCCATAGAGAGCGATGTCGAGCACATCAGGAAGCAGGGGGTGCGCTTTCGCTTCGGGGTCGACGAGCGGATCGATGTGGAGCGGCTCAAAGCCGAAGGCTTTGATTTCGTGGTCCTCGGCGTCGGAACCTACGGCACGAAGCCGCTACCCCTCGAGGGCGACAACCGAAACGTCTACCCCGCATTCCCCTTTCTCAGGCAGTTCAACGATAGCCCCGAGACACTCGAGCTCGCCCGCCACGTGGTGGTCGTGGGCGCAGGCGACACGGCCATGGACTGCGCCCGTGCCGCGCTTCGCGCGCCCGGAGTAGAGCAGGTGAGCGTGGTGTACCGCCGCTCGGAGGCGCAGATGCCGGCAAGCAGAG
>CAYOFA010000097.1:0-5776 GCA_964402885.1 uncultured Spirochaetaceae bacterium
ACCGTGACCAGCTCCTCGAGCCCCAGATCCTCACCGAAGACATCGACCCAGGCATCGATCCGCTTCTGCAGATCGTCGCGCTCCTCGCGCTTTTTGGCCTCCTGCGCCTCTATCTGGCGGATGACCATCTGCAGCTGCTGCTTCTTCAGCTGCAGCGTCGGGAGGTAGCGCTGAAATCGCTTGAGCTGGTCTTTCTGGTTTCTGAGCTCGTTCTTTGTAAGCTTAACCTTCGCCATGCTCTGCTGCTCCAACCTGCTCGCGCTTGGGCCAGAACTTCTCGAGGAGCTGGGTACGCTGCCCGGTTTCCTCCGGCTCGAAGCACTCCGCGAGAATCTCCCATCCGCGGTCGAGGGCGGTCTCCAGTGGAATGTTCACCGTAAGGTTCATCATTTGAGCTTCGAAGAGCTCGCCGTATTTCAACAGCTTGTTGTCCCACTCGCTCATGCGGAAGCCCATCGAGCGCTTCTCCTGCGTCTCATTGTAGGAGGCGTAGAGGTTGATCATGCCGTCCATGAGTGCGCGGTGATCCTCGCGGGTGTCTTTGTTGACGAACTGCTTGAGGCGGGACAGCGAGCCGAAGGGCTCGATACGGCCGTTTCTCAGGTAGTACTGTCCCTCGGTGATGTAGCCGGTGTTGTCCGGAACCGGATGGGTAACGTCGTCACCGGGCATGGTCGTCGCCGCGAGAACGGTGATGGACCCTGCTCCCTCGAAGTCGACCGCCTTCTCGTAGCGGGCGGCCAGCTGGCTGTAGAGGTCGCCGGGGTAACCGCGGTTCGAGGGGACCTGCTCCTGCGTAATGGCGATTTCCTTGAGGCTGTCCGCAAAGTTCGTCATGTCGGTGAGGAGCACCAGCACCTTCTTACCCTGCAGCGCGAAACGTTCGGCCACCGCAAGCGATACGTCCGGCACGAGGATACTCTCGACGACGGGGTCGGAGGCGGTGTGCACGAAGAAGATCGTTCGCGAGAGCGCGCCGCCCTCCTCGAGGGTGTCGCGGAAGTAGAGGTAGTCGTCGTACTTCAGCCCGATACCACCGAGGATGATGAGATCAACCTCCGCCTGCATGGCGATCCGGGCAAGCAGGGGGTTATACGGCTCACCGGAGACCGAGAAGATCGGAAGCTTCTGCGACTCCACGAGACTGTTGAACACATCGATCATCGGGATGTTGGTCCGGATCATGTTTCTCGGAATGATACGGCGCGCCGGATTGACCGAGGGTCCGGCGATCTCGATGAGGTTCTCCTCGAGTGCCGGGCCGTTGTCGCGCGGCACGCCACTTCCATCGAAAATGCGGCCCATCAGGTTGTCGGAAAACGACACCTCCATGGGATGGCCGAGAAAAACGACCTCGTCGCCGGTGGAGATACCACGACCGCCGGCAAAGACCTGCAGGGAGACCTTGTCGCGGTTCAGCTGTATGACCTCGGCGAGACTGTTCCCGTGACCCGACTTGACCTGGGCGAGATGCCCGTAGCGAACGCCGGTCGCGGTAACCGTGATGACGTTTCCGGCAATGGATTCGATCTTGCTATGGACTTTCTGCATCGTCTGATACCTCGATTACGCGTTCGTTTCCTCGAGCAGGTGCTGCGCGCCGTGCTCGATGCCGACCGACTTTTCCTCGACCATCGTTCGGATCTCATTCTCGAGCGACTTGAAATCGTCCGAGTTCCACTCCGCACCGTTGTAGTCGAGAAACTTCTGACGGAGACTGTTGAAGAAGCCGCGGACTTCATCCTTCGACCCGATATCCAGCTTTGAGGTGAGGATATCGAACATGACGCCGAAGACGTGCTGCTGTCGCTCGGCGCTGACCGCCGCGTCGACCGGGTCGAAAGCGTTCTGCTGCAGGTAGACGGCGTCCAGGAACTCCGACTTCATGAACAGGATGTAGTCTTCCGTGCTCGTCCCCTCTTCACCGACGACCTTCATCATCTGTCCGACCTCGTTCCCTTCCCGCAGGAGGTCTCGCGCGTACTGCGCGCGATCCGAGTTGACGACGGTCGGATATTTGGACCAGCTGTCCAGGGGGTCGATGGAAGGATACTTTCGGGCCTCCGCACGGTCGCGGGAGAGTCCGTGGAAGGCACCGACGACCTTCAGGGTCGACTGAGTGACCGGCTCCTCGAAGTTACCACCGGCGGGACTGACGGTACCGCCGACGGTGACCGAGCCCTCGCTTCCGTCCTTGAGCCGCACGACACCGGCGCGCTCGTAGAACCCGGCTATGACCGATTCGAGGTAGGCGGGGAAGGCCTCCTCGCCGGGGATCTCCTCGAGGCGTCCCGACATCTCGCGCATTGCCTGAGCCCAGCGTGAGGTCGAGTCCGCGAGCAGCAGGACATTGAGCCCCATCTGGCGGTAGTACTCTGCGATGGTGATCCCGGTGTAGACGGACGCGTCACGAGCGGCGACCGGCATCGAGCTGGTGTTTACGACGATGACGGTCCGCTCCATGAGCGTCCTGCCGGTGCGCGGGTCGATGAGCTCGGGGAACTCCTTGAGGGTCTCCACGACCTCGCCGGCGCGCTCGCCGCATGCGGTGATGATGACGACGTCGACCTCGGCGTTGCGGCTCGTGATCTGCTGCAGCACCGTCTTTCCGGCTCCGAAGGGACCGGGAATGCAGTAGGTGCCGCCGAGAGCCACCGGAATGAAGGTGTCGATGATGCGCACCTTGGTGATCATGGATTTGGTGGGCTTCAGACGCTCGGCGTAGGCGTCGATGGCGCGCTTTACGGGCCACTCGAACATCATGGTGACCTTGTGAGTCTGGCCACGGGAGTCCTCCACTTCAGCCACTTCCTGCTCGACCGTGTATTCGCCCTTCTCGGCAATCCACTTGACCGTGTAGGAATCGTAGAAGTTGAAGGGAAGCATGATGCGATGGGTGAAGATGCCCTCGGGCACGGTACCCAACGTGTCGGCCCGGGCAACGGTGTCGCCAACCGAAACGGTGGGCGTGAACTCCCATTTCGTGTCCCGCGGAAGCGCGTTGAGATACACACCGCGGTCGAGAAAGAACCCGCTCTGCTCGGCGAGCTCCGGAAGCGGGTTCTGGAGGCCGTCATATACCTGGGTCAGCAGACCGGGGCCCAGCTCCACGGCGAGAAGCTCGCCGGAGAACGAGACCTCGTCGCCGATGCCGATGCCGCGGGTCATCTCGAAGACCTGCAGCTCCGCGGTGTTCCCGCGGATACGGATGACCTCGGATTTCAGCCGCCGCTCACCGAGTGCAACGTAGCCCACCTCGTTCATTGCGACGTCGCCGTCGACCTCCACGCTGATCATGTTCCCGTTGATCGCAACTATCTTGCCCGTCGTGTTCGTCATCAATCACGCTCCAATTGCATTGCTTTCTCTATGTCGATTAAGAGGAGGATACCGCCTGACGCACGGTGTTGTAGGTGCGTTCGAAGACGTTCTCGCCGTCCTCGCGGTTGAACTGCCGCTTCCTCCAGAGTATCTGCAGTTTCAGGTAATAGACCATCAGTCGCTCGACATCGAAGTGGTGTCCCACCTCCAGCTCGTCGAGCGTGGACCACCGGTAGCGAAGAAGCACCATCTCAGCCTTGAGGGGCGTCTCCTGAGTCAGGGCCTCCCGGGCGATCTCCGGCACGCCGAGCGTCCCGCTGAGGTCGTCTCCGTCCGGTGTGGTGCGAACGTAGCTGTGCTCGTCGCGATTGAGCTGTGCAGCCCGCTGACGGGCAAGCTCGTTTCGAAGCCCGACCTCCCGTTCATACCAGGTTCGCAGAAGGGGATTTCGGCTCATGTCCTGGGGGTCGGGAAGCAGTCGGGCGCGAGACAGCAGATCGTAGTCTTTCCTGCTCATCCGTCGCGCACAGAGATCGAGGAACTCTTCGGTGGTCGGCATGTTCTCCGACTCGAACGAGAGCATCGGCAGTGTGGCAACCGTGTAGTAGTACTGCCCCATGGCCGACTACCCCTCGGCCTGCTCGGCGGCCTGCTTGACTGCTTCCTGGAGGCGGGGATTGAGGTATGCGGAGAGAACTTCGGCAATACCATCAGAGCTGAAATCGTAGTAGACCGACCCGTCCTTCACGGAGATGCGGAAGCCCGCGTCGATGCCCTGCACCGGCTTGATCTCGAGGCCGGCCTTGATCTCATCGGCGAGCTTCGAGCGAAGCTGAGACTCGACTTTGTCCCGTTGCGACTGGGGAAGCAGAACGTTGAGGTCCGATGTCTGCTGCTCGGGCCAGGCCTTGATGAGCGCTACCACAGCCTCCGAGACGACATCGGCCGAGTACGCCTCGCCGGTAGCCTTCTCCACAACCGCATCGAAGAGGGTGGTGATCCGGTTCTGGAGATTGAGAATGAGGTCGCGTCCCGCCTGGGTGAGTGCCTGCTTTCCGCTCGCCTCGAGCTTCTGCGCCTCCGCACGGGCATCGTCGACGATCTCGCGGGCGCGTTTCTCGGCGTCCTTGATCGTCTTGTCCGCATCTTCCTCGGCCTTCTTCTTGATTTCCGCGGCCTGGCGCTCGGCGCTTTCCACGCCTTCGCTTTTTATCGTCTCAATGATTTCATTCAACTGCGCATCCATGAGCCCTTAACCCCTCCGACAGAAGATCGATCGCTAAATCGATAAGTTTTGCTCTATAGTATCAAACTGCCCGGAGGACAGCAATACATCCGTCATGCAGTTCCGAGAGAAAAATCCCCCCGGATCTTGAACACCGGTCCGTCGCGGGTCACGTGAAAGTTCCGCTCGGGAAAGCGCTCCTGCAGCTTCTCTTCTACGCGCCGTGCAGCCTCCGCCTCGATCTCTTCTTCGACCTCGTCGGGAACATCGGCGAGGGTGACCATTTCCACGTCGACGACATACCCCCGACCGTGCTCCGAACCGTAGCCGGCAGTGAAGTACGCGTCCACGGAGAAGAGTCCGCTGTGCTGGCCGCTCGCCGTCTCCCCGTGCTCGGCACGGGCGGGATGCAGGGGGTACCGGTCGCCGTAGCGCTCCTCGAGCTCCGCGTCGACCTCCAGCAACACCTCATTCATCTTCTTCTCGAAGGCGTTCGTCTTCGGGTGCCACATCTTCCCACCCTCAACATCGTTCGCTGCTGCTCAGTATCGAATTTCCCACGCGAGCGGATCGCTCGACGTCAGAAACTCCATGATATCCAATGATAGCCTGGCTGTCACCCCGTCGTCGAGCACCTCGCCCGTGTTCGTGCTGCGGATCTGCGACGGCGCAGTCACCGTGAACGCGACGTCGTACCCGGAGAAGTATGCCTCGAGGAACTCCCGATCCCCCGCCGCAGGCTCCTCTCCGGTGCGCAGACGCTGGATGTAGACCCGGTCTCCGTTCTGCTCTTCGACGCTGATGAGCGATCGATCCGGGGCGTAGATGCCGTTGAGGGCCTCGAGGTCGGAAAACGAAAGTCTGGCCTCTACCTCGGTGACGACGTCTCCGCGAGAAAGTGAGTATCCGAGGAGCTCCACACCCTCCACGCGCCGGGCGGTGCGGCGGAAGTCGGCCTCTGAGACGGGTATTGCCCGAATGCTGCTGTCGGAGTCGAAGACGCCGAGCTCCCACAGCTCGGTATCGATCTCGTAGGAGACCGTCATGCGACCCGAGTAGTCCGCATCGAGATCTATATGTGTGTCGACGTTCAGACAGGAACCGAGCAGGACAACCACGGCGGCTGTGAGCGCGGACCTTGCGATAGCGTTCACGTGCGCTGATCGTAGCCGCAAATCACGTCTCGCGCAAGTGCACGACCGTCTTGCCGTATCCGCCCTCCTCGGGGCG
>CAYOFA010000097.1:5876-11809 GCA_964402885.1 uncultured Spirochaetaceae bacterium
CGCAACTGCTCGGCGGGGAGCTCCAGGCGTACACTCTCGGTCTCAACCACCCAGGAGTCACCCTTGCCCTTTCTCCTGATGACGCCACGCCGACCGCTCTCGCCCACGGCCACCTCCATGCCCGGGGCGAGCTCCTGCGGCTCCGCCGGCGCCCGGGCACGCGTCTGCTCCCGCTCCGCCGCGGCAACCCGCTCCCGCTCCTCTTCCGCGGTCTCGGTCAGCTCGTCGAGAAACTCTCTCACCCGGGCCGTCTTCTCGCGCGTGAGCTCTCCCTCTCGGATTTCTCGCACCAGGTTCTCCAGGCGCCGGCGCGTTTCGCGCGAAAGCCGCTCGAACTCCTGCAGGCCTTCCTTGCGCAGCGAGAGCTCCCGGTCGGCGAGGCGCCGCGACTGCTCCTCGAGCTCGGCCCGTCGCTTTCTCAGGCCCTCGAGCTCGGCGTCCCTCGCCCGGGTCGCACGATGGAGCTCGACCTGCTTCTCGGTGAGGTCGCGGATGATGCGGGCTTCATCGCCCTGTCCTTCCTCCACGTAGCCCGCGGCGCGGCGGACCACCTCCGCGGGCAGACCGTTGCGCTCGGCAATATCGAGGGCGTGGCTGGTCCCGGGGACACCGATCAGCACATGGAAGGTCGGTGCGAGGCGCTGGGGGTCGAACTCGACGGAGGCGTTTTCGAAGAACTCCGATTTGTAGGCGTAGTTTTTCAGCGCACCATGATGGGTGGTCACCACCGCCGTTGCCCCGATCCGCTCGATCTCATCGAGAATGGACATCGCCAGTGCGGAGCCTTCCTCGGGGTCGGTGCCGGCGCCGAGCTCGTCGAGGAGCACCAGACTCCGCCGGCCCGCGTGATTGAGAACGTCGGCGATGGTCGTCATGTGACCGGAGAACGTGGAAAGCGATTGTTCGAGGGATTGCTCGTCGCCGATATCCGCGAAAATATCGTCGAAGAGCGGGAGCGCGCTTCCTTCATCGGCCGGGATCTCCATGCCGAACTGGTTCATGAGGGCGAGGAGGCCGGTGGTCTTCAGCGCAACGGTCTTACCCCCGGTGTTGGGGCCCGTCACGATGAGCCCCCGGAATGGGGGATCGATTCTGACCTCTATGGGTACGACGGAGCCACGCAAGAGAGGATGCCGCGCGCCGCTGAGACTCACCCCCTCTGCGCGGGTCTCCGCGCGGAAGCAGTCGTGCTGCGCGCCGTAGCGTGCGCGTGCGAGCAGCGCATCGAGGTCGGCGGTCTCCGCTTCGAGGGTACGGAGCGCCGGCAGCTCCGCCCGCACGGCTGCCGTCAACTCTCGCAGTATGCGCTGTATCTCCTGATCGTAGGCCGCCTGTGCCTCACGCAGCTCGTTGTTGAGATCGACGAGATCGGAGGGCTCGACGAAGAGCGTGGCGCCGGTCTGCGACACCTCGTGCACGATACCTTTGACGCGGTTTCGGTAGTTCGCGCTCAGCGGCAGTACGGTCCGGCCGTTTCGCTGCGTCGGGGCGTCGGAGGTCCAGTACTGGGCGCGGTCGGGGTCGCGGAGGTAGGAGACCGCCTGTTTCTCGATGCGGCCCTCCGTCGTGCGGATGCGCGCGCGCAGGCGCCGGAGCTCCGGTATCGCCTCATCCTTTATTTCGCCGGCATCGGAGATGTAGACGCCCACCTGTCGCCGTATGCGCGAAAGGTCGGGGAGTGCCTCCAGGCGACCGCGCAGAGGACGATCCGCATCGAGATCTCCACCACTCCTCGCAAATCCCACTGCGGCCGCAACGAAGACCGAGATCGCAGCCAGCTGCTCCGCGTCGAGAACGGTCCCCTCCTTCTCGAGCACCGCGAACAGCTGCTCGATGTCGGGGAAGGGGGCGTCCGGGACGCGTTCCTCCCCGGCGAGGACCACACGCCAGTCGGCGACGAGATCGAGGCGCACGGCGATGAGATCGTGGTCGGTCAGAACCTCCGAGGAGCGCACCACGCGCTCACCACTCGCACCGAGTGTCAGGGAGGCAACTCTGTCGCGCACCGTGTCGAACTCGAGGAGTCTCAGCGTGTGAGCGTTCATTCAAACCGTCCTTCGAAAGACAGGCCGTAGTGCGTCGCAAGGGCCCGATACCGAGCCGCCGCCGCCTTCGTCGCAGCTGTCGCGGAGCCCTCATCGGCGCCGGTGACGTAGAGCCGGCCGCCGCCACCCCGGTCACCTTCGCGGGGCCGGCCGCCACCGTGGCCGCCTGCTTCTCGGGGCGGGCCGCCACCGTGGCCGCCGGCGCCTTCCCGGGCGGGCCCGCTCGGCCCACGGCCCGCCCCGGCGGCGAGCTCCGCCACCCGACGGGCGACGCCCGCGCGCGAGTCGATGACCCGGACGGCGGCCCCGAGCTCCCGCTGTATCTCCCCCGCCAGGTGGGTAAAGTGGGTGCAGCCGAGCACGACCGCGTCGGAGGCTGACGTGTCGATTCCCGATACTGCCTCGCGCACCGCGGCGCGGGCCTCATCCGCGCGGTCCGGTTCGAAACGGTGCTCGACGAAGTCGACGAGAGCTCCCGCCGCTACGATCGAAACCGGCGTGCCCGCCGCAAATTCCTCGATCAGCCCGGCAAGGTACTCACCGTCCGCAGTGCGGACCGTCGAGAGAATGACGATTCCCCCTGCGCCCGCCTCCCGAGCCGCCGGTTTCACGGCCGGGACGACGCCGACGAACGGAACGTCGAAGCGTTCGCGCAGATCCGAGAGCGCGACCACGCTCCCCGTATTGCAGGCGACGACGACGACCGCAGGGTCGAATCGGCCGATCACCCGCTCCACCAGGCCGGCGAGAATCGCGCGAATGTCGTCCTCGCTGCGAGTGCCGTAGGGGAAGTGGGCCGTGTCGGCAATGTAGATGAAAGGTTTCTCCGGAAGAAACTCGCGGGTCGCCTCCAGGTAGGGAAGTCCGCCCATGCCGGAGTCCAGAAAGACGATCGGGGCCTCATCCATCGCCGAAAAGGTTATCCAGCTTCTTCCGCGCCTCCTGCGCCTTCTCCTCGACGCCCCCTGCTCCGGCGGGCCCACCCTGAGAAGAGGGACGGAGCTGAAAGTACTCGCAGAAGTTGGCTTTCTCCTTGTCTCTCACCTCTTCGGGAATGGTCTCGCGGCACTGCCAGTGGGCGCTCGGATCGTAGAAGCGACAATTGAGGCAGCACTTGAGGTCGCGACCACATCCGGGGCAGAGCGTGTTGCGATATACACGGGTTCGATCGTCGATGTAGGTACCACACGCGTAACAGGTTGCCATTGCCCCATCCTACCCCGCCGACACGGTCCTCGACAATACGACCTTGCACCCCGTGCCACACTGGAGTACGGTGGGCGCAATGTATGAAATCCGCACATGCACCGTGGAAGGATGCGAGCGCCCCGCCGTGTATGAAGAGCACAGCTGTTACCGGCATCTCGCCGATCCGCCCGCATTCTCGCGTCGCATCGCAGCGATTCTTGCGGATCGAGGCATCCTCAGCGATGCCGATCTGTCGGGGGCAGTCTTCGAAGACGTCGATTTCACCGAGGTCAGCCTGCAGGGATGCCGGTTTTCGGGCGCCTCGTTTCACCGCTGCATCCTCTCTAAATCGGATGTGGAGCTCTGTTTCTTCGACGATGCCGTCTTCACTGACTGTACCGTCCATGATGCGCGTATTCGCAAGTCTGTATTCGGTGCCGCCCGCCTGACCGGCTGTGACTACACCGGAAGCGATATCATCCAGTGCTCGTGGAACGGGTCCTCGTGCAGCTGGGTGACCTTCGACGACACCGACATTCTGCACTCCCGTTTCATCGGGGCGGAAATCACCGATACGACCTTCCGCAACTGCAACCTCAAGGCGGTGGATTTCCAGCACAGCACGCGAACTCGGGTGTCGTTCAAGTACTCCAATGACGAGGATGCCACCTTCTCCACCGAGGACCTCCCGTGGCATTGAGACTGCTCTCCCACTACAGCGTGTCTACCTTCTCGAACGTGTACGTCATCGCCTGCGATCGAAGCAGGCAGGCCGCCGTCATCGATCCCGCACGGTTCGAGGCTCCGCTGCTCGAGTTCATCGAGTCCAACGGCTTCACGCTCGCCCATGTCCTCATAACGCGGTCCGACGAGTCCCACGAACAGGGCGTTCGCACCCTGAAGCGCATCTACGACGCGCAGATACATGCCGGGATTCCGGAGATGGCGGGATCCGAAACCGCCGTTGTCGGAGAGGGTGCGACCATCAGTCTCGGCGACCGGGAGATCACGACGATCGGCCTGCCGGCACACTCGCAGGACGCACGAGCCTACATGTACGGACACCTTCTGTTCTGCGGCCCCGTGATCTCGGCCGGCGGAATTGCCCCCGGGCACCCCGGCTACTCGGGGGTGCTCCTGCGTGAGATGATCCATGAGCGGCTGTTGAGCCTCCCGCCGGAGACGATCGTTCTGCCGCGGGAAGGACCGCCCACCACGATCGGACTCGAACGCCGCACGAACCCCGCACTCAGCACTACCGGCGATGACCGGCCTCCCGACGACCCGTCCACCGGCGACGGGGCTCCTACCGATCGCGAATGAGGACGCCGATCGTCTCCGTGAACCGAGGCGGGAGAGACGCGGTGAAGACCCGCGGCCCGGTCTCGCCGGGCGGCGTGAAACGCAGCGACAGCGCGTGCAACATCAGTGTGGCGTCGGGAAATCGGGCACTGCGACGCGCATAGAGCGAGTCTCCGAGAATGGGATGGCCGAGGTGACTCATGTGCACGCGCAGCTGGTGCGTGCGGCCCGTGTGCGGATGGAGGACAACCACGGCGTGGTCCGCGAATGAGCGCAGCACCCGATAGCCGGTGTATGCGGGCTTTCCCTGCTCCGCGTCGTGGGCAAATCGCTTTCTGTTATGCGGATCGCGGCGGATGAAGCCCTCCACGGAGCCCACCGGCGCCCGCGGTGTGCCCTTGGTGACGGCGACGTAGGTCTTGTTAACCGCTCGCTCGCGGAACTGACGGGAGATCTCCTCGTGAGCGGCCGCCGACTTCGCCACCACGATGATGCCGGAGGTGTCTTTGTCGAGGCGATGGACGATGCCCGGACGGAGGCTCTCCGGCTCGAAGTCCCGTTCGAGCCCCGCAACGTGATGGAGAACCGCGTGGGCGAGCGTGCCGGAGTAGTTTCCCTGTGCCGGGTGAACGACCATCCCCTGCGGCTTGTCGATGATGAGGAGCTCCCTGTTCTCGAATATGACCGAGAGCGGGATGTCCTCGGGCTCGAGGTCCGGCAGGGGGACGGGCCCGTACTCCACTTCGACGAGCTCACCCTCGTGCACGCTCCGGGAGGGTTTGACGGGGCGCCCGTTCACGAGGATTCGCACCTCCCTGGTTTTCAGTTGGCTTCGTGGAAAGAGATCGAGCACCTCGCTTACGTAGCGGTCGGCGCGCAGCCCCTCATGGGGCGCCTCCACTACGGCTTCGACGGTGTCGAGATCATGGTCGCGGTCCGCCGGTTGGTTCATCGGGGGCTCTGCCATGGTCACCTTCGATCCGCACGCGTGCGGTCTCCGGCGAGGCCGTCTGCACGGATGCGACCGATGATGAAGTCGACGAGCGCCACACCCACCGACATCCCCGCGGCGGTCAGAATGACCCCGATGCGCTCCTCCTCGGTAAGGGGCCGCTTGTCGGGCGGGCCGAAAAACCAGGGCGCGTAGGTGTAATTCCACTCACCGGCCTTCAGGCTCTCCCGGCCGAACCGCACCGCATCGTATCCGACATTCGCGAGCAGCAGCACTACCGGAAAGCTTCCGAGTGCAATGATCTCTCCGCGTCGCAGGTCCCGGGCCCACCCCGGAAACTCATCCGGCGAGTACGGTTCGGGCGAGGCGTCGCCTGATCCCGCCTCCCCGTTGCTCTGCGCAGGCAGGATCGATGCGCTGAAGCACAGCAGGAGGACGAGCGCCCA
>CAYOFA010000098.1:0-4278 GCA_964402885.1 uncultured Spirochaetaceae bacterium
GCCCCGATCACATATTCCCGCGCAGCCCTCAACGATCGACCGGCTTACCGAGCCTGCAACCAATATCGCGAACGAGCTCGAGTTCGTGGTGTTTCGCCTCTCCGAGCTTCTGCGCGAGGAGAATCGCGTGGAAGTGGAGTCCGCCCTCCGGGATATTTCGGGAATACTGAGCGAGAACCGCGGGCGCATCAGCCGCATCATGCGGAACGTAGACGGCTTCGTGGCGGAGACCCGCGAGCCGCTCTCGCAGACCGTTGTCGAGATTCAGGTCGCCGCGGAAACACTTTCGGCCACGGCTTCGCAGTTGAACGTCGTCGTTTCGCAGCTCACCGACAACGCCGGAGGAAACGACCTGCGCGGCCTGCTGGAAAGCCTCAACCGCACCGTCGCGCAGACGGAGGACAGCATCCGCAACATCGAGTCGGTGCTGGTGGCCGGAGAGGACGGGCTTCTCGATTCCCTGGCTCTCCTCGAAGAGACCCTCGAGTACCTCAATAACTTTGCCATCACTATCAGTGAAGACCCGTCGAGGCTGATACGATAGGAGCACGATGAGGTCGATGCCTGACGCGGTAGCACCATGGAGCCGGCAATGAAACTGCGAATCGTCCTGTCAGCCTCACTGATTCTCGTCTCCGCACTGCTGCTCTCAGGCTGTCTCTCTCAACCGATCGAGCCGACCAACTACTATGTGCTCGAGTTTGATGCCTCGGTTCCCGGGGCACCGCCCGAGAACGGACCTCCGGAGGATGTCGGAGCCGCGGAAGACGCCGGAGCTGCGGCGGTAATCATACAGGATGCCGAAGTGGCGCCGATGTTCGACCGACGCCAGCTTCTGCAGCGCCTCGACGGGCCGCTCGTGCGCTACCGAAACGGTGATCTCTGGGCGGTTTCACCGGCGACGGCGGTGGCGAACCTGGTACGCGAAGGTGTGGAGCGCAGCCCGCGTTTCGGCAGTGTCAGCACCGGGCGACGCGCGGCCGGCAGCTACGAGGTGGTGATCCGCATCGACGCGCTCACACACTACTGTTGCAACCGGGTGTCCGAGGGCGAGGTGGTTGGAGAGCTCGCGCTGCTCGACCTCCGCACCGGCAGCATCGTAACCCGCCACCGCTTCGAACGGCGCGAAGCGCTCGCCGACGAGGAACCGCGCAGCTTCGTCGAGGCGGTCTCTCGCATTCTCTCCGAGGAAGTCGTTGCGTTCCTCGCCAAGGCCCCCGACGAGCTCGAGTAATCATGGCAGCCCTGAGTCTGAGTGCGGACGGAACCACCATCGAGCTCACCGGCGACCTGACGCAGGAGACCGTTCCGTCACTCTATCGAAGCATGACCGAGACCATCACTCCCGAAAACCGCGACCGGATCCGGCGCGTCGGATGCTCGGGGATCGAGGGAAGCGACAGCGCGGGCATTGCGCTCATCGAGTTGATCCGCGAGCGTGTGGGCTCCCAGGTCGAGATAGAGGGCGCTCCGGAGGGAATGAAGGACACGTTGTCGCTCTTCACTTCGCGCGATGAGGGGCAGAAAGCGGGGCGATCGGCGCGTCCCCTGCTCGCGCGCTCGCGGGAGCGGCTTCGGGGCGCCGCCGGCGGCATCACAGGGTACATTCGCGTTGCCGCTGATTCCATGATCTGGGCCCTCTTTGACGTCTTCGGCCGCCGTCAGCGGCGTCGTGGCAGCTTTGTCACTCAGTCCGTTCGCATCGGGGTGCAGTCGATTGGAATAATCGCGCTTCTGTCCTTCATCATCGGCTTCATCGTGGCCCTTCAATCCGCGGCACAGCTTCGGCTGTTCGGGGCGAACATATACGTGGTGAACCTGCTCGCGCTCTTCGTCGTCCGCGAGATGGGACCGCTCATGACCGCTGTCCTCGTTGCCGGGCGCAGCGGCTCTTCCATCGCTTCGGAGATTGCGACCATGAAAGTCACCGAAGAGCTCGACGCCCTCCAGGTGATGGGACTTTCTCCGGTTCGCTACGTGGTCGTTCCCAAGGTTCTCGCGATTACGGCGGTCATGCCGGTGCTCACCATGATTTCCATGGTGGTGGCGATTCTCGGCGGAATGGCGATCAGCCTGCCGTATCTCGACCTGACAGCTCGCACCTTCATCGGCCAATTCGTGGACGTGCTGAGCCTCTACGACCTGGTTACCGGTTTCTCCAAGAGTCTCGTGTTCGCCTGGCAGATCGTCATCGTTGCCGCGTACTACGGTTTTCGCGCCACCGGCGGCGCGGAGGGCGTGGGCCTGGTGACGACGAAGTCCGTGGTGGCATCGATATTCTCGGTGATCGTCATCGATGTGTTCTTCAGTTTTGCGTATCTGACCTGAGATGTGAGAGGAGGCAACGGGGTGTCCGAGCAGTCAATCATCCAGGCGCGTGCGCTCGAAGTCGCCTACGGTGAGACCGTCATCCTCCGGGATGCGGACTGCGACATCTATCCCGGACAGATCACCTGCATCGTAGGCGGAAGCGGCTCGGGTAAGACGACGCTGCTGAAGGCCTTTTTCGGGCTCATCCCAGTGTCGGCGGGGCGTATTCGACTCTTCGAGAGTGACCTCGCCTCCCTCGGTGAGGCCGACTACACCAGCGCGTTGCGGCGCCTCGGCGTGCTGTTCCAGAACGGAGCCCTGTTGAACTCGCTGACCGTGTTCGAGAATATCTCCGTGCCGCTCGAGCAGCACACACGGCTTCCCGCCGAGGTCATCCGCCGTATGGTCGAGGTGAAGTTGAGCCTGGTGAATCTGCCGGGGACCGAGGACCTCTATCCGGCGGAGCTCTCCGGCGGCATGAAGAAGCGGGCCGCTCTCGCGAGGGCGATTGCCCTCGACCCGGAGATCGTCTTCCTCGACGAGCCGAGTGCCGGCCTCGATCCGCAGAACAGCGCCGCGCTCGACCGCCTCATGATTTCATTGCGCGACCGTCTGCAGGTGACCCTGGTGGTGGTTACCCACGAGCTCGACAGCATCCGACGCATCGCTGACCGCATCGTCTTCGTGCACGAGGGAACCGTGCTCTTCGAGGGCTCCCTCGACGATGCAGAGGCTGCCGACATACCGGCGCTCAACGCATTTCTCGAGCCAGCCGGCGAACGGGCGCGCTGAGGCGGGCGCGTCCCGGAACAGGTGTGCGCTTGCCCCCCGACCCGATGCGGGATATGCTTCAGACCGTGGCAGCATCTCAACGACATTCGGGCCCACGCGGCGGTGGTCGGTGGCTTATTCTGCTCTTGCTCGTGTTCTGTGTCGGGTTCCCGGTCTTCGGACAGGAAGCTCGGGATGGGGACGGTGATAGCAACGGCGGTCGCGATCCACGGGTCGATGAGCCGGGGCGGCGCATACTCGTCGGCATGGAGTGGACCGCACTCATTCCGGCGGTGGACCTGTGGGACGAGGTGAATAACGCGTTCGTGCCGTCTTTCTCGCTCGGGTATGCGGACCTGTTCACCGAGGGGCTCGACGTCTATGCGGGCCTCGGATACTGGTACGTGACCGCCGAAGAGGACTCCGCGGTTGGTGGCCATATCTTTCCCGTTTACGGCGAGCTCGAGTATTCGCCCCTTCGTGCCGGGTGGGCCGAGGCGGGCATCAGCCTGCAGGCAGGCGGCGCACGAACCGACATCGTGAAACGGGGCAACAACTGGGAGAAGCGAGAGGAAGGGCTCACGTGGCTCGGCTATGCCGCGGCGGGACCGATCTTCACCTTGAACCTCGGAAGCTTCGTGCGCCTTCACACCGGGGTGCGGTGGGCGATTCTCTACCAGCCGGACGGAGTCGGTCACTACGCGGGAATCCCGATCGGCATACGGATCAGGTTGTAGAGGCGGCGCCGGGGGTAATGAGACATCTGGCCTGGCGCCTTCTCTTCGAGAAGGCCGAACACTGGATACTGCAACTGATTCGCTCGGGGATGGCAAGCCTTTCGGCGGCCGTCGGCGATTACGGGTTGCTGATTCTCCTCGTCGAGGTCTTCGCCGTGCGGGCCGTACGCGCGAGCGTCTTCGGGTTTCTGTTCGGTCTGTTCATCAGCTATCTCTTTACCGCACTATGGATCTTTCCGGGCTCCGATCACGGACATCACCGGCTGCAGTTGTTCTTCTTCGTGCTCACGGCCGGGACGGCGCTGGTGCTGCACACCGGCCTCATGCTGTTATTCGTCGAAGAGCTCGACATGTACTACGTGCTCGCAAAAGCACTCAGCATGCTTGCAGCCTTCATGTGGAACTTCTCATTTCGAAAGCTCGCACACATCTACCTCACCGAGAAAAGCCGGCAGTAGCG
>CAYOFA010000098.1:4378-8501 GCA_964402885.1 uncultured Spirochaetaceae bacterium
GCGCCGGCGGGTCAGCGCTCGTCGGGTCAGGGCCGGCTGACGCGGGCGAAGCGCCACGCGAAGCCGAGCGTCGCCTCGAAGCCGAGCTCGCCGTCATCCACGAGAAGCGCGGGCTCGGCGTAGATCCCCATCGTCGGCACCGGGCGGTAGACCGGGCGCAGCGCGACCCGGTGCAGGACCCGCCGCGGCGCGCTTTCGACGTGCTCGGAGGCGCGGTAGGGGGTTGAGTAGAGGTTTGCGCGGGTGTTTTCGGCCCGAATGAGGTATGAAAGCCCGAGCTCGAACGCCGGCCCTCGCGCGGGGCCCGGCCGCTGCGCGGCGTCCCACCCCGCCGAGGTCTCGATGAGCGCCCACAGGGTGCCCGGGCCGTACGGAGAGGTGAGCGGCATGCTTTCAGAGCCCGCATCGGTGTTCTGCCGATAGATCGCGCGGCTGAGCAGAAACTCTTCGTGGAAGTTTCCCCACAGGTAGTGCGTGTATCCGCCCTCGAGGAGAGCGGAAAGCGCCGGACCGTCGGTCTCCCGGCGGTATCGCATGCCGGCGATGTACGCGGGGATGGTCGGCAGCTCACTGTCTGCGATACCGAAGGTTTGGGCACTGACGTCGTCGAGGCCTACCTGCGTGTAAACCTCGAGGCCGGGCGCCGCCGCGTAGCTCGCGTCGAAGACGAGGCACATGTTGTTGGGCACGATGTCCGCATTGTGCCAGCTGAAGACGGGGAAGAAGTCTCCGAGCTGGAAGTGGTTCATCGGCCGGGATATCAGCATCTGTCCGCCGATGCCGAGACGCAGCCTGTCCCACGCGTACTCGAAGTAGTGCACATTGTAGAAGATGATGTTCTTTCCGTAGGCGTACTGATCGCCGTAGTCCCATGGACCGCCCGTAAGAACCTCCGGCATTCCCGCGTCGACCTCGGCGTCCGATGCGGTATTGTCGATGGTCGAGACGAGGTGGGTCATTCGCAGGCGCCCGAGCGTCAGGGAGAAGCGCGCGGCGTCGAGGTAGGGGAGACGATCGGAGGCCATGAGCGAGGAGCGGGAGGAGGGGCCGAAGTGAACCTGCTGCCGGCCGAAGGTCGTGGAAAGATACTCCCCGGGCACGTAGAGGTATCCGGTGTAGATGAAGTTATTCTCGAAGGGCGCCGGGTTTCCATCGGCCGGGAGCGGGATATTAGTGGGAAGCTCTACGTCATACTCGCGTTGCAGCACTGTCTGGGTAACGAGTTGCGGACCGCCATCCACCCCGTAGGCGGTATTGAACCGCAGAAGCGGCTCCTCTTGCTCGAGGCTCTCGAGAAAGCTGAGGTCGTTGCGGTTGGCCTCGAGGTAGGTCTCCGGTTGGATATCGAGATCGATGAGGAGGCGGAGGTCGCCTTCTCGAAAATCAAGCGCCTCGGCCGCCCGCTCTGCCGACCTCGTCGAGCCCGGCGAGCGGCGAAGATTTTCCAGCAGCCCATGAAGCGAATCACGGGAGCGGGGAAACACCGCCGTCGGAAGAACCCGACCGGTTTCAACGTAAGCCTCTCGCACCTCCGTGTCGAGGTCGTCGCTGAGGATATCCTCGCCGTGGGCGGGAGATGGGGTGGCCGTAAGGGCGACGAGCGTCAACAGAAGAACCGGGGCGCGTCGAGTGAACATGGATTCCGGTATATCCGCAGCGGGGGCGCCCGTCAACTCCGCCGCCGTGCTTGACACTATCTTGCGGCGGAAGTACACCGTTTTGCAGAATGAGAGAACGCATACCGGTTATACCGCTCCTCGCGGGCTTTGTCGGGCTCCTCTGTGTGGCAGCACCGACGGTGCTGCCGGGGCAGGAGGCGTCGACCGGCGCCGAAGCCGGCCGTTACGAGTATCGCTACGGCGTTCCGGCGGGGACGAGTGTGGACGTGCTTTCCGATGAGCCCGAGGTTCTCGAGTTCGGTATCGCCGAGAACCCCGCGTTTTCCGAGGCGGGCGTTGTCTCCGTCATCGAGTACCATGGTGTTTATCCGCTGTCGGTGGAGGAACTACGCTCGGCGATAACGGCATACGAGGAATATACGGTGATCTCGCGCCGCGTCGTGGCAAGCGAGGGGCGCCCGGTCCCCGAGGAGCCGCCCTATGAACCGGTCGGTACGGTCGTTGATCGGCAGGCCGCGCTCATGCGGACATCGTTCAAGTTTCTCTTCTTCGGAAGGGATTATGACTACGTGCTCTCGAGCATGACCGAAGAGCTCCCCGGAGAGGCTATACTCGTGCGGAGCGCCATGAGCGAGAGCCTCGACGGCGGGCTCTCCGCAATTCATTACTCCTGGTACCTCGAGCCGCTCGACAACGGAGGCACCGGAGGCGCCGAAGGCGGGGGCACGGCCCGGACCTACCTGCGGTACTTCGCCCGGGTCGACTTCGCCGAGGAGCCGAACGGCCTTCGGCTTGCCCTCGAGCTCTTTGCGCGAAGCGACGTGGAACGACTTCTGGAGTCAATCTACCGCTACGCCCGGACCGGACGCTGAAGCGGGGCCCTGACCGGCTGCAGGGGAGTCGTCCTGACCGGATGCGTTTTCACTCAGGGCCCGGTCGACGGCGCGACGTGCGACGCGCGTTATGAGGATCGTCACCGCGATCGTCGCGACAAGCCCCACGCCATAGAACACCCACTGAAGTGTCGTGAATCCGGTCCCTTCCCCCGCACCAATCGCGGCGAGCGTGCCGGCAAGAGATCCGATGTATACGTACATGAGAGTGCCCGGCAGCATTCCGATCCAGGAGGCAAGCACGTAACCGAGCGGTCTCACTTTGGTTATGCCGTAGAAGTAATTGGACACGCTGAAGGGCACCACCGGGGAGAGGCGCAGGAGTCCGACGATCTTCCATCCCTCGCGCCCTATCGCATCGTCTATGGCGGCAAAGCGCGGTCGCCCGGCAATCTTGGTGCTGACCCAGTCCCGCGCGAAATAGCGGCCGACGAAAAAGGCCACGGTTGCGCCGACCGTGGAGCCGAGGGATACGAAGATCGTGCCCGTCACCACGCCGAATATTGCCCCGGCGGCCAGCGTGAGGATGGAGCCCGGCACCAGAAAGACGGTCGTGGTCGTGTAGAGCACCATGAACACCAGTGCGCCGGTGACAATACTCATATCCCGAATGGTTTCGAGTGCCGTGCGCAGCGCACCGCCGAAGTCGAACACGATGCTCACCACGAGCAGTACCGCGAGGATCGTCACTCCGATTATGAGCCTGGTTCGTGAAGATGCCTTTTTCGCCGGTGTACCATCGGCCATCGTTCTGCCTCCTGCGGGCTCTATATAGTTGTAACCGCAAGTAGTTTACTCACTTTCGGCGCTCGAGTCAAAACGGGGTTGGTATCGGTCGCCAGTTTTCGTATTCTATGCACCGAGGCAGGCGGAGATGAAGTCGATACTTACGGTCGCGCGGAAAGAGCTCGCTACCTATTTCAACTCACCCATCGCATACATCGTCGTCGTATTCTTTCTCGCCTTCACGTCGACGTGGTTCTTCTACATTCAGCAGTTCCTCGCTCAGAACGTTGCCTCCATGCGCAGCTACTTCGGGATCCTGCCGGTCGTATTCATAATTCTGATGCCTGCCATTACCATGCGTTCCTGGGCCGAGGAGAACAAGCTCGGCACCGCCGAGGTGCTGCTCACGCTGCCGCTCACCGAGGCGCAGATCGTTGTGGGGAAGTTTCTCGGTGCGCTGGGGCTGCTGGCGCTCATGCTCGTGCTGACGCTTCCGGTGCCGCTTACGATCAGCCCGCTCGGCGACTTCGCCACCGGCCAGATCATCGGGCAGTACATCGGCACGCTGCTGCTCGGTGCCGCCGCCATTTCGGTGGGACTCTTCGTATCCTCGCTGTCGCAGAATCAGATCACCTCATTCATCATGGGCGTCGTGGTGCTGCTTGCGCTGACACTGGTAAACCAGGTGAACGTCGTCATCAACCTGCCGCGATGGCTCGGCGATCTGCTGAATCAGTTGTCGCTCAACCATCATTTTCGCAGCTTCGAGAAGGGCCTCCTCGACTCCCGGGACCTTACCTACTACGTGCTGCTTGCTTTCCTGTTTCTCTACCTCAACACGAAGGTGCTTGTCTTCCGCAAGTGGCGGTAGGCCCGCGGCCGCCG
>CAYOFA010000098.1:8601-11770 GCA_964402885.1 uncultured Spirochaetaceae bacterium
CCGTAGACGTCCGAAACCTCGCCGGCCTGCAGCGCCGCGAAGAGCGAGAGTGTGAGCCCGTCGTAGGGCATCCACGCAGCCCCCGGCACGAAGAGCCCGGACGCGTCTATCGGTGAGGTCACCTGCCGAAGGTAGAACTGAAGGCTCTGCGCGGGCTGCCATACGACCTCGCCGAAGAGCTCGAGGCCGTAGGTGACGCCGGCCGCGGGGTCGGTGGCCTCCAGGTCGGTGGCCGGCGTCGCCGCGTCGGCTCCCCGGGTGTCGGTCTCTTCCCACGCCTTCCACGGGCGCACCAAACCTTCGAGCCGCAGGGTGAGCGACTGCCCCGAGGCGCCCTCCTCGATGTGCAGAAGCCCGAAGCTGGCCGCCGCTTCCTCCCGGGCGGCGTCGGCCGCATCGTCCCAGGGGAGCCGGGAGTCCGGGCCCGGAATGCGGGTCGTGGCGCCGGCGTACCAGTCGATGCCGAGGTTGCCCTGCAGGCTCACCGCCGGCTGGTGGTAGCTCTCGGTTCCGCGGAAGAGGTATGAGGCCTCGCTCTTGACCTCCCCGAGCTTGCCCTGGACGCGCACCCCGCCTGACGTATCATGGGCCGCCGCCGGGTCGGTGGCGCCGCCGGCTCTTCCGACGGCGCCGCTCCCGATCGCGCCCTCGGGGAGCGGCACGAGCACCACCGGCTCCACGAAGGCGAAGCGGCCGAGGGGGAAGAAGGCGGCCGCAAGCCAGCTGGTCTCGTCACGGATGGTGTCGGCGGTGAAGTCGGGGTTTTCGCCGAGGGCGCCGAAGAGGGTGTCCCCGGCGTTGTAGAAGGCACCGTCGCCCCAGGTGAGCCGCGTGCGTCCCGCGGTGAGATGGAAGTAGGATTCCTCGGTAAGCGGGAAGCGTGCCTTCACGAACGCGCGCGGCACCTCCAGTTCGGCTGCCGGGTCGTCGCTTTCGACCCGGGTTCGCAACTGAAGTCTCCCGCGAACGTACCTGCTGCCTGCCGAGCGCAGGTCGAGCTCGGCGAGTCCCGTGCCGGCCGCCAGGACTTCATCATCCTCGCCGCGGGTGACGGCGTGAGCCGCCTCCAGGGTCACGCGCTGGTTTACCTCGGCTGAGACCGGCGCGAGGACAGTGAGGGCGAGCGCCGCGGCCAGCGCGGGGACGGTGACGCGCCGGTACGTAACGCGCCGGCACCCGACGGGGCTCGCGGTTCCGCGGCGGCACAGGTGTGTCCCGTTGTGCGGCCCTACCATGTCAGCTCCTCCACCGAGAAGATGCGGCTCGGCAGGTCGATGTTGATGCGAGCCTCCTCGATGATGAACTCGGTTCGGGTGTCCTGCTTGAGCTGATCGCGAATTGTTATGTGAGATGGAAAGATCTTCCCGTCCTGCCGCATGAGCTCCTCCACCTCCATGACTTTCAGCAGACGGCCGGAGAGGGCGTACTGTTCGGCTTTGCGCATGACGTAGAGCTCGGCATCGACCCAGAGTTTCTGCCTGGGGTAGGCCACATCCCGGGAGGTCGCCTCGAGCTCGAGGACATGGCAGGCATTGCCGTCGATCTCCTCGCGGCCGGTCACGCGCACGTCGTAGGTGTCGAGGTATCCCCTGTTTCCGGTCATATCCTCGTAGGACACATCGGAGCCGAGCATGGACTGGCGGAGCGCCGCTCCCTGCAGGCGTATGAGCTCGCTCGCGTCGGGGTAGAAGAGATAGATCTCGTCACCGGTCCGCAGCACCTTCTGTCCCGCCTCCTCGGCACTCGTGAACTCGATGAGCGCGTCATCGGTGCCGCGAGCGAACATGATGAACTCGGTCGTGCGCCGACCGAACCGATCGTGGATGACCATGCGGCCCTCCACGCGGCTGGTTTCGTGGGTCTGATTTGCCTCGAGCCGTCGTATGATCTCCTCGGCGCTCTGGGCGGCGGCGCCGAGTACCGGCAGCAGGACGATAAACATCAGCAGTGCCATTCGTTTCATTTCAAATCTCCTTTTCGGATAAGCGGCGCGCCGCCGGCGGCCGTGGCCGCCGCGGCGCCGCTACAGCGATCTCAGCGCCTCGGCCGGGCTCACGCGGGCCGCCCGGCGCGAGGGCAAGAGCGATGCGAGTGCTGCGACGGTCACCGAGTACACGAACACGAAGACGGTCGAGCGCAGGTTGATCTTCGGATAGAGAACATTCGACACCTCGAAATCGATCCCCTCGAACGACGCACCCATGTCGAGCCCGAGGACGGAGAACGGGGCGGTGATGGCGATGCCGAGAAGCACCCCGGCGGCGGCGCCTGCCGCGGCGATCATCACCGCTTCGATGAAGAACATCCGTATGAGCTGTCCGCCTTCCATTCCCATGGCCGAGAGCGTGCCGATCTCCCGGGTTCGTTCGTAGATCACCATCATCGTGGTGTTCACGATGACGCTGCTTCCGAGGACGAAAAAGAAGAGGGCCATGATGGCATAGGTCATGTCGGCGATCTCCATGAAGGAGTAGCTCGTGCGCAGTCGGGTCCAGGACTCGGCCACGAGGGGCGTTTCCGAGAGGCCCCCGAGGGTCGACTCCAGCGCGGCGGCCGTCTCCACCGGATCCGTGTCGCCGGTCGTCTTCACCAGAAGATCGGTAACCTGGTCGGGCATGCGCAGGAAGTACTGCGCCGTATCGAGGGGAATCAGGAAGTGGGTCTCGGTGAAGGCGGAGACCGGGAACCGGGCGAGGCCGGCTACCTCAAAGGTCATGGCGTTGGAACCGCGTGTTGCTGTCTGTGTGAGGACGGTGAACGTATCGCCGAGCCCGAGGCCGAGCTCGGCGGCAAGGCCGGTGCCGAGGACCGCGGCCCGTTCGCCGGACGCCGGGATGCGACCGGCGGTGAGACGGTCGCCGATGCTCTGATAGTCCCGCTCCCGGGCGAAATCGAGGCCGATCCCGACGGCGTTATAGTTTTCGTTGTCTACGAACACCGATCCGGGAAAACGGATGCGGGGCGCAAGCGAGGAAACGCCCTCGGTCGCAGCCGCCGTCTCGATGAGTTCGGCGGGCGCATCGAGTGCAAGATGGAGGGGGTTCACGGTCTCGTGCTCGGTGAAGCGGGGATTTCGGATGCGGATCTCCCCCGACACGTAGGTCTGCAGATTGTAGGCGAGGTCGGCCTTCATCCCGGCAAGAAGCGAGAAGAGCAGGGTGATTGCCAT
>CAYOFA010000099.1:0-3632 GCA_964402885.1 uncultured Spirochaetaceae bacterium
TACCTCTACGAGGTCGACGAGCCGCTGAAGGATGTCATCGGCAGGATCGCGACCGGGGTTTATGGCGCCGACGGCGTGACCTACAGCCCGCAGGCCGAGGAGAAGATTGCCGCTGCCGATCAGGATCCGGAGATGAAGTCACTCGGTACCTGCATGGTGAAGACCCATCTGAGCCTCTCCCACGATCCTGCCCGCAAGGGGCGCCCGCGCGGGTGGCAGCTGCCGGTGCGTGACCTGCTGGTGTATCGGGGATCGGGCTTCGTGGTGCCGGTCGCCGGCGACATCAAGCTCATGCCGGGCACCGGCTCCGATCCGGCGTTCCGGCGCATCGATGTGGATGTGGAAACCGGGAAGGTGCGCGGCCTCACCTGACGCGGTAGCCGCCGCCGGCCCGGGCTCCGGGCGCGGCCCGCCAGCCGGCCGCCGGCTCAGCTCAGCAGCCCGTCGATGATCATCTCGGTGGCGTCGTCCTCCGAGAGACCGCGCGACATCAGCGTCTGCAGCTGCTTCGAGTCGACCGAGCCGATGGCCGCCTCGTGAGTCACATGGGCCTGCGGATGGTCGACCTGCACGATGGGTACGGCCCGGGCCACGGCCCGGTCCTGCACAATCTCGGTACAGTCGACATGGCCGCGGGCATGGGGGGCGCGGGCACGAAGGTCGTTGTACACCTCCCCGTAGGCATCGTCCCGCAACGCGATGTGTGAGGTGAGCACCCCGCGTGCCTCCTCGCCGAGGAGATCACCTTTCTCGCGGATGGTTATCCGGTCGTCACCGCGGCCCGAGATGCGGGCGGTCATCTCCATCACGCCGCGCGCCTCCACCTTCGTTTCATAGTCGATGTCGATGACGCCGACACGCCCGCGGATGAGCTCGAACTCGGTGGAGAACCGGGCGTCCTCGGCGACGTGCACGCGCGCGGTGGGCTTCACCGTCACGCCTCCGTCCCTGCCGTGGATGTGGCGCTCGAAGTAGACGTAGGTCGCACGCGCGCCCACGTTGATATCGGCATCCATGATGTGCTGAATGTCGACGGCCTTCGGGAACACGCAGTGCGCCATGAACTGCGCGGTCGCGTCCTCGCCGATGTTGATATCGAGGTTGATACGCTGCACGCCCGACTCGCCGACCATGCCGAAGCAGAGATGCACCGGCTTCTCGAGCGTGGTGCCCGGGTCGACACGGATCTGCGCACGGATGCCGTCTTCGAGCTCCTCGGGCTCAATGTGGAGTCCGGGGACGAGGGTCGACGCGAGTACCTGATTGGCATTGATGCCCACGAACGCGGTCTTCCCGTCGTGGGGAAAGAACGGCATCTTGATCGCGTCGAGGAGCTCGTTGAGAATTGCGTCTGAGCTCATTGGGTGACCTCCTCGGCGTTCTCGGGCGGCTCGTTGGGATGATCGCAGCTCGCGCATGATCCCTCGAAGTAGGAGAAGATCTTCTGCGGCACGCCCTTCTCGAGGATGTGTCCGTCGCAGAGCAGGAATCCGTGGTCGGCGTGCTTGACCACCTCGCCGGAGTGAGTGATGAGAATCACGGTGATGCCCTCGTCTTTCATCTCACGGATCACCTCGAAGATGTAGGCGAGGGCGTCGATGTCGACACCCGAGTCCGGCTCATCCATCATCATGACCGAGGGTCTCATTGCGAGTATGGAGGCGAGCTCGATGCGTTTGCGCTCGCCGCCGGAGAGGCTGGCGTCCACCGCCCGGCGCCGGTAGCGCTCGGGGTCGAGTCCGACCATCTCGAGCACGCGAGTGAGCTCGGCAGCGGTTTTCTCCTTCGCCCCGGCGAGAATGAACTTATGGACGGGCAGGCCCTCGAAGCGTGCGGGTTCCTGCCATGCGAGGGTGATGCCGCGCCGGGCGCGCTCATCGACGGAGAGATCCCGAATGGACTCCCCGCGCAGGAAGATATCCCCGGTGTGCTCGCGAAAGCCCTCGAGTCCCATGATGACAGCGGCAAGGGTGGACTTGCCGGCGCCGTTCGGTCCCACGAGTGCGTGAATATGTCCCTCCCACAGGTCGAGGCTGAGGTCCCGCAGGATCTCCTGCCCTCCGAGCGTGAGGGAGAGGTTGCGAATCTGAAGTATGTCCACGTGCGTCTCCGAAATATGCAGAAATGCGTACCGGCAGTGTAGCCGAAATCCTCCGCGCTCGCATAGGCAGCGCCGGCGCCCCGAGCCTTGAAATTAAAGAAATTTGGCTTTAAAATCATTTTAGTATTATGAGTGAATCAGGTATGCCAGGCATGAGCGAAAAGAGCACCCAGGCCCCCGAGGCCGGCCCCGCGATTCGCGGAGACGGCCGGGTCGAAATCACCATAGATGAGGACGTGATGAGCGCCCGCGCCCTGCTCACGCCCGCCTCCTCGGACGGACGGCCCGTAACCCGCGGCTACATCGAGCAGCTTCTTCTGCGCGAGGGCGTTACCCACGGCATCGACTGGCAGGCGATCGATGCGGCCGTGGAGGAGTGCGGCGCCCATGTCCCCGGCGCCGAACGCCCCGGGGAGGTCACCATTGCACGCGGTACGCCGCCGGTCGCGCGAGTTCGCAGTCATTTCAGCCTTGATCCCTCGTTCGCCGCCGTTCGAGAGCTCATAGATAAGGCGTCGGTCGATCCCGCGGCCGCGCTTCACCAGGCTCGAACCCTGCCGGTGGCCTTCGGCGGGCAGACCGTCGCTGTACTCGAGAGCGAGCGTGCCGGCACCCCCGGCACCAATGTTCGCGGTGAGGCGGTTCCCTTCGACGACGCGCCGGTTGAGTCTCTGTCCGCCGGACGGAATACTCGTCTGCAGGGTGACCGCATCGTGGCCGCAAAGAGCGGGCTCCTTCGCATCTCGAAGGGCGAGCTCGTCGTGGAGCGTGATCTCTCCCTCAACTGCGACGTGGACAACTCCACCGGAGACATATCCTTTCCCGGGAACCTCGCCCTCGGCGGCACCGTCGCGGACGGGTATCGCCTCTGGGTCGGCGGCGATCTGCAGGCGAAGGAGACGCTGGACGCCCACGAGGTCTTCTGCCGCGGCGGGCTTTCGGCGGCCGGGGGCATCATCGGGAAGCAGCGGGCACTCGTTCGGTGTCGCGGAAAGGTACGCGGGAAGTTCGTGGAAAGCTGCACCGTGGAGTCGAAGTCGAGCGTGTTCGTGGAGAGCTTCTGCTACAACGCCCGTATCATGTGCCTCGATCGCCTCGTGATGGGGCAACACGGAAAGATCGTCGGCGGAGAGGTACGCACCGCGCATGGGGTGAGTGCCGATGAGATCGGTAATCGTGCCGAAGTTGCCACCCGCATCGTGGTCGGCTCGGACTTCATCATCGCGCGGAAGCTCCTGGTCACCAAAGAGAGGATCGAGAGCCTGCAGGGCTCCATCGTCCGCGTCGACCGGCGTCTGGCCGAGCGGCCGTCCGAGAGCCTGCGGAATCGACGGCTTCGGCTCGCCGAAAAGCTGAGCGGTTACACCGTCATCCTCGAAAACCTCGTGAAGAAACTCGACCGAAACGAGCAGGCCACGGTCCTCGCCCGCAGCGCGGTCTACCCGGGCACGGTGATCGAGATCTGTCGCGCGATCTACACGGTGGAGGAGGCCATGGGGCCGAGCCTGTTCCGGCTCGACGTCCCCGCCGG
>CAYOFA010000099.1:3732-5289 GCA_964402885.1 uncultured Spirochaetaceae bacterium
GCGGCGAGGTAGCGCTCGGGGATCTCCCATATGACGAGCTCCGGCGGCTGGTCCGCGATGGTATCACCGCGGAGGTATTCCTCCATCGGCTCGAAGGGCCCCTCGCCCTCCGCCGCGACGGTGAGCACGTCGGCCTCGAGGGCCTCGGCGAGGGCGCCCCGAAAGCCCCACAGCTCATCGGCGCTGTAGCTCGTGCCCACGAGGGTTACCGGAATGGACGGGTCGTCGAAGAGACCGCCGGAGTCGCCGCCTGCGGCGGCAGTCTCGTAGCGGGTGAGGCTGTCGGCTGGCGGACCGAACGCCACATCGAAGGGGCCGAGCGGGAGGAAGCGCAGCAGGTCGCCGCGGTGGGCCACGGTACCGCCGGCAGTGCGCTCGAATCGGGTGCGGGTAACGTCTCTGCGCTCGAGAAGTTCCGAAACCTCTCCGGCGACGGCCCGCGCGACCGCCGCCGCACCTTCGGGTGTCCAGTGGGTATCGGTTCGCAGAAACACCTTCGTGCCGGCGCTCCGCGCGCGGTGGAGGGCGGCTCGCGCGTCGACGACGGCGGCCGGTGGGGCGTCGGCAACCCCGGCGGCGCGAGTCCCGGCCGCGGGGCCGTCAACCCCGGCGGCGCCTCCGTCCCCGGCGCCCGCAACCCCGGCGCCGCCGCGCAGCGCCGTGAGCGCGCGCTCGTAGCGGCTGTCGACGCTCTGCGGAAGACCGTATCCGGGGAGCCGGTCCTCGTAGATGCGCGCTTTCGCCGGCAGAAGCACGACCGCGAGCGCCGCGTCCTGCTCGCCCAGCGCCCGCGCCACCGCGGCAATGTAGGCGGCGGCTTCCTCCACGCGCTCTCCATCGCGCGGATAGGTTTCGAGCTCTTCGGTGGTGAAGAGCCAGTCATCGGCTCCGACGACGAGACCGGGGCCACCTTCTGAGAACAGGGTGTAGCGGATTGCCGTCCACAGATGGAGGGCAGGCTCGTAGAGCGGAAGCGCCTGATCGAAGGCCCCCTCGAACCGGGAGGTCCACTCTCCGGTGCGGAGTGAGCCCTCCGGGGCGTCCTCCATCCGGGCGAAGGCGGCGGCGGAGAGCAGGACACCGGCTGCCAGCACGAGCAGAAAGGCTCCGAAGACGAGCCCGGTTGCGAGGCGCGGGCCGTGGGTTTCCTGTGGTGTATCGGTCGCTGTCTCCTGCGCCATCTGTCGCATCCTCAGAACTGAAAGTACAGAAACGGTGAATAGCTTTCGGCTACCAGTTTCACCACACCGGCGATAAAGAGCAGGGACACTGCCGCGTCGCGGGTTCGCAGGGCCAGGACGGGGGTGCCGGGCCGCCGCACCGAGCGCTCGAGAGCGGGCCCCGCGTAGATGAACACCACGCCGAGGAGGAGGGCCGCGACGGCGAGTCCGTCCACCTGCCACGCCATCGCGTTGCTCAGCCCGAGTCCGTGCACACCGACGAGTCCCGCCGCAAGGTCCCCGGCGGTGGCGAGGTCGGGGGAGCGAAAGAGGATCCACCCTGCGAGGACGAGGGTCATCGCGTAGAGGTTGCCGGCCACCGCGGTCGGCGCCCGGT
>CAYOFA010000099.1:5389-6677 GCA_964402885.1 uncultured Spirochaetaceae bacterium
GCGTGCGGCGCCGCCACCCCGAACCCTGCGTTCGCGAGGGATGCGACGCTGTCGGCGATGAGCACTTTCTTGGCGAAGCCGATCATGAATCGCCAGGCGCCCTCAGAGAACCGGGGGATCGAGTGCTCGCGGGCGGCGAGTTGCGGGGCGATGTGGCCGTAGCGCACGATGGGGCCGGCCACGAGCTGCGGAAAGAGGGTGATGTAGGCGGCGACGTCGAGGTAGCTCTTCGCCGGCTCCGCATCACCGCGATAGACATCGATGAGGTAGCTCGTCGCCTGGAAGACGTAGAAGGAGATCCCGATGGGAAGAATCACCTGCCACGCAGTGATCTCCTCCCCGCCGAGCATGACGAGGAGGGAGCTCAGGCTGTCGATGCCGAAGTTGAAGTACTTGAAGTAGGCGAGGGTGCCGATGTTCAGCAGGATCCCGGCGGTGAGTGCTCGTTTCGCACGGGCGCGTCGCAGGGGAAGGTTTAGCTTGATCGACCGGCAGAGCAGGTGCGACCACACGGTGGTCGCGACCATGAGCAGCAGAAAGTCGAGCCGCCACCAGCCGTAGAAGGCAAGACTTGCGGTGAGGATCCACGCCGAGCGATAGCGAAACGGCAGCGCGTAGTAAACGGCAAGGAAAACCGGGAGGAACAGGAACAGGAAAACGGTGGTGCTGAATACCATCGCTAGTCTTCGACGACTACCCGGGCTTCGTGGATACGGGCGGCGATGCCGGATCCGTCGGAAACGACGAAGATGCCGAAGGAATCACCGCGGGTCAGTTCGAGGGGCTCGAGGTCGACCGCGGCGGCGCCTTCCGCGCGCAGGCCGAGCTCCACGCCCACCGCGTTCACCGCACGGGAACGGGACGCCCGGGCGGGCACCTCCTCGAATACCGGTGCTTCGTCGGGGAGCACGACGAGATCCATGTTTCCCGCACCCGCGGCGTTGTAGAGCACGAGCTGGGCCCGCGCGGGGTCTTCGTGGCGCTCGTCGCGGATGACGGTGATCTCTCCCGGCCCGAGGAGAACCGTGGTGTAGGTGTCCGGACGCACGATGAGCTCGGCCTCGCCGCCGTCGCTTCGCAGGAGAAACACGCCTCCGCGAATCGGCCGGTAGGCCGTCACCTCGCCGAAGGCGACGGGGCCGTAGCGGCGTGGTCCGATCGGCAGCTCGACCGACTCCCGCGAGGGATCACCGTTGAAGACCCGGACGAAGCCGGCGTTCTCGGGTGCCGCCGGGCCGTACACCCCGGTGTCGGACTGCGCCGCAGCCGGAAGGGCGGACAGCGCAAG
>CAYOFA010000099.1:6777-11684 GCA_964402885.1 uncultured Spirochaetaceae bacterium
CTGGCGTTCACGGGACAGGGGATGGTGGGACTGGTGCCCGATTACATGGGATTCGGCGACCCCGACCGGGTGCAGCCGTTTTTTCAGGCCGACGCGGGGGCGCACCTGATGCTCGACGGAATCCGGGCCGTGCGTGCGTTCCTCCGCGATGCCGGTGAGCCGGCGATGGACGGGGTATTTCTTGCCGGGTATTCTCAGGGCGGCCACGCGGCCTTTGCGGCAGCCGACTATCAGCCGCGCTACGCGCCGGAGATCGATATTACCGGCATTATCGGCTACGGTCCCACCACCGACATGCACGCGTTGCTGCGGGAGTTCGTGGTCGTAGGGCCGATCGTTGCCTACAGTTTCCGGGAGCGTTACGGGGTGGAGCGCTTCGATCCGGCGCTGATGCTACAGGATCGCTGGCTTGCCACCCTCGATGAGGACGTCACCCGGCAGTGCATCGGCGGCATGCAGAACTACTATCCGTGGGGGCCGTGGGCGCTCTACCGGGAAGGCTTCGCCGAAGCGCTCGAGAACCGGAGCGTCGGTCGCCGGTATCCCGAGATCGACCGGATCCTCCGCGAGCACACGGTGGGTCTTTCGGGGCACGGGGTGCCCGCACTGATTCTGCAGGGCACCGACGACATCGTCGTGTTCCCGGATTCGCAACGTGAGTTCGTTTCCCGGCTCCGGAATGAAGGGAGCGAGGTGAGATATCTGGTGTACGAGGGCGAGCGCCACGACGTTCGCCAGGCGGCGTACTTCGACGTGCTCGAATGGATGAGGGAGCAATCGTGAGTGAGGGAGCAATTATGAGAATGATAGGAATGATATTCACCCGGCGCGGTCTGCTTGCCGCGGCGCTGTTTCTGGCGGCGGTCGCGACGCTCGGAGCGCAGGAGCCCGGGAGCATCATCTCGATCGAAAAAGTCGGGCCCTGGAGCATCGAGGAGATCGAGGAGGCCGGGCCGGATCTTTTCGAATGGTACGGAACGCCCGAGGCGCAATATCCGGTGGAAGAATACATCGTTTACTACAACACCTCGGACTTCGACGGCACGGCTGTGGAGGCGAAGGCGCGGCTCTTCGTGCCGATTCTCGAGGCGCCCGCCGAGCGGCCGGTGCTCGTCTTCGGCTCGGGCACGACCGGTATTGCCGATCGCTGCGCGCCGTCGCTCGAGGAACCGGTGGCGGAGCGATGGGGCTACTATCGCACCAACATGGCCTCCTACGCCGCCCAGGGCATCATCACCATCTTCCCCGACTACATCGGTTTCAACGACCCGATGCGGGCGCAGCGTTACTTCAGCAAGGCTGCCGAGGCTCACTTGCTGCTCGACGGTGCGCGCGCGGTACGGCACTTCTTCAGCGACACCGAGTTTGACGCGGCGCCGGCTCCCGACGTCTTTACCGCCGGCTACTCCCAGGGCGGGCACGCCGCGCTCGCCGCAGCGGACCTCCGCGATGAGTACGCGCCGGATGTCGAGCTTCGCGGCGCAATCGGCTTCGCCGCCACGAACGACGTCATCACGCTCATGCAGGAAGCCGCCTACTATTCTCCCTACATTATCTACGCCTACCGGGCGATGTACGGCTCCGATGAGATAAACCCGGCTGACTATCTGCAGGAGCGCTGGGTCGAGACGCTGGATCAGGATATCGAGACGAAATGCGTGAAGGAAATGGAGCTCTACTATCCGTTTGACGGCCGGGAGCTCTTCACCGAGGAGTTCTATGAGGCCCTCCACGGCGGGACGCTCGAGGAGGAGTACCCCTCCTTCTACCGCCGACTCTCGGAGAACGAGAGCGGTCTGAGCGGCCACGATATCCCGGTTCTCATGGTGCAGGGCGGGAACGACATCATCATCACCACGCCGGCGATCCGAAGCTACATCTCCGAACTCTGCGACACCGGTGTCCCCGTGCAGTATCGTCTCTACGAGGACGCGCGCCACCGCCACACGCGGCCGGCGGGCTTTCGCCGATCGGTCGAGTGGATCAACGCCCTGTTTGCCGGCGAGGACCCGCCGAACGAGTGCAGCGTCCACGACCTCTTCGAACTCCCGGAGGAGCGATGAACAATGCAACGTACGACCGTATCGACAGCCTCGATCTGATCAGGGGAATCGCAATTCTCGCCATCCCGATCATGAACATCTATTCCATGGCGCTACCGCCGGTGGCGTACTGGGTGCCGACCTGGACCGAGGGAAGCGGCGCCGTTGACATGGGTGTCTTCGTCTTCCAGGTGCTCTTCGTAGAGAGTCGTTTCATGTCGATCTTTACAATGCTCTTTGGTGTGGGTCTGGCGCTCCAGAGCGACCGCGCACGGGCGCGCGACATCAACCCTCGGCCGCGTTTGCGGCGACGTCTGGCGTGGTTGCTGGTGTTCGGGCTGGCCCACGGGTTCCTGCTGTGGTTTGGCGACATTCTTACTCTGTACGCGATTTCCGGGTTCCTGGTCCTCCGTGCGACACGGTGGACCGCAAAGCGGTTGACCGTCGTCGGTGTGGGCCTGGTCGCCCTGGCGCAGATTCCAATGGCGCTCCTCGTGTGGGGCTCCATCGTTACCGGCGAGAACTTCATGGAGGTACCGCCGCTGCCCTTTGACGCCGCGGCGCTCGCCGCCGCTCAGGCCGAATGGACGACGATCCCCGCCCGACTTGCAGCCAACGCGGGCGAGTTCCTCATGGCTCTCGCCGGCGGACTGTTCGTGCTGTTCTGGCACACGGCGGGGGTGATGTTGATCGGGATGGCGCTCTACCGGCGCGGCTTCTTCACTGATACCGGTACGTGGCGCCGCGGTGTCGTGAGTCTCGTCCTCGGGTTCGCAATCGGGGGGGCAGTACTCGCCGGAAGACTCGCGGTGGGACTGGAGACGAGCGCCGCCCAGGGGCTGTTCGGGGCGGTCATGTTGGCGGGTATCCTCATGGGAATCGGGTACATGTCGCTGTTGATTCGCGTGGCAAGCCGCAGCAGTCTTCTGGTGCGCGCCCTCCGAAACACCGGTAAGACCGCCTTCACGCTCTACATCAGTCAGACGGTGGTGTCGCTCCTGCTGTTCAGCGTCATCCTGCGACCGCTGTGGGGAACCTGGAGCCGCCTGCCGCTTCTGATGTACGTCCTGCTCTTTGCGGCCGCCCAGGTGATATTTGCCCACCGGTGGCAGACGCGCCGGGGGATGGGCCCCCTCGAAGGCATGTGGCGAAGGTTGGCTTCCGTCTCCCCCTGACCCCGGACTGAACCGGCCCGGGTTCGCCGGAGACCTCAACGTGTGAGGGCGCGCGGCAGAACTGCTTGCTTATAGCTCGTGGCGTCTCAGGCCGTCGACGGAGTCGAAGTGGGCGTTCGCGGCGGCGGAGTCACTGTTTGACATCGGCACCTTCTCATTCATCTCTTCTATTGTCGGGGCGAATAGGAAGTGCGAGTACAGGATCTGCGCTGTCTCAGTGCGGGAAACTGAACCCGCAAGCACGTACTCCGCTTCGAGAAAGCGTCCCAGCTTCAGATCTGTCTCAGGAGGGCCGGATCATCTCCGGTTGTCCGTTCCTGCGGATCGGGAGGGGCCAGATTGTCTACAATTGACGATCCTGTTGCCAGACGCGATGAATAGCCCGGTTTCTCTTCGAGGGAGGGCAGAACCGATGCTGCCCCTGTATGATCCCAGCATCATGTGATATTCGGCATTATCGCTATTGGCTTCGATAACGAGACCAGCAGTAACAACAGAGTTCTTCCCGCCCTGCACTGGGCCCCTGCCGATCTCGAATTCGGTGCATCTCTGAACGCCACCAAGGTCCTCCCACCGCTCCCAATAGTAGGTTGTTCTGTTGTCGTGTCAAGCGCCGCTTGGGCGAATCGGATATCTCCAGTAGACTGCAGTGCAGGAATCCACTATCATTCAACGCACCGTTGCGCACGAGGAGGGTCGATGTGAGACGGGCGCGGTTTCGGACTCTGGTTCTGATCGTATCGATGGTGGCGACCACGCCGCTCGCCGGCTTTGATTTCGGCTTCCAACTCTCGAGTGTGACGGAGATCGACACACGGGAGGACGATCAATGGTTCAACTCCGAAAGCCTCGCCGCGTGGTTGAGCCATGATTTCTCACAGTCACTCTCTCTTTCCGGCCAGGGAAGCTACACTTTCACCACCGAGCGACCCTATCTCTTCGACCTCGACGCCCTCTACCTCGACGGCTCTACACCGGCAGGGGAGCTCAGACGGGTCGGCGGGCGGCTCGGGCGATTCGGCGTGGAGGATGCCACCGGCTACGTGCTCGACCACCGTATCGACGGCGCTCGCTTCTCGGTGTCCGCGCCGGGCTGGGTGCTGAGTTTCACCGCCGGCTACACGGGACTGCTTCTCAAGCCCACCAATGACGTCATCATGTCCCGGCTCGACCTCATCGAAGACAATGATGATGATGTTTTCCTGGCGCCGCCGCGGCTTCTCGGCCTTGCCGAGCTCCGGCTGCCGGAAGTGCTTCCGGCCCAGGATCTCACCATTTCCCTGGCGCTGCAGGAGGATCTCAGGCCCGAGGACGATCTCATCGACGAGGGCGAAAGCGAGATCCAGGCGGCAGGCGGCGGTCGCGTCGACACCCAGTACGCCGGCGTGGAGCTCGACGGCGCGCTGACGAGCACGCTCTTCTACACCGTCTTCGGGATCTTCCAGACGGGGCGAATGCTGACCTATGTCGAGGACGACGACACGGTCACCGGCTTCTCCTATCGCTACAGGCCGATCTTCGCCGGGGCGGGCGGCGCCGGGATGCGCTACTACTTCCCGGAGATACTCGCGCAGCGCGCCGGATTCAACGTTCTCGTCGGCACCGGAGACTCGGACGCGACCTCGGTCATCGAGGGAAACGAGAAAGGCGCCTCGACGCTCTTCGTGCCGATCGCAGGGACGACCGTGGG
>CAYOFA010000100.1:0-11545 GCA_964402885.1 uncultured Spirochaetaceae bacterium
GCCTACGCGGTGGCCGATCTGGCCGAGGCGGGCCAACACGCTGCTTGATACCTCACTCAGAGTGCCAGCAATCCCGTTGCGATGAGCCCCGTTCCGACCGGAAGGACGACGTTGTCGAGGTCGGCGAGCGGCATCGCCTCGATGGCGGTGGCCGCTGCGGCAACGACTACCGAGAGCCCCGGATCGCGGGTGACGGAGAAGGTTGCGAGGAACACGGCGATGTAGCAGATGGTGCTGCCCTCGAGCGTCTTTCCGCCGAGCTCCGGCATCGGGTTTATTCCGAGGAGCTTCCCGCCCAATCCGGCGAATCCGTCGCCGAACGCGAGGGCATAGATGGCAATGGCTGCCGCGGGTGCGGGGTAGAGGAAGAGGGCGAGCATTGCGCCGAGACCAAGCGTCACCGGGCCGAGCTCGAACCCTTTGCTGCCGTGCGATCGCGACGCGAGCACCGTGACTCGTGAGACGAGTAGAACCTCCCGGCCGCTGATGCGCATTGCTTCAGCGCTCGTATAGAAAAGGGTTCCTGCCGCGAGCAGTACGAGAGTCGCCGCGGGGCCGAAAAGCAACGCGAGAGACGGGACGAAGGCTATGAGCACGTGCAGGGACTTTCGCACGAGCTCGCTTCGAAAGCCGTCTGCGTAGGAGGTGAGCATTGCGGTGCCGGTTGCGGCCTGCATTTGAATGAGCGGTTGTTGCATCTTAGAACGTACCCCGGTATGTTGCTCTCATGGTCGGTGCGTTTTTACCTGTCCCTTACTCTATAGCAAGACTAATACCAGGTTTTACTCCAAATTTCAAGCGAATAATTTCAGCCGGGGCATTAAGTTAGGGCATGAAGAGAGTCGGGATCGCCCTCCGGTGCCATAGCTGTATGAAATTATGTACAAGTGTTTTCACAAATTACTATGGTGCAGGGCGTGCGGCAATGATTTTCACGCTGATCCTCCCGTTTGTGATACTGCTTCCCGGCTGCGGCGGAGCCGACGCGGCGGCCGATTTGAAAGCGACTGAGGCGGATGGCGCGGGCGCGGGTGCGGACGCGGCGAGCACCCGGCCCGACGACACCGAGGACGGCCCGGAAGACCCCTATGTGCTCCCCGCCCCCGCACGCTATCGGGCCGCACGCGATGCCTACATCGAGTCACAAATCTCCGGCATGAGCCTCGAGGAGAAAGTGACGCAGCTTCTCGTGGTCGCTCTCGTTTCCTCCGATACCGGCGGACCGCTGACTGAGCTCGACCCCCTGACTGAGAGACGACTCCGGGAGCTGCAGCCCGGTGGCGTCGTGCTCTACGGCGGGAACGTCGAAAGCGTGCCCCAGCTCACCGGGCTCATATCCGGTGTTCAGGCCACCGGGGGCATCCCGCTCTTTGTCGCCATCGATGAAGAGGGCGGACTCGTGAGTCGGCTCCGCCATCTCGGCTCCGGCGTCGCAACTCACCTCCCGACCGCCGCCACCGTCGGCGCTGCCGGCGACCCGCTTCTGTCCTATCGGGCGGGGCGCGCACTGGGGACGGAGCTTCGCGCACTCGGCTTCAACCTGAACTTCGCACCCGTGGTCGATGTAGCGACTCCCGAGGACAATCGCTTCCTCGACAGTCGCACGTATTCGGGAGATCCGCAGGTCGTCTCGAGGCTTGCCACGGCCTTCCTTCGCGGCCTGCAGAACCGTGGCGTGAGCGCGGCGGTCAAACACTTTCCGGGCCACGGCGGCGCGGTGGACGACAGCCACTATACGACCGCTGCGGTCGATGTCTCCGCCGAGCGTCTCGAGGAGGTGGACTGGCCCCCGTTCCGGGCTGCGGCGGAGGCGGGGGTGGACGCCTTCATGGTGGCTCACGTCGCGGTACCTGCACTCACCGGGGACGCGACGCCGGCAAGCGTCTCGGCGGCCGTTCTCGAGGGCGCGGCACGGGAAGAGATCGGCTTCGACGGGCTTCTCATTTCCGACTCGGTGACTATGGGCGGCCTCTCCGCTGCGCTCGGCGATCGTAGCGCAGCGGTGGCAGTGGTTGCCGCCGGGGGTGATATCGTCCTCACTCCGGCGCGCCCCGAGCGCGCCCGCGACGCCCTGCTCGAAGCTGTCCGTGACGGACGTATTCCGGAGAGCCGCGTCGACGCGTCGGTGCGCCGGATCCTGCGGGTCAAGCTCGACCGCGGGATACTGGTTCCCCACCACGAGGCATTCACTCGCCGTTTTCCGAACCTGCAGAGGCTTGATCCGGCGGAGGTTCTCTCTGCGCCGGCGCACCGGGAGCTGGTTGCGGAGATTCGGCGGCGTGCGGCCGCGCGCTCGGGGGCCGGGGAGGCGGTGCCGCAGTAGCGGTGGCAGGTGGCAGGCGGCAGGGCGTTGTCGCAGGGCCGCGGGTTACCGGGCCCCGCGTTGCGGGGCCGCACCGGATGTATTACGCTTGATTGCAAAGGAGCAATACCGTGTCCGACTTAGCATTCCCCGAGGATTTCCTATGGGGCACCGCAACCGCGAGTTATCAGGTGGAGGGCGCCGTCGACGAAGACGGTCGGGGAGTGAGCATCTGGGATACGTTCTCCCGCACGCCGGGGAACGTCACCCACGGTCACACCGGCGACCGCGCCTGCGATCAGTACCACCGCTACCCCGAGGATGTCGCGCTCATGCGCCGGCTCGGTGTGGGCGCCTATCGCTTTTCCCTGGCGTGGCCGCGGGTTTTTCCCGACGGCTACGGACGGCGCAACGAGGCGGGCTTCGACTATTACAAGCGCCTCATGGACGAGCTCGAGGCGAACGGCATCGAGCCGGTGGTCACCGTCTATCACTGGGACCTCCCGCAGGCGCTCGAGGACGCCGGTGGGTGGACCAACCGCGACACCGCCTACCGCTATGCGGAGTATGCGGCCGAATGCTATCGGGTCCTCGGCGATCGGGTTCGAAAGTGGATTACCCTGAACGAGCCCTACTGCTCTTCGATCCTCGGGTATCTCAACGGCGTGCACGCTCCGGGCCGACAGGATCGCGCGGCAGCCTACAGGGCCGTCCATCACCTCAATCTTGCGCACGGCCTCGGTGTGCAGGCCTATCGCGAGACCGGTCTCTCAGGAGAGGTCGGCATCACGCTCAACATGATATCCCCGCGCCCGGCGACGATGCGACAGGAGGATATCGATGCTGCAGACCGCGCTGCCGACGGCCAGACGCGGATCTTTCTCGACCCCATCCTGGGGGAGGGCTATCCGCAGCGCCATCTCGACGCGTACCCGGAGATCGAGATGCCGGTGCGCTCGGGTGACATGGAAATAATCTCTGCGCCGATCGACTTTCTGGGGGTGAACTTCTACTGGGAAGATACGGTCGCCGCGGATGCTGAGCATCCGGAGGGGTTTCGCCTCGAGCCTCAGTATCAGGAGACCACCGACATGGGCTGGCCGGTCACCCCGCGCGGGCTCTACCGACATTTGCGCTGGGTGCATGAGCGAACGGGTGATCTTCCGCTGTATGTCACCGAGAACGGCGCGGCAATGCCGGATGTCCTCTCAGCCGACGGGGAGCGCTGCCACGACCCGCGCCGTATCGCCTACCTGCGTGAGCACTTCGAAGCCTGTCGTGACGCAATCGAGGCGGGGGTGCCGCTGGCGGGCTACTTCCTGTGGTCGTTCATCGATAACTTCGAGTGGTCCTTCGGGTATACCAAACGATTCGGCGTCGTCTACTGCGACTATGTGAATCTGCGCCGCGTGCCGAAGGACAGCTTCTACTTCTACCGCGACGTTATCGCCGGCCACGAGACATGAGTACCGCCGGCGACCAGCGCGGCCGCGTTGCGGTTGTGGGCGCCGGGCTCGGCGGGCTCTCGGCGGCGGTGCGGCTTGCCGCGGCGGGCCGTAGGGTTGATGTCTACGAGCGCGGCCCCGGGCCCGGCGGCAAGGCCGGGACCGAAACGACAGGCGGCTTCCGCTTCGATACCGGGCCGTCGTTGCTGACGATGCCGTGGGTCTTCGAGGACCTTTTTGCGGCGGCGGGGGCACGCCTCGAGGATCGGCTTGATCTGAGGCCGCTCGACACCATCTGTCGCTACTTCTGGCGCGACGGATTGCGTTTCAACGCGCCGGCGGGCACCCAGGCGTTCTCCCGAGCCGCCTCGGAGACCTTCGGCGAGCCCGCGGCACACTTCTCTGAGTTCTTCGACCGCGCAGAGCGGATCTACGCCATCACCGCTCACCTTTTCCTCGAGAAGAGTCTGCACGAGTGGTCGACGCTCTTCTCCGACGGCTTCTTCCGGTCTCTGCTGCAGGTGTGGCGGATCGACTCCATGCGAAGCCTCCATGAGGCAAACGCCGCAACGTTTCACGATCCGCGTCTCGTGCAGCTTTTCGATCGCTACGCCACCTACAATGGATCGAGCCCGTTTCTCACTCCGGCCACGATGGCCATCATTCCGGATGTGGAATACCGCGGCGGCGCCTATGCGCTCGGCGGCGGCATCTATTCATTGCCGACGGCCCTCGAGCGGCTCGCTCGGGAGCTCGGCGTGGTTCTGCACTATGAGCGCCCGGTTGATCGTATTCTCGCAGACCCGGCCACCCGCCGCATACGCGGCGTGGAAGTTGCAGGCGAACGCCTCGACTACGACGTGGTCGTCTCAAACGTGGACGTGAGCGTCACCTATCCCGAGCTGCTCCGCGACGAGGAGGCGCCCGCCTACCGCCGCTATCGCGAGCTCGAGCCCTCGTCATCGGGCTACGTGTTCTACTGGGGTATGGGTGAGTCATTCGACGAGCTCGACCTCCACAATATTTTCTTTTCTGACGACTATCGTCGCGAGTTCGAGGAGATTTTTGCCGGGCAGGTGATCCCGACCGACCCCACCATCTACGTGAATATCACCTCCAAAGTGACGCCGGGCGACGCTCCGCCAGGCGGCGAGAACTGGTTCGTGCTTCTGAACGTCCCGCCGGACCGCGGGCAGGACTGGGATGCGCTCGGGGCCCGGCTCCGCCAGGTGGTGCTGCGACGCATATCGGAGGATCTCGGGCGGGACGTGGCGAGGGCGATCCGCGCGGAAGACAGCATGAGCCCGCACGACATAGAAGCGCGCACCGCGAGTCCCGGCGGCAGCCTCTACGGCATCGCCTCGAACACCCGCTTTGCCACCTTTCGCCGGCACGCCAACCGCAGTCGCCGCTATCCCGGCCTCTACTTCTGCGGGGGGAGCACGCATCCGGGCGGGGGCATGCCACTGGTTGCGCTCTCGGGCCGGATTGCCGCTGAGCTCATCGCGCAGTATGAATAGTCAGGTCGATGCCTGGGGCAGCGACTATGCCGATCTTCTCGATGAGTCTGGTGCCTCGCGGGACTTCAGCCTCGGCTACACCGCCGGCGGGTACTCGTTCAGTGGGGATCTCGACCGAAGCTTGCGGGCAACCACACTCGAGACGCCGATTCTCGGGAAGCTGCGCTTCGGGATCGGCCCGGCCAGCGTCGTCGGATTTCTCGGACCGAACCTCCGGTTCAAGGTATCCGACTTCGAGGCGGAAATTGACGGCGACAGCAGCGATATCTCAGAAGACGATCTCAAATCCGCCGTCATCGGCTCCGTTCTCGGTGCCGGAGCGGAGCTCAACGTCGGTGTGGGAATCCTGTCGGCGGACCTGCGCTACTACCTCGATTTCACGCCCTGGGATGACTCGAGCGCGGACGTGAACATCAAAGAGCAGAGCGCACGGCTGACGGTCGGATTCGGCATTCCAATTCTGTAGGCGGCCCGGGAGGTATCGCCTGCAATCGCGCCGTTGCCGACGCCGGAGCGAGCGTTAGAGCTGACGGCCGGCAGTAATTCATCGCGATTAGATGAAGCATCCGATGTATAATGATAGAGAAGCGTATTGTTCAGGGCCCTAGCGGCCAGGAGCGTTTCGCGCGACATCTCGCATAGTGCATCCGGCGTCATCCGCTCCGGCATTGCTCCTCTCCCTGACCGCCATTTTGCACAGCACGCCGACCTCATAAATCCGCGCCCCTGAGAAGGTAGTGCGCGGTAAGGAGTCGATCATGGCACGTATTCTTGCTGTGGCGCTGGTCGTTTTTGCGTGCATCGCCCTGCTTGCCGGCTGTCCCCAGTGTCCCCAGTGCCCCGAGCTACCCGAGGAAGACACCGATCTGCTTCCGGGAGATCTTCCGGGTGATTTCGTGGTTCCCGCCTCCGCCGAACCAGGCGAGCCGATCGGTGACCGAATGACCTTCTACGTGAAACTTCGCGACAGAAGTGACCTGACCGGTGACTTCTTTGTCGTTGCGTTCTATCTCTCACCTGACGAGACCTGGGATTTCGACGATGACCTGCTCTACGGTGGGAGGGAACAGGTGCTCCTGCCCATGACGGCGGGAGAGCGTCGAGAGGTCTCGGTGTATGAGGGCATGTCGATTCCCGCCGGTGCGAGCCTGGGAAGCTACTACATTCTCGCCGTCATCGATGAGACCGGTAAGATTGACGAGTACGACGAGAGCAACAACGTCGCAAGCGCTCCGATAACCCTGGGATCGGAGGCCACCATCTACGGCGAGTCCAACGTCGTTTCCGTCGGAGAGCTGGGACACTACATCGACATCAGTTTCGAGACCGCTGAGCCGGTAACGCTGATCGATGCACAGTGGAACTGGGACGGTCATGCGGTCTACCTGGACGTCGACGGGGACAGCATGGTGGATCCGCAGAACCTCGGCGTCGACGATCACCAGTTCCACTTCGGACTGGCAAAGACGCCTTCGCCTTCCGGGGACACGGAGCAGATCTTCGGCTTCTATGCCGAGGGCTTCGATTCGGGGGACTACTTCAAGTTCACCATGGATCTCGATCGAAGTGTTTCCAGCGGAACGCCGCTGTACGATGACCTGGAAGGGGGCACGCTGACACTCATCTTCAGCGATGAGCGTGTGGTGACGGCAACCTTCGACGTGCCCTGGGACGACAACCCCTGGGCGGCGACGGCAATCATCGAGTCCGACTTCTGAGGCAGCGGAACCAGGGAAACGGAGCATCGGAACAACACATTCGCAAAAAAAGCTTGCGTTCTTGCGAAAGTCGTCAGAGAATTCTCTAGCTGGTTCAGAGCCGGCCAATATCCTAGAGAGAGGAGGAGCCTTATGAGCTCGGAGTCTTCGGGTAAGTCAGGAGTGCTCGGCTGGTACTTCAAGACGAACCTGCTTCTGCGTATTCTCATCGGCCTCGTTGCCGGCGCCGTCGTCGGTCTGATCGTTGGCCCCCCGATCGAGGTCATAGAACCGTTGGGGAGACTGTTCGTCCGACTGCTGCAGATGATCGTTGTACCGGTGATCCTGTTCACCCTGGTCGTTGGAGCAGCAAGTGTCAGCCCGGCCCGCCTGGGACGGATCGGTGTGAAAACGGTGTTGCTCTACCTGGCGACCTCGGCGCTGGCCATCACGCTGGGACTGATCATGGGCAACGTCTTCCGCCCCGGCGCGGGGATGGACCTCGGCACCGTTGAGGAAGGAGTCGTACGGGAGGCAGAAGCACCGGCGCTGGTGGATACGCTGCTCGAGATCATTCCCACCAACCCCTTTGCGGCAATCACCTCCGGCGACGTACTGTCCATCATCTTCTTCGCCATTCTCTTCGGCATCGGCCTGTCGTTCCTGCAAATCAGTCAGAACGACCGTATCAAGTCCGCCGCCGACGTGATGTTCCGCTTCTTCGACGGTGGTGCGGAGATCATGTACAAGATCGTGGGATGGGTCCTCGAATACGCGCCGATCGGTGTGTTTGCTCTGATCGCGGTCGTCTTCGGCCAGCAGGGAGCCGAGGCCTTCGGTCCTCTCGCGATCGTGACCCTGGCGGTATACCTGGCCCTCGTGCTGCACGTCTTCATCGTGTACGGCGGCCTGCTGAAGCTGTCGGGATTCGGCCTGTTCAAGTTCATACGCCGCGGACGTGAGGCCATGATCACGGCATTCGTCAGCCGTTCTTCCGGCGGCACCCTTCCGGTCACCATCCGCAACGTCGAGCAGAACATGGGCGTGAAGCGGCCGGTCTTCGCCTTCAGCCTTCCCCTCGGGGCGACGATCAACATGGACGGAACGGCCATCTACATGGGTGTCTGTGCGCTGTTCATTGCCAATGCCATCGGCATACCTCTGACGATCGCACAGCAGGTGATGGTTATCGTCACGGCGGTGCTTGCCTCCATCGGGACGGCGGGCGTGCCCGGGGCAGGTGCCATCATGCTGCTCATGGTTCTGCAGGCGGTGGACCTTCCCGTTGCCGACGGCACGCCACAGGCCCTCGCCTACGGTATGATTCTCGGCATCGACGCCCTGCTCGACATGGGCCGCACCTGCGTTAACGTCACCGGCGACATGGCAGTGACCTGTGCCGTCGCGAAGTCGGAAAACGAGGTAGACATGGCGATGTGGGAGCGCTGAGCCGGCGCGTCTCGCCGCCTATCAATGTCAGCGTTTCATGATTTCATCAGGGGCGGCCATCCGGCCGCCCCCTTTTATGGGGAGCCGAGATCCTCGAGAAACGGCGGAAGGCTCTTTTTGGCAACGTTGTGGAACACGAAGGCCCGATCGCTCGTGTGAATGGTGAGAACGCCGAACAGCAGTCCTCGCCTTGCTTCGGCTGCCGTGACCTCTTCGCGCGGAACATATAACAGGTTCGGCTTGCCGACGGCGGGCTTCTGCAGCACGAGGAGGCGACGCTGCGTCAACACGACGAGCCGTCGCTGCCCATCGTGGAGGCCCGAGGTGACGGCGCGAAGTTCCTCGTCGGGCTTGAGAATCTCCGGCAGGAGCCTGAGCTCACGCCGATACCCGTACTCCCGCTCCACCCCGAGTTCCGAAAGTCTGGCCTTGAGCTCCTTCAGCGTTGCCATACTACCCCGCATACGGTCTATTCTTTCGTGACGGGTGTCAAGTCGAGACCGGGTTGCGAATGCCGGGGACACCGCAAGGGGGATACTGCCGAATGGCCGGACTCAGATGCACACGATGCGACAGAACCTACGCGGATACCGAGCCGCGCTGGCGCTGCGACTGCAGCGCGCCACTGAAGCTGTTCGACACACCGGCGTTCTCCGCCTCCGCAATCGTGACAGACGAGCATTCCCTGTGGCGATACGCACACGCCCTGCCGCTTTCCCCGCAGTCGCGGATCTCCCTGGGCGAGGGCTGGACGCCCCTCGTAGCGCACACCATCGCCGGTCGACGGGTCAGCCTGAAACTCGACCATCTCTGTCCGAGCGGTTCCTACAAAGACCGCGGCGCCGCGGTGATGCTCTCGAAGGTCCACGAGCTGGGTGTCTCACACGTGGTCGAGGATTCCTCGGGGAATGCCGGCGCGGCGGTGGCTGCCTACGCGGCAGCAGCGAACGTCCGTGCCGATATCTACGTTCCGGCCGCCAACAGCCCCGGGAAGCTGGCGCAGATTCGCGCATATGGTGCCCATCTCGTGCCGGTGGAGGGTGACAGGCGGGAAACGACCCGCGCCGTGAGTCGGGCCGCATCCGAGATCTACTACGCGAGTCACGTGGAGAATCCGTATTTCCTTCAGGGCACCAAGACCTTTGCCTTCGAAGTAGCCGAACAGCTCGGCTTTCGGGCACCGGACACGGTGATACTCCCCGCCGGGAACGGCACCCTCTTGCTGGGCTCGTTCATGGGATTCTCGGAGCTCCATGAGGCAGGGTTGATCGATCAAATCCCGCGTCACGTCGCGGTCCAGAGCGCCGCATGCGCGCCACTTGCCGTCGCCTTCGAGGCTGCCGCCTCCGGGGCCGGCGGCGGCTCGGTGGTCGGCGGCTCGGTGGACGGCGGGTCGGTGGTCGGCGGCACAGGCCCCGCGGTGGACTCCGCGGCAGGCGAAACCGTCGCCGAGGGGATCGCCATCGCCTCGCCGGCGCTTCTCCTTGAGATGGTGCACGCGGTTCGCTCGACAGGCGGCACGGTGATCACCGTCAGCGAAGACGAGATCGTGGCGGCGTTGCGCATGGCGGTTCGTGGCGGACTCTTCATAGAGCCGACCGCGGCGGCGGCCCTTGCAGGAACGGAACGCTATCTTTCATTTGCCCAGGATGACGAGCAGGTCGTTACGGTCGTCACCGGACACGGGCTGAAGGCGCCGGAGAAGACGGCGCACCTTGTCGGAGGAACCACATGATACTCATAGGCGGAGGGGTCGGCCCGATGGCCGGCGTCATGCTTCACCGCAAAGTCATCGAGAACACGATAAGCGACGGCACCGATCAGGGGCATCTCGACGTGATACACCTCTCCTGTTCACGGATCATCGGTGACCGCACCGACTTCCTCCTCGGCGAAGATGTGCCGGATCCGGTCGCCGGGATGCTGCGGGTCTTCCGCATGGCCGGTGCTGCGCTTTCGGTAGAATCCCGCACTGCGGTCGCCGGCGTTCCCTGCAACACCTTCCACGCACCGCCGATTCTCGAACGGTTCGAGCGCGCGCTGCGGTCGGAAGGCCTGCCGATCCGGATGCTGCACATGCTGCGTGAGACGGCCGGGATGATCGGCGAACTCGAGCCCGCGGCGCGACGCATCGGCGTGCTCGCCACCACCGGGACCCGGGCCACCGGCGTCTACGCCACGATTCTCGCCGAGCTGGGGCTGGAGGTGCTCGAGATACCCGAGGAGCACCAGGACGCACTGCACGAAGCCATCTATCATCGGGAGTGGGGCCTCAAGGCGCTGTCCAGGGCGGACCCGCGGGCGGAGGAACGCGTCACACGTTTTGCCCGCATGCTCGTCGATCGTGGTGCCGAGGTTCTCGTGCCCGGTTGTACCGAGCTCCCCTTCGCCCTGCCCGAGGGCTCCTTCGGTGGTGTACCCGTGGTGGATCCGATGACGGCGCTCGCCCGGGCACTCATCCGGGAGTCCGCGCCGAGCCGATGAATATCAGATCGGGGAGACACAATGGACGATCAGACGATGTTCACCCTGCTGGTGGACCTGCACCGGGACGGCAAACGCCAGGGGCCCGGAAGCGACGGGGAGACGCGGCGCGCCCTCGAGCTTGCGCGGCTCGACAGAAGCGCGGAGCTCCGGGTTGCCGACATCGGCTGCGGCACCGGTGCATCGACGCTGGTGCTGGCCGGGGAGCTTCCCGGGGCGCGCATCACTGCCGTCGATCTCTTCCCTGAGTTTCTCGACCTCCTCCGCGAGCAGGCGCGCGCCGCAGGTGTCGCCGATCGTATCGAAACGCGCGAAGAGCCGATGGATGCGCTTTCGTTCGAAGTCGAGTCCCTGGACCTGATATGGTCGGAGGGTGCCATCTACAACATGGGCTTCACCGCCGGCATCGACGCGTGGAAGCCCTTTCTGCGCCCCGGCGGCGTGCTGGCCGTCTCTGAGATCACCTGGCTGCGCCCGGACCCGCCGAAGGAGATCCGGGACCACTGGGACTCCGAGTACCCGGAAATTGGGACCGCCGCGGAGAAGATCACGATCCTCGAGCGCGGGGGCTACGATCTTCTCGGGTACCTGATACTCCCCCCGAGCAACTGGATCGACAACTACTACGAGCCCACGGCGCAACGGATG
>CAYOFA010000101.1:0-11477 GCA_964402885.1 uncultured Spirochaetaceae bacterium
TCGCGGGCGATAGGATCCTCGGGCTCTAGATCGAGCACCGAGTGGAAGAAGCCCTCGGCTTCCTCGACCTTCCCCTGCTTGAGAGCCAGGATGCCCAGGTTGGACATGATCTTGGTGTTGGTCGGCTCTTTGCCGAGTGCGTCTTCGAGCCGCCGCCTGCTCTGCTCGTACTCGCCGAGCTCCATGTAGCAGATCGCCAGCTCGTTGAGGGTGTCGGGATGATCCGATCCGCGCTCCTCGGCCTTCAGGAAGGCGTCGCGGGCCTCCTCGTACATCTCGAGCCGCCGGTACGCCCAGCCGAGCAGAAACCAGGCATTCCAGACATCGGGGTGTGACTCGAGGAACTGCCGGGCTTTACGGATGCCTTCCTCTTCCTTGCCCATTCGAATGAAGTCGTAGGCTTCCTTGAAGAGTGTGTCGAGGAGGTTCTGCGAATCGATCTCATTAATAATGGAACGGGCCTCGCTGATCTTCTCCTCGTCATCGCCGGAATTAGTGTAGCTTTCCAGGTGGAGCCGCGCACGGTCGTAGTTGCGGCGCTTCAGGTAGAAGTGGGCCGCGTTGAGATGCGCCTCGGGGAGAATCTCGTCTTTTTCAAAGAGTCCGTTGTAGGTCTCGAGCGCCAGGTCCTCGTAGTGGCGAGCGCTCTCGTCATCGCCACGGGACTCCGCGGCGTCGGCGCGCTGTTCGTAAAGGAGGGCGATGTTGAGCTCGACCCGGCTGTCTCCCGGCAGGAGCCCGGCGAGGGCCCGGAAGATCTCCTCGGCCACGTCGAAGTCCTTGTTCTTGGCCTTGAACACTCCGGTCTCGGTGAGCTCCTCTATAATGTCGGGTCGCGCCTCGAGGACGAATCGGCGGTAGTAGTCGGCGTGCTCGTGATCGGGTTTGTAGGCGAGGATCTTGAGCATGGCCGCGATGATCTGCTCCCAGCTGAGGTCCGAGGGATCCCACTTCTCCCCGGTTCCGTCTGTGGCCTCGACTGGAAGCATGATTTCCGGATCGATCTCGAGCTCACCGACCTGCCGCTGCAGGGATTCCGGTACGGCGATATAGATGATATTGGCGAGAGGGTCGCGATCGTCAGTGTGTTCCGATGGATTATCCTGGCTATTCATGATGGTCCGTTACCGTCCTGGGTCTGATTCGAGTTTTCCTGGTTCCTGAGAGTGCGGGCTTTACTGGAGTTCAGGAAGCCGGAGATCATCAGTTTGTATTTCATGGGGATGGCCTCGGTGTCGAACTGCAGCGCGAGGGCTGCGATGTCACTTCGGCCTTCAACCGCCTCGAATCGCACGACGGTCGCCGGCACGTCGACTTCCTCGTCGGTTTCAGTCAGTATCAGCCGCAGGTTTGCCTGCTTGTTCACGAGGAACTTCGCGACCCCGAGGATTACCACCTTTGCCCCGCCGAAGGAAACGTCCCGGACAATACATCTGCGTGGAACCCCGTCGATGTAGACCATCGCGTCCTTGTGGTTGAGCCCCATGGCGCGGGCGCTGTCCGCAGTGACCGGGATGCGCTCCTCTTTGCGCCGCGTGGAGCTGTAATTTGCATCAATCAGCCTGCCGAGGATCTCGATAAGATCGTCCGGCGGTCGCTGCGTGTAGGTGAGCGTGAGAAAGTAGAGCTCAGGCTTTTCCTGCCCGTAGGGCGTGTATCCGGCGATCCTGGCTCCGACGAAGAAGGACAGCGGGTCCGCCTTGTCGCGCTGAAGGAAGCTCAGACGAAGCGAAACCATGTTGTTCGACTTCTTTATCGCTTCCGAGAGCGAAGTCTTCATGTTTGCAATGACTTTCGCTCCCGTCATTGACGCCGAGTACACCACGATCGGCCACTGATACCCCATGCATTTCAGGAATACCTGCTTCGGATAGAGGAGGGTGGCTTTTATTACGTCCTTAGTGAACGTGACGTCGATGTCCGAATACTGCTGATAGTATCGGGCGATTTGCTGGCTGGTGCTGATCGCCATGGGCTTGTGGACAGAATACTACGGCACCGCTCAGAACGGTGTCAACACTGCCTATTCCTCGAGTGAGGAATCGAGCGTGTGAATAAGGTTGTCGGCGATGGCCTCGATCTGATCGGCCTCGCCGCCCTCTTCAGCGGGAGCGGCCTCCGCAGCGGTGGAATCGCGCGTCTTGAATACCTCATCCACCGAGAGAAGGCCGGCAAGTATGGCGATTTTCAGGGGATCGGAGGTCGAGACCGAGCCCTGAATCTCCTGAACCTTGGTTCGATAATAGTCAACGATATCGCGAAGTCGCCTCGGGTCTTCATCGGTGTGTATGGTAAAGGACGTCCCGAGCAACTCGATGCGCATGAATCAGAAGATGTCCAGCTCACCCCGGTCTTCAGAGCTCTCCTCGTCACTCGACTCCTCCCCGGAGCGGGGCTCGCCGGTCGGAGCTTCGGGTGGATCGTCGGGCGCATGTTCAGCCGGCTGTCCCTCCGCTTCGGCGGACGGGGCGTGCGGCGGCGCCGGCGTCGGCTCCTGCCCGCCCGCACCGTCGAGCACCTCGTCCTCGAGCTGGTCGAGTTGATCAAGCGCCGAGAGGATACCCTGCTCGATCTCCGACTGGTCCTGCTTGAAGTCGGAGATCTTCGCCTCGAGCTCGCTGATGCGCTGCTCGTAACTCTCGAGCTTCTCCTTGAGGACGGAGTTCTCGTGCTTCAGATCCGCGATGCGCGAGACGGCGGCGTGAACCTTCTTCTCGAGCGTTCGAATCTGATCGAGGGTTATCATACGGTGGCGTTCTTCCTGGCCGTCTCGACAAGCTGCTTGAAGGCCGACGGGTCTTCGATTGCCATGTTCGACAGCGCCTTGCGGTTGACCTGTATGTCGGCCTTGTTGAGACCTTCAATGAAGCGGGAGTAGGACATCCCCTCCGCGCGGCAGGCCGCCGAGATGCGAGTGACCCAGAGTCTGCGGAAATCCCGCTTCCGGGCCCTGCGGTCGCGATAGGCATACTGCAGGGACTTCGCTACGGCATCTTTCGCCGTCCGATGGAGCTTACTGCGGCGGCCCCAGTATCCCTTTGCCTGCTTGAGAATCTTGTTTCGTCGATCCTTACGTCGTGTTCCGTCTACTGCGCGTGGCATATGTCGTGACTCCTGTTCTTATCTCTCTGCGCTCTAACTGTACGGAAGGAGCTGCTTCGCTCGCTTGGCCTCTTCCGGGCTGAGGATGGCGGTTTTGCGCAGATTCCGCTTTCGCTTGCGCGACTTCTTGGTAAGAATGTGGCGGAGCCCCTGCTTCTTGTACTTCACCTTGCCCGTGGGCGTTACCCGAAAACGCTTGGCGGCGCTTCTGCGTGTCTTCATCTTCGGCATGCCGTATCTCCTACATTGTTATGGGACGTGCGTGTGCTCTACTTCTTCGCCGAGGCAGGGCTGACGATCATCGACATGAACCGCCCCTCCATCATAGGCGATCTGTCGAGGTGATAGGCGTCGCCGAGGTTCTCGAGCACGCGGTCGAGTACCTGGCGGCCGATTTCGGTGTGCGCCATTTCGCGCCCACGGAACCGTACCGTTACCTTCACCTTGAAGCCTTCGTCGAGGAACTCGCGAATATGCTTGGTCTTGAACTGGAGATCGTGCGACTCGATCTTCGGCTGCATTCTGATCTCTTTCAGCTTGACCAGCTTCTGCTTCTTCTTCGCCTCACGGTTTTTCTTTTCCTGCTCGAACTTGTACTTGCCGTAATCAAGCAGTTTACACACCGGGGGTTTGGCCTGGGGAGCAACTTCCACGAGATCCACGCCACGCTCCTGGGCACGTTTCAGTGCCTCGGTGGTCGGGACGATCGCCTGCTCTCCAGTGTCATCGTCGATGAGTCGTACTTCGCGAACGCGAATACCTTCGTTCGTTCGTAGGTCTTTCGCTGCCAATCTGCCTCCTGTGGACCGTGATCCTCTGCGTGTAGAGGCTGTACTCTATCACCGCGGGGGGAAAAGGTCAAACGGTTGTACTTCGTTACCTGAGAAGGTATTGTTTGGGGACAATATACGGCAAGTCCGAATGGAGCAGGCAACGACGATGGACGGGGTAGAACGAGCACTCGATCGAGCAGAGCAGCTGGAACGGGAGAACCTCAACACCTACGACATATACGGGGCGATTACCGACCACATCGGGTTGAAGCGCCTGCTTTCGAGTCTCATGGAGGACGGGAAGTCTCACCTTCATGAGCTCGAAGAGTTTCGCGCCCGTGCTGATACTGACGACCTCTTCGATGAGACCAAAGCCGGCTCGATCGGCGATCTGGAGTCATCCGAGGTGGAATATTCGTTCGACGCATCGATGGATTACATCGACTTCCTGCACACCATTTTCGAGCGGGAAGAGGCGCTCGTCGCCGTCTATGACGCCCTCGCCGCCGCTGCCGCCGACAACGACGCAGGCTATTTCTTCAAGCGGCTAGCCGAGGACGGTCGAAAGCACGCCTGGCTCGCCAAAGACCGCTACGATCTGGAACGGCTGAAGTAGTCACATGAAATGGGCACATGATTGCAATGGGGCCCCTATAGTGCTAATCTGTCGACAACTATGCTCCTGTATCTCGTAACCTCGGCCCCACTCTTCGCCCTGACCCTCTGCCTCTTCTACCGTGTCACCCAGCCGGGTCCGTCCGCCGTGATGTTTTTCCACGGCCTGCTCTCCGCGGTCCCGATGCTGGCACTGTGGTGGGTACTCGGCTCGGTAGTGGAGCTTACCTATACTCCGGGCGGACTCTATCTGCGCGAGCTCACCCTGCGTATGCTGCACCCGTTGCTCCCGGGCGTAGCTCTCTTCTTTCTATTTGAGCGCCGCGTGTGGCGGGAGCGGGGCCACGTGGCGGTCATTGCACTGGCGGCGTTTCTCGCGGGCATATATTTCGTACAGTCCCTGGTCGACGTGCTTCGCATTCCACACTACTACAGTCCCTACGTGGCCTTCCTGCTTCCGACCCTGCGACTCGGGCTGATCGCGGCGGTGCCTGCCCTCATCGGGGCCGCATCCCGCGAGCCCCGGCCGTTGCGTCTGCTCCTGGGTGCCGGGGTGGTGCTGCTGCCGGCGGCATTCGCCGGCGCCGCGCTCCTCGATCACCTGAATTACGCTGTGCTCGGTTATCTTGCAACCGCCCTTGTCGTCGCCCTTGCGCTTCTGATGCACGTTCTGCTCGTCGGTAGCTACTATCCCCGGCGGACACAGGCGTTCTCCTGGAACGTTCGGGGGCGGGACCGGCGAGCCTCCGAGGATCGCCCCGTTGCGGACAGCGATGGAACGGGCGGGAGCGGCGCCGGCGACGGAACAGCCGGGAACGGCGACGGCGAGCGCCCGGTGACCGAGGTATCCGAACACGCCGCTCGCGATGCCTGATCCGTTCTCTCTTCCGAAAGTCCGACTGGTGGCTCTCACGGCGATCGCCACGATACTCTCCGCCTGTGATCCCTCCGCCACACTCGTGAGCGACCCCGTTTTCGCCGAGCTCTACCTTTCGGGCCGCGAGGAACTCCGTCGTTTCGAGACGGCCGCCGGGGCGGCGGGTTTCGACCTGCGGACGGTCACGCTCGATGCCGTTCCGTCGGACCGGGAGGCAGTGGATGCGGCTCTCGGGGGCGTGGACCCCGGGCAGCCGGTGGTGCTCTCCCCGCTGCTCTCAGCGCTCGCTTTCTCGCCGGGCCGAGCGCGGGATGGAGACGTCCCGCGGGTTCTTCTGCTCGGGGGGGCGGAGGATGTAGCCGGCGCTGAGGTTGCGGATTCCCCAGCCGACGAAGCTTCCGCCGATACCGACGGCAGCTCCGATGCTGCGGTGTCGCGGGCCGTCTACGATCGCGTTCCGGCCTTTGCGGAGCTCGGCCGGCGTGTGGACGGTAACTCCGTCGTTGCCTATTTCAGAAGCGACACGCGGGCCCGTCGCGCCGAGCTCGATGCGTTCCGGGAGGGTCTCGGCGCAGGCGTCGAGAAGGCCCGATTCGTAGTGTTCGAGAAGCCTCCGGAAGACTCCGCGGTGCGCGAGGAGCTTTTTCGGGTGCGTTCACCCGATGTGGAGCTCGTCGCGGCCTTCCTCGGACCCCGGAACCGCCTTGTCCTCGAGGAGATCGCCGGCATGGGGACGGCGCCTCCGGAGGTGGCGACGGAGGATCTGGGGCCGGCCGCCGCATACGAGGACTTTGTCTCCTACAGCGTGGAGCGGGACTACACCGCCGCGGTCGAGGCCTTTCTTTCGGGGCGAGGGGGCACGATTATCGTAGATGCGAGGCTCGTAGAGCGTGACGCAGGAGGCGATGATCGTGTACCATAGAGGTATAGAAGGTATGATTGAGCGGTAATCGGGTCGCGCGGTTAAACGGTATGTGAGAACCTGCCGATTGTGGAAACAGGGGTGCCCTTCGGGAAATTGGAGAGCTTCAAACTGTTTGACAAAGGGTAGGCCCGGAAATATAATCGGAAATGCTTTTACGGAGCGTTCAGCGACCAAAGAAAAAAGGAGCTGAGTAATGAAAAGAGGCAGCCTCGGGTACGTGCTGGTACTGCTGTCACTGTTGTGTCTTCTCGCTGTCCCTGCCTTCACTCAGAGTAGGAACGTAACGAACATCGTCTCGGTAGTTCTCGATGATTTCGACAATCCTCAGGAGAGCCAGTATATCGTTCGGGGGAGCAAGTTCATCAACGAGGACTTCGTTAACGACAACGGAATGGTGCTGCATGACCATCTGCGGACTTTCCCGACCGCTCTCTATCGTGAGGAGCCCGAAGACAGAGAGCTGCGCGCGCTGGGCATCAACGCCGCGTTCAACCGGAAGGGATACAATTTTATAGAGGTCATTCCGGCGTCCGAGGGTGAAGACGGGCAGCTGGTCCCCGACGGAATACCGATTCCGGGAACTGTTCGGGATATGAGTATCTGGGTGTGGGGCAGCAACCGCCAATACTCTCTCGAAGTGCAGTTGCGCGATCATCGGGGAATTGTACATACCCTCGAGTTCGGTAGCATCGCCTACCGCGGGTGGGATAACCTTAACATCGATATTCCGACGTATATCCCGCAGGACGTTGTCTACGTTCCCCAGCGACGCGGCCTGGAGATCGTGAAGTTCGTCCTGTGGACATCGCCCCGCGAGCGGGTAAACGAGTTCTTTGTGTACTTTGACGAGCTCCGTGTTACCACGGACACGTTCGAGGAACCGTTTGACGGCGAACGCCTTGCCGATCCCGAGTACGTCGAGCAGCTGTGGTCCGAAGGGGAGGGTGAGTAATGAAACGTGCCGTTCTGATTTTCATAGTTGTCCTCGTAGCCGCCGCTCCTGTTATCGCACAGCAGGCGCAGACCGAAGCCGGCGAGCTCGGCAGTGACACCGCTCAGCAGGCTCTGCAGGAAGTTTCTCTCAGCCGCTTTGAAGACCCGGGTTTCTGGAACGTCTATGTCCCCGCCGACCAGGGTGTTATCACCCATCAGCGCCTCGAGGGCGCCCCCATGGACAAGGAGCCCATACCCGAGGAAGAAGAGGCCGGTCTGACGATTCAGGATCAGTACGTCCTCGGCGTGAAGACCGAGTTCTTTCCCCCGCGATCGGCGACAAGCATCTACGTGCAGGCAAACCGCCCGTTGGCGGTTCCCGGCATCGCAAAGACGCTTTCGGTGTGGGTGGTCGGACGGAACTTCAACCACCGACTGTACGTGGTCATTCGTGACTTCACCGGCCAGACGAGCGTACTGCATATGGGACGGCTCAACTTCTCCGGCTGGAGACAACTGACCGTACCCATCCCGCCGAACATCAATCAGCGGGATATTCACTACAGCAATCAGGGTGGAATCGAGGTCGTCGGCTTCGTGATCGAACCTGACCTTCTCGAGACCTATGGCTCCTACTACGTCTACTTCGACAGCCTGCGGGCGCTCACCGACCTCTTCTCCGAAGAAGCACGGGATCCCGACGACATGGTCGATTCCTGGTAGGGACGCATTCCGAACGCCGATACGGCGTTAGCCATCGATAACCCGGCCCGGTCGCCTCACGGCGGCCGGGCCTTTTTTTTAGATTCTCAGCGTCGGAGAAAGATGCGCTCGAAGTTGGCACGGGCGGCATCCGCGAGGGTGTCGGCGCTCTGTCCCCGCAGCTCGGCGAGAAACTCGTAGGTGTAGCCGACGAAGCCCGGGTGATTGGGCTTCCCCCGGACCGCCTGAGGTGCCAGGAAGGGGGCGTCCGTCTCAACGAGGAGGCGATCGAGGGGGGTAAGTGCTGCGGCGAGGCGGATCTCCTCCGACTGCTTGTAGGTGACGTTTCCTCCGAAGGAGATCGAGAAACCGAGGTCGAGGAAGCGCCTCGCGGCTTCCGCGTCCGCCGAGAAACAATGCATCACACTTTCCGCCACGGGCGGGTGCGCGGCGAAGATGTCGAGAATGTCGGCGGTGGCGTCGCGGTTGTGCACGACCACCGGCAGGCGGAGCTCGTTGGCAAGCTCGATCTGTGAGACAAAGAGGTCGCGCTGCTGCTGCGGCGTGCCGTGGTTGCGGTACCAGTCAAGACCGATCTCGCCCAGCGCGACCACCTGCTGCCTCGAGAGGGCCTCCCTGAGGGTCGGCTCCTGTGCTTCGAAGGATACGCTGCCGGCGTTGGATGGGTGCAGTCCGGCCGTCAGGTATACACGATCGAGGTCGGCAAGGCGGGTGCTACGTTCGGCGAAATCCTCGAGGGATACCGAGACATCGAGTCCGTAGGCCATCCCAGCCTCGAAGCACTCCTGCAGGATCTCGGTTGCCGCGAGCCCTTTGTCTTCCATGACCAGCGTGTGAAAGTGTGAGTCGACACTGCCGGGTATGATGTGCGGCGGGCGATCTCGCGACATGAGTTATTCCTCCTCGGTTTCTGCGGACGGACTGCGATGGAGCACGGGCTGGAGGAATCGGCCGGTCCAGGAACGGGCGCGTGCCTCAATGATCTGCTCGGGCGTTCCCTCCGCAACGATCGAGCCGCCGCCGTCCCCGCCTTCCGGACCGAGATCGATGACCCAGTCCGCCTCGGCAACGACCTCGAGGTTGTGCTCGATGACGATGACTGTGTTCCCCGCCTCCACGAGGCGGTGGAGGACGGAGACCAGCCGTTCGACGTCCGCCATGTGCAGACCGATCGTTGGTTCATCGAGAATGTAGAGGGCGTGTCCCGCGGCGGCACTGCGGGCTTTTGCGAGCTCGGTCACGAGCTTGATCCGTTGCGCCTCGCCTCCGCTGAGCGTCGGACTCTGCTGTCCGAGCTTGAGGTAGCCGAGCCCGACATCGCGCAGCATCTCGACCGCCCGATGAATGGCGGGGTGTGCCTCGAAGAAGTCGACCGCTTCCGCCACGCTCATATCGAGTACGTCGGCAATGTTCCGGCCCTTGAACTCGACCTCGAGGGTGTCGTCGGTGAATCGTCGGCCGCCGCAGCGATCACATACCACACTGACGTCGGGTAGGAAGCTCATCTCGATCCGCTTCAGCCCCTGCCCGCCGCATTCGGGGCAGCGTCCGTCGGCCGTATTGAAGGAGAACCTGCCGGCGGTGTAGCCGCGCATCCGTGATTCCGGAAGCGCGGCGAAGAGGCGGCGTACCTCGTCCCAGAAGCCCACGTAGGTCGCCGGGCAGCTGCGGGGTGTCTTGCCGATGGGTGTCTGATCGACTTCCCTCACGTAATCCAGGGGAGTGTACCCGTCAATGCTCGTGCAGCCGACCCATTTCGGGGTTGCGCGGGTGGTGCCGAGCCGCGGCCGGAGGTTGCGATGCATGATATCGCGAACGAGCGAGCTCTTGCCGCTTCCGCTGACCCCTGTGACACAGACCAGTCGCCCGAGGGGTACCGAGACATCGATGCCGCGCAGATTGTGCAGCGTAGCGCCCCGAACGGTGACCCGATCGGTATCGTCGCCGAGGCGACGTCGCGGGACCAGCGGGTGAGCCGGCGGGTGCTCGAGAAATCGTGCAGTCACCGAGCCGGGAGAAGAGAGAACGTTTTCCAGTGTTCCCTCCGCGACCACGCTCCCTCCCTCCACCCCGCCGCCGGGGCCGAGGTCTATCACGAAGTCCGCGCTTCGTATCGTGTCCTCATCATGTTCGACCAGGATGATCGAGTTCCCCTTCGCCTTGAGCTCGTGGAGGGTATCGAGCAGCATGCGGTTATCCCGGGGATGGAGTCCGATGGTGGGCTCATCGAGCACGTAGGCCACGCCACGGAGATTGGAGCCGAGTTGTGCGGCAAGCCGGATTCGCTGGGCCTCGCCGCCCGACAGGGTCGGCGCCGCGCGATCGAGAGGGAGGTAGCCGAGGCCCACGCGCTCGAGGAAGGATAGGCGGGCCCCCAGTTCGGCCAGAATATCACGGGCGATTTCGCCCTCGCGATCGGTGAAGGAGAAGGAGTCGATGCGTTCCCGGGCGTTCGCGACGGCGAGCTTCGTGACGTCGTAGATGCCGGCCTCCTGCACGAAGACGAAACGGGCTTCGGGACGAAGACGTGTACCCCCGCACGCCGTACAGGCTGCGCCCTCGTTGAAGGCGTCCGCCCCGGGGCCGGAGGTCGGTGAATCCTCATCATCTTCGTGCTCATGACCGGCGAGTCCCGTCCCTTTGCACTCGGGGCACCACCCGTGTCGGGAGTTGAAGGAGAACAGCCGCGGATCGAGCTCCTCGAAGCCCCGGCCGCAGACCGGACACGATCGCTCGGTGGAGTAGACCGTCTCCTTCTGCGTATGACCGTCGAGCACATGGATGACACCCTTGCCGAGGGCCGCAGCTCGCTCGAGGAGGGCGCGAAGGCGGGCACGGTTGGCCGGATCGACCACCACCTCGCCGACGGGTGCCTGGATGGTGTGTTCGCTGAATCGATCGAGGCGGGGCCAGGCGGCCGTCTCGAGGAGCTCCCCGTCAACACGCAGATACTCGAAGCCCTTACCGGCCGCCCACGAGGCGAGGTCGGTGTAGTAGCCCTTCCGGGCGGTGACCAGCGGGGCCAGCATCGTTACCGGGCGTTGCGGCGCACGCGAGAGCAGGGTGGCGGCCACCGAATCCACGCTCTGCGGCTCGATGGGCACACTGCATGTGGGGCAGTACTGCGTACCGAGCTTGACGAAGAGCAGACGCAGAAAATGATAGACCTCCGTCACCGTGGCCACCGTGCTCTTGTTTGCGCCCCGGCTCGTGCGCTGCTCGATAGCCACCGTGGGCGGAACGCCGACAACCGACTCCACGTCCGGACGGCTGCTCGGTTGCACGAACTGACGGGCGTAGGCGTTCAGGGACTCGAGGTAACGCCGCTGCCCCTCCCCGAAGACGATGTCGAATGCAACGGTGCTCTTACCGCTTCCGCTGACACCGGTAATCACAACGAGCTTGTCACGCGGGATGGTAAGGTCGATGTCTCTCAGGTTGTGCTCCCTGGCGCCGCGGATGGTCATCTCTCCACCGTCAGGTGCCGGCGGCACTTCCGCCGCCGCGAGTCCGGCCCCGCGGTTCCCGG
>CAYOFA010000102.1:0-11423 GCA_964402885.1 uncultured Spirochaetaceae bacterium
GCGGTCATCACCGTGCCGGCCTACTTCAACGACTCGCAGCGCCAGGCCACCAAGGACGCCGGCCGGATTGCCGGGCTCGAGGTAAAGCGCATCGTCAACGAGCCGACTGCGGCAGCGCTGTCCTACGGCTTCGGGAAGAACAACAATGAGCAGAAGATCGCCGTGTACGACCTCGGTGGTGGTACCTTCGACATCTCCATCCTCGAGCTCGGCGACAACGTATTCGAGGTTCGCTCCACCAACGGAGACACCCACCTCGGTGGTGACAACTTCGACCAGAAGATCATCGAGTGGCTCGTCGAGCAGTTCAAGGGCGACTACGGCATCGACCTCGGTCAGGACCGAATGGCACTGCAGCGGCTCAAGGAAGGGGCGGAAAACGCAAAGAAGGAGCTCTCGAGCTCCCAGAGCACGGACATCAACCTGCCCTTCATTACCGCGGATCAGTCCGGTCCGAAGCACCTGAATTACAACCTCACGCGCGCAAAGTTCGAGCAGCTCATCGGGGATCTCGTCGAGAAGACCCGCGAGCCCTGCAAGAGCGCGCTCAAGGACGCGGGAGTGGATGCGAGCGAGATCGATGCAGTCATCCTCGTCGGAGGCTCGACCCGCATTCCGATGGTGCAGAAGCTCGTCACCGAGCTCTTCGGCCGGGAGCCCTACAAGGGTGTGAATCCGGACGAGGTCGTGGCGATGGGCGCCGCAATTCAGGCGGGCGTGCTCGGCGGTGACGTCAGCGACGTGCTGCTGCTCGACGTGACGCCGCTCTCCCTCGGTATCGAGACTCTCGGTGGCGTGTTCACCAAGCTCATCGAGCGAAACACCACCATTCCGACCAAGAAGAGCCAGATCTTTTCCACCGCGGAGGACAATCAGACCGCGGTTACGGTCAGGGTCTACCAGGGTGAGCGTGAGATGGCAAACGAGAACCGATTGCTCGGCGAGTTTAATCTCGAGGGCATTCCGCCCGCACCGCGCGGCGTGCCGCAGATCGAGGTCAGCTTCGACATCGATGCAAACGGCATCGTGCACGTCTCGGCCAAGGATCTCGGCACCGGCAAGGAGCAGAAGATCCGCATCGAGTCCTCTTCGGGACTCTCCGAGGACGAGATCAACAACATGGTCAAGGATGCCGAGCAGCATGCGGAGGAGGACAAGAAGGCCAAGGAGCGGGCCGAGGCCCGGAACGAGGCCGACAGCCTGGTCTACACGACCGAGAAGTCCCTCTCCGACTACGGCGACAAGGTCTCGGATAGCGACAAGCAGTCCATCCAGAGCGCCATCGACGATCTGAAGAAGTCGCTCGAGGGTGACGACCTCGAGGACATCAGGCAGAAGACCGAAGCTCTCAAGCAGGCCTCGCACACGCTGGCACAGACCGTGTATCAGCAGGCCCAGCAGGAAGGCGGCGGCGCGGCCGGTGCAGCCGGCGGCGCAGGAGCAGCCGGAGCGGGCCCCGAGGCCGGCGCAGGCGGCAACGGTCAGGGTGCCCAGGCGGACTACGAGGACGCCGACTACGAGGTCGTAAACGAAGAGGACGAATCGAAGAACCAGTAAGCGATGGCGCAGCGCCGTCCGGTGACAGCGGCCGCGCCGGCGGCGCCTGCCGCAGGCCGCGGTTGTCGGCGGTGCCTCGAAAACATCAGGGCCCGATCGCCCGTCCACCTTGAGCGTGGGCGTGGCGGTCGGGCCCTTTTTTGTGGGCTCTGTTGCCTCCGCGAGCCCCGGCCGGTCGGGGCGGCCTGCGCCGGGGGCGGGAGACGACAGGCTCGATATCGATATTTCTTGACCGATTCTCCGGGGCCTGCTACACTTGTTCTGTCCGACACTGAGGCGCCGCCCTGCGGAGGGGGTCGCTGAGGGGAGGACGCAGCAACTACACACTGTTCCGGAGGACGCTGTCTGACGGAAGGGGGAACCATGTCTTCCACGTTCAAATCCGATATCATTCGCCCGGATGAGATCGAGCGCTATCTCGAGGACGGCGCCGACTTCATCGACGAAGACCTCATTCACCGAACACTCGCAGAGAATCGCGGTCCCGATCGGGCTCGCGTCCACGATATTCTGGCCAAATCGAAGAGCATAGAGACGCTCACCCCGGAGGAGACCGCCGCGCTGCTCCATGTGGATGACCCCGACCTTCTCGAGGAGATGCGCGCCGCCGCTCTCGAGGTCAAGCTGAAGGTCTACGACAACCGCATTGTCACATTCGCTCCGCTCTACATGTCCAACCACTGCGTGAACAACTGCGCCTATTGCGGGTTTCGCTCGGAGAACACCGGCATGGAGCGGCGCAAGCTGAGCATGGAGGAGGTGGCCGCTGAGACGCGTGCTCTCACCGGGACACATGGACACAAGCGACTCATCGTGGTCTACGGTGAGCACCCCGAATCGGACATCGACTACATCGCCGAGACTATCGACACAGTTTATCGCCAGAGCGTAGAGACCAGGGGCGGGCACTCCTGCATCCGCCGGGTCAACGTCAACGCGGCACCGATGCCCATCGACCACCTGCGCCGCCTGCCGGAGGTCGGCATCGGCACGTTCCAGGTCTTCCAGGAGACCTACCATCGTGAAACCTACCGCCGTGTGCACGGCTCGCATCATCTGAAAAGCGACTACCGCTGGCGACTGTACGCCATGCATCGGGCCATGGAGGCGGGCATAGACGATGTGGGAATCGGCGCGCTGTTCGGCCTCTACGACTGGCGATTCGAAGTGATGGGGCTCCTCCACCATGCGCGAGAGCTCGAGCGCCGCTTCGATGGAATCGGCCCGCACACCATTTCGTTTCCGCGCCTCGAGCCCGCCCAGAACGCACCGGCGACAACCGACGCGCGTTACCGGGTCAGCGACGCCGACTTCCTGAAGCTCGTCACGGTGTTGCGGCTCGCCGTGCCCTACACCGGTATGATTTGCACCGCCCGCGAGCCCGCCGCCATCCGGGATGAGACGGTGCACCGCGGTGTGACACAGATGGACGCCTCGACCCGCATCGGTATCGGCGCCTACAGTGCAGACGAGAAGGACGGCCAGCACGAGGAACGCCAGCAGTTCATGCTCGGCGACACCAGATCTCTCGACGAGCTGATTCGAGACATGGCGCAGCAGGGCTTCATCACGAGCTTCTGCACCGCCGGATATCGGATCGGCCGTACCGGCGAGCGAATCATGCACCTGCTGCGCTCGTGCAAGGAGGGCCATTTCTGCAAGCTCAACGCGGTGCTCACCTTCCGTGAGTGGCTCGACGACTTCGGCACGGGGGAAACCCGTCGCATCGGCGAGGAGCTCATCCGCAGGGAGCTCGGATCACTGGCGTTCAACGGCGAGGCGCAGCGGCGGCAGTTCGACGACTACTACCGGCGCACGAGCGCCGGTGAGCGCGATCTCTACGTTTAGAGAATCAGGAAGACTCCCGTGAACGCTTCAACCGGGCGCTCAGGGCGCCCCGAGCTCCCCCGGATCACAGAGCACCCCCGGCTCACAGAGCACCCCCGGCTCACGGACCGCATGGAGGCGGCCCGCGCCCTCGACGTACGCGCACTCGCTGCGCTTCTCTCCGATCCGGATCCGCGCACGACTGCCGGGCTCGCCGCAGCGGCTGACGAAACCATGCGAGCCGAGGTAGGCGATGCGGTACGGTTTCGGGGGCTCCTCGAGTTCTCCAACGTCTGCCGCGCCGATTGCCTCTACTGCGGCATCCGCCGCAGCAATGGGACCGTTCATCGCTACACGCTCTCCAGGGACGACGTGCTCGCCGCCGCCCGCCACTGCGCGGAGGCCGGGTACGGATCGCTCACCCTGCAGGCGGGAGAGCGGCGTGATGCGGCGTTCATCGATTACGTCTGTCGCGTGCTCGAGAGCATGAAGACGGAGACGCGAGGCCCCGACCTCCCCGACGGGCTCGGTATCACGCTCTCGGTCGGCGAACAGTCGCCCGACACCTACCGGCGCTTCTTTGAAGCAGGCGCGCATCGCTATCTGCTGCGCATCGAGACGAGCTCGCCGGAGCTCTTCGCCCGGATCCACCCGCCCGGACAGCGGTATGCCGATCGCCGCGCGGCTCTGCATGCCGTACGCGATGCCGGGTTCCAGGTGGGTACCGGCGTCATGATCGGGCTTCCCGGACAGACCGTCGAAGACCTGGCGGCCGACATCCGCTTCTTCGCCATCGAAGGGGTGGATATGATCGGCATGGGTCCCTACCTGCCGCACGCTTCGACGCCCATGGGCAGCGGGCAGCACCTGGGCGAAGGAGAGCGCGCGCAGCTCCTCGACCGCACTCTCAGGATGATTGCGCTCACCCGCCTCGTGCTCCGGGACGTCAATATTGCCGCAACGACCGCTCTCCAGACGCTCGACGTCCTCGGGCGCGAGCGGGCCCTGCAGGGCGGCGCCAACGTCGTCATGCCCGTGGTGACTCCCGTCTCCGTGCGATCCGGTTATCAGCTCTACGACGGGAAAGCCTGCCTGGACGAGGACCGCACTATGTGCGCCGGGTGCATCTCAGGGCGCGTGGCCTGGACGGGTCGGCCGGTCGAGGCCAACCGGTGGGGAGACGCACCGCATTTCGAGAGGAGAAACCGAGAATGACGCAGAGTAATCCGAACCGGGAGAAACGCTACGGGTTCGTGGGAATCGTCGTTGAGAACAGGCACCGCAGAGGCAAGCAGGTGCAGGAGGTGCTCAGCCGGTTCGCGGACCTCATCCAGGGACGAATGGGACTGCCGCACCTCGACGACGATCGGATCTCGGTGATCACGCTGATCGTCCATGCCGATGCGGACGAGGTCGGTGCGCTGACCGGACGGCTCGGCAGCATCGAAGGAGTGACGGTGAAGTCGGGGATGGCCAGGTTGTGAGTGACCGCTATCGCGGTGCGCAGACCGCGCGGGCGCGGACCCTGTACCGGATCTCGCCCTATGCTGTTCCCCTCGAGCTCATTCGGGCGGGGCTGTGCGTGAAGCGTGCCTGCGCGCGGGCGAACGCTGCCGGGGGATACCTCGGCGGCGATGAGGCGGAGGCCGTCGAGACGGCGATCGACTACTTCGACGCACTTCCCGATGCCGAGCTACGAAGCCACTTCGATCTCGACGCATACCAGGGAGGCGCCGGAACGGCCGTAAACATGAGCCTCAACGAGGCGATCGCCGCGCGCGCCCGGGAGCAAAGCGCGGCCGCCGTCGATCCCCTCGATCACGTGAACCTCCACCAGTCGACGAATGACGTGATGCCCACGGCGCTGCGGCTGATGCTGCTCGATATGCTCGAGCCGGCGGAGCGGGAGATCGAGACACTTCAGACCATCATACAACAGGGGGAGAGGGCCCATGCGGATGTGCTCAAGACCGCACGTACGCAGCTTCGCGACGCGACGGTGACCACCGCCGGCCGGCAATTCGCAACCTGGGCGGGAACGCTCGGGCGTGACCGCTGGCGCCTTTTCAAAGCACGAGAACGCCTCAAAGAGGTCAACCTGGGCGGGACGGCCGTCGGCACGGGTCTCGGCGCTCCGCGGGACTACGTCCTCGGCGTCATCCGCGAGTTACAGCGCACGACGCGGCATCCGGTGACGCGAGCGGACAACCCCGTAGAGGCGACCTCCAACTACGATCAGGTTCTCGAGGCAATGGAAACGGTGAACGTGGCCGCCGTGGGCCTGCAGCGGATTGCCGGCGACATCAGGCTTCTGGCGTCGGGGCCGCACGGCGGCATCGGAGAGCTCGTGCTGCCGGCTCCGGTCAAGGGGTCCTCGATCATGGCCGGCAAGGTCAACCCCGTGCAGGCTGAGGCAGTCGTGCAGGCGACAGAGCGCATCGCCGCAGACCACGGCCTGCTCACCCGACTCTGCGCCCGCAGCGAGCTCGAGCTCAACGCCTTTCTCCCGGCCATTGCGCATACGGCCTGGGAGAGTCTCCGTCTGCTCGCCGGAGCCGCGGGAACCCTGCGGGAGCTCATAGGTTCACTGGAGGTGGACCGCGAGCGATGCGAGCGGAACCTCGAGGCGAGCCACGGCCGCGTGGTTGCCCTGCTGCCCCTGTTCGGGTATGCGGCGTGCGAGCGCATCGTGGAGGCCGCGAGGGGCCGGAGTGCGTCGCTTTCTGACTATCTCGTGAGCGAGCTCGGCATGGCGGAGGCCGACTGCGAGGAGCTGCTCTCCACACGTAACCTGACCCGCCTCGGCTACGACCCGGTGCGCTACGCCGACCTCCGCCGGCGCTATGCGGTCCTCATCGAGACACTGAAGGAGAATGGGACAGGGGAGGATCATGATGATTAACACACCGCGGGGTCTCAGACCCCATATCGTGCTGCTCGGGCCGCGCAACAGCGGCAAGTCGAGCCTCATAAACCGGATTACCGGCCGGGAGCTGGCAATCGTCTCCGGTACGCCGGGCACGACCACCGACCCCGTGTACAAGGGGATGGAGCTCCTGCCCTTCGGGCCGGTTGTCTTCGTCGACACAGCCGGTATCGATGACGAGGGCGCACTCGGCACGCAACGGGTCGGCCGCACGCGCCGAGCCGAGCGCGGTGCCGATGTGACCCTCTACGTTACCTCGGGAACCATGACCGAGGCTGAGCGCCGTTACCTGCGAGAGCACCGCACCGACCTTCTCGTTGCCGTAACCGGTCGTGACCGACGCGCTGCCGAGGCGCCGGTAACGGCGGAACTTCGCGCCGAGGGCATCGCGGTCCTCGAGGTCTCCAACGTGACCGGTGCCGGTGTGGAGGAGCTCAAGCGGGAGCTCATCACTGTGCTCGAGACCAAACGTGAGCAGGAGCGCGCGCTGCTGCAGAACATGATCTCGCGCTATTCCTTCGTGCTCATGATCGTGCCCATCGATCTCGAAGCGCCGAAGGGACGATTGATTCTGCCACAGGTTCAGACCATCCGGGAGATCCTCGATGCGGACGCAGCCACGTTGGTCGTGAAGGAGCGAGAGGTGGACTGGGCGCTGTCGCAGCTGAAGCGGCCACCCGACCTGGCCATTACCGATTCACAGGTGGTACAGAAGGCGGCCGGATCCGTGCCGCCGGAGATACCGCTTACAACCTTCAGTGTCCTCTTCTCACGCCTCAAGGGCGACCTTGCCCGGTTCGTCGAAGGCGCGGCCATGATCGATCGCCTCGAGCATGGCGACCGCGTGTTACTTGCGGAGACCTGTACTCACCATGCCCACTCCGACGACATCGGTCGCGTGAAGATTCCGCGCTGGCTGCGGCAGTACACGGGAAAAGAGCTCGAGATCACCGTGCAGGGCGGAGGCTACCCCGACGACATAGAGGACTACTCACTCGTTATTCACTGCGGGGCATGTATGCTCACGCGGAAGATGATGCTGAGCCGGCTCGACGAAGCGGTTGCCGCCGGGGTCCCGGTGACGAACTACGGCATCGCCATATCCCACCTTCACGGGCTGCTCGATCGGGTGCTCGTGCCCTTTGCGGCCGAGTTGCGCCCGGCGTAGTCTTCGCGCCCGGGACCTCAGAGCGTCCCGAACAGGTGCACCGTGGTGTGGCGGTAGGTCTCTCCGGGGTAGAGGAAGGGTGATGGGAACCCGGGCTCGTTGACCGCGTTCGGCAGAAACTGCGTCTCGAAGCACATCCCGGCGTGCTTCACCAGCGTGCCGCCGTCGCGGGCGGGTGCGCCCTCGAGCTTGTTCCCGGTGTAGAACTGTATGCCGGGCATTGTGCTGCGGATCTCCATGGTCCGGCCGCTCGCGGGGTCTTCCACCCGCGCGAAACGGCGAAGCTCCTCTGAAGCCATCTCCGCTCGTGATCGGCGCTCGCCCATGTCGTCGCCGAAGACGTAGCACTCGTCGAAGCCCTCTCCCGCCTCGCCGATGTCCTTACCGACGGGTTTCGGCTGTCTGAAGTCGTGGGGGTCACCGGCAACCGGTGCGACGCGCCCCGTGGGAATCTGGCCCTCGCCGGTCGGGAGATAATGGTCGGGGTCGAGGGTTACCACGTGACCGAGAATGGTGGCCTCCGGCTTCCCGCCGAGATTCCAGTAGGCGTGGTTGGTCAGATTGACGGCAGTCGGCCTGTCGGTAGTCGCTTCATAGGAGAAAACGAGCTCGTTTTTCTCGGACAGGGATAGCCGGATCGAGACCTTGAGATTGCCGGGGAAGCCGCACTCCCCGTGGGGGCTCGTCCGGCTGAAGACCACGCCCGCTTCTTCTCTCTCTCCGAAGAGCTCCGCCGTCCACAGCTTGCGATGGAACCCGTCGGTCCCGCCGTGGAGCGTATTCTTGCCCTGGTTGGCATCGAGGCGGTGGGTTGTTCCGTCGAGGCTGAACGCCGCACCGACGATCCGATTCGCGACGCGCCCCACTGTCGCACCGAAATACGGATGCGCGCCGAGATAGCCCTCGAGGTCGTCGAAGCCGAGGGTCACCTCCGTAGGCGTACCGGAAACATCCGGCAACAGTACGGAGGTGATGATGGCGCCGTAGGTGATGGCCGAAACCCGCACGCCGGCGGTGTTTTCGATGGAGATGCGTTCAACGGGGCCTTCGGGGGATTCCCCGAAGGCCTGTTTTTCGATGGTCATGCGATACCGCTATATCAGCTTCGGTCGCTTCACGTAGTCATCTGCGTGCAGCAGCATCTTGACGTACTGTGCCCGCTTGTACGCGGAGGCGTCCTCGGTGTTCTTCGCGCTCAGCTTGCCGCGGAAGTCGGCTATGGAGCGATATCCCTTGCGGTCCATCCAGTCGGAGATGCCCTTGTTGATGTCCTCAACGACGCCGATGGAGTTCTGATACAGCGTGCTCACGGCCTGGAACACGTCCGCGCCGGCAAGAAGGACCTCGACAGCGTCTTCGGCGTGGTGAATGCCGTTGGAGGCGCAGAGGCTGCCCTTTGTGTTACCGTGGAGCATGCCGACGAAACGCATGGGAAGACGATGGTCGTTGGGCTGGGAGAGGTTGAAAGGATAGGAGAGGCTCTCCTTCGCGATATCGAAGCTGGGGTGGAACATTCGGTTGAAGAGAACGAATCCGTCCACGCCGGTCTCGGCCATGCGCTTGATGAGCTCGAGCGGGTTCGTGTAGAAATGGCTGAGCTTCACCGATACGGGAATCTTCACGGCCTTCTTCACGTCGCGAAGCGCATTGACCTGGTCGTCCTCGATCTTCTTCGCATTTTCGTCGAAGCTGGTCGGGGTGGAAAAAAAGTTGAGCTCGAGGCCGTCGACCCCGGTTTCCTCGAGGCGTTTGGCCCATTCCACCCAGGTGTCGTGATTCACGGCGTTGAGGCTGGCGATGACGGGGATACTCGCCTCTTCCTTGGTCTTCTTCACCCACATCAGATGCTCTTCGGGGCCCGAGTGCTCCATCTCCGGAAAGATGTCGGTCATCTCGGCATGCCAGTCGTCGTACATCTCGATGTCTTCTTCCATCTTGTACTTCTCGAGCTGGATTTCCTCTTCGAAGAGAGACTTGATGACAAGCGCCCCGGCGCCTGCGTCCTCTATCTTCTTAATTGCCTTCATGTTGGCGGTGAGGCTGCACGCGCCGACCACGAGCGGGCTCTTGAGGTCGATACCCATATAGCTCGTTTCAAGATTTGCCATGTGTCGCTCCTTGATTTTCAGCTTACTGTCAGGTGGCGCGCCGGCCGGGCCGGCGCTCGCACTCAATCATCTTAAAAGGGCCCGGCCGCTACGTCAACGGCTGAGATTGATTCGCCGGGCCCGCGTGTGTATCTTCGGGGTGATTCAGACGCAGGAGTGATGTATGCCAAGTGCGGCCGAACGGCTGAAACATGCGGTCGAGGTGGATTTTCTCGCGAAACTAACGGAAACCTTCGGTGAGCGGCTCGATTCCTTGGTTCTGTACGGGAGCTACGTGGAGGGCAACTTCCATCCGGGTGTATCCGACGTGAATGTGCTCGTGCTCCTCTCCGAGCCCGATCCCGACGCCCTCGGGCGGCTTGCGAAGTCGGCCGGAAGGATGATGCGAAAACGGCGCATTACGCCGCTCATTCTCACCTCCGGGGAGTTTGCCCGCTCGAGTGATGTCTTTCCCATGGAGTATCTCGACATTGCCGCACGTCACACCGTGCTCCACGGTGAGGACCCCACCGCCACGCTCGCGGTCGACCGGCGCAACCTGCGCCACCAGCTCGAGCACCAGATGCGCGGCAACCTCATCAGCCTCCGGCAGCTCGTCCTTGCTGCCCGGGGTCGGCGTCGCCTCCTCGGGCGCGAGCTCAAGCGATGGTACGGGCCCGTTGCGGCCGTGTTTCGCGGCCTGCTGCGCCTCAAGGGTGTTGATCCGGTGCCCACCGCCCCGGATGCCCTCATTTCCGCCGTGAACGAGGCGTTCGGTCTGGAGTCGGGGCCCTTCGTGGAGCTGGTCGCCTACCGAAACGGCGAGTCCGCGGATCCCGTCCGCCTCGCCGAGGCCCTTCTGCTTCGGCTTGCGGATCTCGTCGAGACGGTCGACCGGATGGAGAGTTGAGCATGAGGGCTCTGCGCATACGACAGCGACGGGGTGTTTCTCCGGCGACTCGTGGTTTCGGCGCCTCACGGCGTCGGGCTGTGCTCGTTCCGACGTTCGGCCTGGTGCTGGTGCTGCTCCTCGGAGCGGTGGCAACCCCGGTCGCGGCACAGGACCTTCCCGAGCCCTCGGGCTTCGTCAACGACTTCGCCGGGGTGATCGATTCCGGAGACGAGCAGCGGATGAGGGCGCTCGCCGAGGCGGTGCAGGAGGCGACCGGCGCCGAAATCGCCGTTGCCGTGGTGGATACCGTGGAGCCCTTCGCTACGGTGGAGGAGTACTCCATACGGCTCGCTTCGGCGTGGGGCGTCGGCGGCGCCGAGGAGGACTCAGGCGTGCTCTTCGTTCTCGCGCTCGAGGAGCGCGAGGTGCGCATCGAGGTCGGTTACGGCATCGAAGGCGCTATTCCCGACGGGCGTGCCGGCGAGATCCTCGATACCGCCGTGTTGCCGCCGCTGCGGCAGGGTAACTACGGCGCCGGTCTCTACGCCGGCATGCAGCAGGTTGCCGGCATCATCGCCGAGGAATACGACGTCGACCTGAGCGAGTACGGCGCCCGGGCGCCGGTGGCCCGCTCCGACCGCGGAACCTCCTCCGGGGGCGGCGGAGGCGGAGGCAGGCTGCTCTACATGCTGCTTCTGATGTTCTTCCTCGGCGGTGGACGCTTTTTCTGGCCGCTTCTGTTTCTCACCGGCGGTCGTGGCTTCTTCGGCGGTGGCTTCGGCTCCGGCGGAGGAGGGGGCGGTTTCGGCGGTTTCGGGGGCGGAGGTTTCGGCGGCGGCGGCGCCTCGCGGGGCTTCTGAGTGCGGCGGGCGCCTCGGCTCCCGCTTCGGGCGCGAAACAGCGTAAACTACAATACGGTAGTGTGAAGGAGAATTAGACAGACAATGGCACAGAAACGTTCATATA
>CAYOFA010000103.1:0-11258 GCA_964402885.1 uncultured Spirochaetaceae bacterium
CCTATCTCGTTCGGCAGGGACTGGGATACCTCGCCATGCAGGCTCGAGCGCGGGACATCGAGAACCTGCGCCGCGACGGACGCGCGGACGCCGAAACCCTCGCATTCTTCGACAGACTCAAGGAGATTCGTTCCTTTGCCGCCGAGGAGCTTGGGCTCACCGTAAACAGCAGTTTCTCCCGCTATGTCGCTACTGACCGCGCGTACCTGGTCGACGTGGTTTCGGCGGTGAAGGACGACAGCTTTGAACGGCATACGTGGCGGTATCCGGTGCTCGGTCGCCTCTTCTATCGCGGCTTCTATGAACCGGCGGGTGCGGACCGCGAGGCGGCGAGACTTCGGAAGGCAGGCTTCGACGTCCACGTGCGACCGGTGAGGGCCTTCAGCTCCCTCGGGTTCTTCTCCGACCCTGCCTACAGTTTCATGCGCGGATACCGCGAGTACGACCTTGCCAACCTCATTTTTCACGAGCAAATGCATGCTACCGCATGGGCGGAGGGGCAGAACGAGTTCAACGAAGAGATCGCGACCTTCGTCGGTGAGGTGGGAGCCGAGATGTACATAGCACGGAAGTACGGCTCCGACAGCGAGGAATACCGGTCGATCCACCGTCTGCGGGCAGATCGCGCCGCGTTTCGCGAGGTGATCCGCTCGGTGCACGCCGACCTGCAGGCCGCCTACGACTCACTGGCCTCCCGCGACGCGCGTCTCGCCGCAAAGTGGAGCATATTCGGGGATGCGCAGGCGGAGTTTGCCGAGCAGTACGACGAGCTGTTTTTCACCGACAGATATCGCGGCTTTGCCGAAGCCACGCTCAGCAATGCATATATCGATTCATACATGAAATACACTGGTGATCTCAGCCTCTATTATCGTCTTCTCGAGCGGCATGAAGGGGATCTCCGCACGGTGATAGAGCTGCTGCGCGTGGCTGCCTCCGCGCCGGGCGGCGACGCACGTGAGTATGTTACCGCATTCCTCCAGCTCGAGCCCGGAGCGAGCGAATCGCAGTAACTCGTATCAGGCGGCGCAACGGCTGCGATCGTCGATCCGATGCTTGCGCTTGACGCCGTGGTGTAAGACGGTAACAATACCGCCAACGCCATGAGTATAACAGTCAGGGCCCTGGACATTTCCCGTCGCAGTGACCGGCGCCGGTTCATCGAGCTCGATCGCTCGATCTACGAGGGCGATCCCTCGTGGGTGCCGCCGTTGCGGGTGGACATGCACACACTGCTCAACCCGAGCAAGCATCCATTCCACGAACACGCCGAGGTCGCGGCCTACATCGTCGAGCGCGACGGCGCGGCGGTTGGGCGGATAACCGCACACGTTAACCATCGCCATACAGAGCGATGGGATGATGGCGCGGGCTTTTTCGGGTTCTTCGAGTGTGCGAACGACCCAGAGGCCGCGGACGCGCTGCTGGAACAGGCGACGGCCTACCTGCGGGAGAAGGGGTGTCGCACCGTGCGGGGTCCCTTCAGCTGGTCCCCGAACGAGGAGGTGGGCCTGCTCATCGATGGGTTCGATTCCCCTCCGGTCATCATGATGCCCTACAACAAGCCGTATTACGCTGAGCTTCTCGAGCATGCGGGTTTTACCAGGCGCAAAGACCTGCTGGCCTACGAGATTCGCGATGCCGCGGACATCCCGGATCGCCTGGCGCGGGGCGTCGAGCTCATCAAGAAGCGGCACGGGGTGACGGTGCGCTCAATCGATATGAAGCGCTTCGATGAAGAGGTCGAGCTCGCGAAATGGGTGTATAACGAAGCCTGGGAGGAGAACTGGGGCGCGGTACCCATGACCGACAGGGAGTTCGATCATCTGGCAAAGGATCTCAAGATGATCGTCGAGCCCTCACTCGTTCTCTTCGCGTACGTCGGAGACGAGCTCGCAGGCTTTTCGCTTGCGGTTCCTGACGCGAACCAGGCCATCAAACAGGCGAACGGACGGCTCCTGCCGTTCGGCATCATCAAAATGATGCGGCATCTGCGCAAGGTCAACTACGTGCGCGTACTGGCGCTCGGTGTTCTCGAGCCCTTCCGCAATCGGGGAATCGACATCGCCATGTATTATCAGACCTTCAAGAACGGGCTCGAGCACGGTTACCACAGCGGCGAGTTTTCGTGGATTCTCGAAGACAACTACGCCATGCGCAATGCGCTCGAGAAGTTCGGCGCGCGTCCGACCAAGACCTATCGCATTTACGAACGTGATTTATGACTGTGCTTCTGACCGGGGCAACCGGCTTCGTCGGCTACAACGTCGTACCGGCGCTCAAACAGCAGGGCCACGATGTCGTCTGCCTCATCCGTACGACCAGTAACACTCGCCTGCTCGATGAGATCGGGGGCGTGCGCTACGTCGTGGGTGATGTCCGCGACCGCAAGTCCCTGGAACCGGCGCTCGACGGCGTCGACGTGGTGCTCCACCTCGCGGGTGCGGTGAAGGCAGTCGGACGAGAGGGCTATTTCGATGTCAACACCGAAGGCACCCGGAATCTCGTTGAGGCAGCCCTCGAGGTTCGGCCCGACCTCAAGCGATTCGTCTACGTAAGCTCCCTCGCCGCGGGCGGCCCGAGCCGTCCCGGCGCACCGCGGCGTGAACAGGATGAAGACAACCCCGTCACGCACTACGGACGCAGCAAGAAGGCTGCCGAGGATATCATTCTCGAGCACCGCGAGGAATTGCCGTCGGTAATTCTGCGGCCGGCCACAGTATACGGCCCGGCCGACGTGGCCCTTCTCGGGTTTTTCAAGAGCGCCTCGCGCGGGGTGAGAGTGCGCTTCCTGTTTCGCGACCTCTCCCTCAGCGTCATATACGTGGAGGACCTGGCAACGGCGATCATCCGCTCGATGGTCTCACAGTTACCGAGCGGGGATCTGTTCTACGTAAGTGACGGTCGCGAGTACCGGCTTGACGAGGTACAACGTATTATCGGAGAAGCCCAGGGATGTCGAAGCCGCAGCATTCCCGTCCCGCGGGCGGCGCTCTTCCCGTTGGCGGCACTCTCTGAGATCGGGATCCGAATCAGCGGTAAACCGAGCTTCCTCAACTGGCAGAAGATCATCGAAGCCGTGCAGCCGGCCTGGACCTGCAGCCCTGACAAGCTGGCCACCCGCACCGGGTTTCGGGCCCGCTACGATCTTGCCGACGGGACGCGAGCCACCGCGGAGTGGTATCGCCGGCGCGGCTGGCTGCACTCCTGACTGGGTGCGAACCACGGAGGTATTGTGAGCATAGCCACGATCAGTATATATATCCTCGGCGCGCTTTCGGCCGGCATCGTCCTGGTGCACAGCGTGGTCGCTGTGGGGACCGTCATCACCCGGGTTCTCGAGCTGCGGATGCTCCGATCCGGTCATACGGGAACGCCTCCTCGGCCGTCGGTCTCCGTCCTCGTGCCGGCGCGTAACGAGCAGTATGCGCTGCCGCGACTCCTCGAGTCCTTCGAGAAGCAGGAGACGTCGGATTTCGAGATCGTGCTGGTAAACGACCGCTCGACCGATGACACCGCTTCGATTATGGAAGAGTACCGCAGGAAGCACGGTGATCGGGTGAAGGTCGTGACTGTCGAAGAGGCGCCTGCAGGCGGCAACCCGAAACAGAATGCGCTCGCCTGCGGATCGGTCGTTGCCGGTGGCGAGGTTATTCTGATGACCGACGCCGACTGTACCGTACCCCCGACCTGGGTGGAACGGACGGTCGGTTTCTTCGCAGACGAGCAGGTGGGCGTGGTCTTCGGTCCCGTATTCCCGGTCGATCTCAGCAGGTGGCTTCGCCAGTATCAGTCCTTTGACCACGTGTTCCGGTACTTCTACACAGCCGGGAGCGCGGGAATTGGAAACGCAACCGGTGGGTTCGGGAACAATCTGGCGGTTCGCCGCGAGGCGCTCGACGCCGTAGGCGGATTTGCCGGGCTTCGCCACTCGGTTACCGAGGACGCCGAGCTCATCAGCCAGGTGCGCGATCAGCGGCGCTGGCTGATACGCGCCCACACATCTCCTGAAGCGACGGTGCATCCGGAGCCGCAGCCTACGATCGGCGCGCTACTGAAACAGGGGCTGCGCTGGAACACCGGTGCGCTGTTTGCCCCCGACTGGGCGACGCGAGCCTCCTCCGGGACGGTGATGCTCTTCCTGTTCGCGAGTGTAGTGCTTGCGCCGGTGGCCGTCGTGTTTCCGCCCATTCTGCTCCTCGCCGGTGGAGCCTTCGTGAGCATGATGCTCATGGGCATTCTGGCGGGCATCTATGCGCGCCGACCCGGCAGATACTGGGCCATGCTCGTGCCGGACTTACTCTTCTCTATGCTGTTCTACTCCCTCGTGACTCTGCTCACGCTCCTGCGGGCGCAGATCAGCTGGAAAGGCAACACCGTGCGACGGTAGATCAGTGAAAGTCGCGACTCTGCACCGAAGTCGGGCGACGACTGAGCTCCGACTTCCATATCGACTGCACGACCAGATGTACGAGCCCCTCCCTTGACTGCAGCTTGCCGGTGACCCCGAGGACCGCCTGCGTGAGCAGCTTCGTGCGGTAGCGTTCATAGGTATCCTTCCATACCACGAGGTTCACGAATCCCGTCTCGTCCTCGAGGGTCATGAAAAGCGTTCCCGATGCGGTCTCCGGTCTCTGTCGACAGATGACGAGCCCCACGTAGGAAGCGATGCGGCCGTCGGGGATGCGACCGAGCTCGCGGGCGGTCGGGAGGCCGCGTGAGGCGAGCTCCGCCCGATGCGGCTCCATGGGATGTCCGGCGGTGCTGTGGTAGCTGAACCCGTAGTCCCAGGCAATCGTCTCGTAATCGCTGAGGTCGGGGAAGGCTGGGGCCTGTATTGCGCTGTCAAGGAGTCGCGCCCAGTCGCCGGTGCCCGCGTTCCCGGCTCCACCCGCGTTCCCGGTGCCGCGGGCGCCCCCGCCGCGCTCGGCACCGTCTTTGCGCCCGCGGGTCGAGGCCTGCCACAGGGCGCTTCGCCGATCGGGCTCGAAGCAGGAAAACGCGCCGGACTGGGCGAGATGCTGTTTTACGTCTTCTGAGAGCCGGGCGGCACGCAGGAAGTCGCTCAGGCTCTGAGGGCGGCTTGCCCGGGCGCCCGCGATGCGCTTCCAGTCGGCGGCGCCGAGCCCCTTTACGTAGCGAAGCCCCATCCGGATGGCCCAGCGGTTGTCGCGGCGACCGCGCTGCGGGGCGGGGCCACCGGTCGCGCCACCGCCACCGGCCGCGGGAACCAGCGTGCACTCCCAGCTCGACTCGAGGACGCTTACCGGCAGGACCTCCACGCCGTGGCGGCGGGCGTCCTCCACGATCGTGGAGGGGGCGTAGAAGCCCATGGGCCATGCGTTGAGCAGGGCGCAGGCAAAGGCGGCCGGGTAGTGATGCTTGACCCACGCGGTGCACCAGGCGATGTAGGCGAAGCTCGCGGCGTGGCTCTCGGGGAATCCGTACTCACCGAAGCCGCGGATCTGCTCGAAGACCCGCTCGGCGAACTCCTCGCGGATGCCCTTGTCGGTCATGCGGGAGATGAGCTTTTCGCGATGCTGCTCGATGCGCCCGCTCTTTCGCCAGGCCGCCATATCACGGCGGAGCTGGTCCGCCTCACCCGGCGTGTAGTCGGCGGCGATGACGGCAAGGCGCATGACCTGTTCCTGAAACAGCGGTACGCCGAGGGTCTTCTGCAGCACGGGCTCCAGTTTCGGGTGGGGATACTCCACCGTTTCCTCCCCGGCGCGGCGCCTGAGGTAGGGATGGACCATGCCACCGGTAATCGGGCCGGGGCGGACGATACTCACCTCGATGACGAGGTCGTAGAACTCGCGCGGTCGCAGACGGGGAAGCATCGCCATCTGGGCGCGGCTTTCGAGCTGAAAAACGCCGACGGTGTCCGCGCGGGAAATCATCTCGAAGACCGCGCGATCGGCGCCCGGTATACTCGCCATGGAGAAGGTGCCGCCGGTGTGGGTGTGGATGAGGCGGAAGGCATAATCGAGATGCGTAAGCGCGCCGAGGCCGAGGAGATCGACCTTGAAGAGGTTCATTGCCTCCACATCCCGTTTGTCCCACTGGATGACGGTGCGATCCTCCATGGTCGCGTTTTCCACCGGCACGATGTCGTGGACGGGTTCGCTTCCGAGGAGGAAACCGCCGGGATGAATGGAGAGATGGCGGGGGAAATCGAGGATCTCGGTCACCAGGCGGCGGAACACGTGGGACAGTCTGCTCTCTTCGTCGATGCCTGCCTGCTCGATGGCCGCCTCGAGGTTACTCTCGCGGTGTGAGACGAGCTTTGCCAGACGGTCGAGGGACACCTCCGAGATGCCGAGCGCCTTTCCCACATCCCGCACTGCGGACTTCAACCGATACCGGATGACGTTCGCCACCATGGCGGCGTGGGAGCGGCCGTACTTGTCGTAGACGTGCTGGATCACTTCCTCACGGCGGCGATGCTCGATGTCGAGGTCGATGTCCGGTGGCTCCGCGCGCTCGCGGGAGATGAAGCGTTCGAAGAGCAGGTTCATGCGCACAGGGTCGATGGCGGTGATGCCGAGGCAGTAGCACACCGCCGAGTTCGCCGCCGACCCCCGTCCCTGGCAGAGAATACCGTTTCGGCGGCAGTAGTCGACTATTTCCCACATGGTGAGGAAGTAGCCGCAGTAGTCGAGGTCATCGATGACGGAGAGCTCGCGCTCGAGTTGTTCCTGCACGTCCGCGGGGATCTCTCCCTCGTAGCGGTGCTCGGCGCCGTTGTAGGTGAGCTCGCGCAGCCGCCCGGAGGTGGTATAACCGCTCGGAAGCGACTCCGAGGGGTAGCGATACTCTATTTCTGCGAGGGAGAAGGTGCAGGACTCTGCGACCTCGAGACTTCGCGCGAGAAGCTCAGGTGCATCCCTGTAGAGAGCCGATGCGGCGGGGGCGCTCTTGATGGCGAACTCCGCATTCGGCCGAAGGCGCGTTCCCGCCTCCTCGAGGGTGATGCCGTAGCGAATGCTCGTGAGGGCATCCTGCAACATGCGTCTCGAAGGGTGGTGATAGAGCACCTCCCCGGCTGCAACGAGAGAGAGTCCGTAGTGCGCGGCAACTTCGCGGGCTCGTGCCTCCCGTTCGGCGTCTTCGGGGCGATAGTGACGAGGGACGCCAATGAATGCCGCCTCCCCGAAGGCATCGGCGAGAACCGCCGCCGCATGCGCGTGTTCGGTATATCCGCTGACCCAGACGGCGGTATTCCCGGCCGCATGTGCGGCCACCTCGTTCCAGGAGACCTCGCTCAGGCCCTTGGGGCTTCGCATGCGCCCGGCGGTAATGAGGCGGCTCTGATTCCGATATCCTTCCCGTGTACGCGCGAGGAGAACAACCCGCGAGCCGTCCTCGACGGTGATCTCCGAGCCGATGATGAGGTGAACGCCGAGACGCTTCGCCTCGAGGAAGGCCGCAACGACGCCGTAGAGCCCGTCCCGGTCGGTAAGTGCGATATGCGAGAGACCGAGGGCATGTGCCTCGCCGACCAGCTCTTCGGGGCTGCTTGCTCCTTCGAGAAATGAGAAGTTGCTCTTGCACCACAACGGGGCGTAGACCTGCGTGCTCATCTCAGCGTCCTGTGCTCCACCACGACTCAATCAACGCTTCCCTGCTGAATCCAGCTGCCGCTGTTCCCGTCGAAATAGATCCAGAGCGTGCGGCCGTCGGGCAGATGCAGATAGTAGTAGCTGCGATTCGTCTCATCGCTTCGCCACCACTGCCCCGAAACTGCGAACGGGCCGTCAGACGGCCTCTCCTCATGCGGCGTCGGTATCGGGAGCGGCGTGCGCCTGATGCGCCGCACGAGGCGCGGCCCGGCGGTCGCGGCCGCGCCGTCTGCTCTGGTGTGTCGCAACGCGCCGTCCGCCCCCTCGGGGGGCTGTGTACCGCCTGTGGCCGGCGGGTGCAGCGTGCTGTGGGCCTCGAAGGCAAACCGTTCCTCCGGTCGGTGCTCCTCGAAGAGGCGCGCGCCGGCCACCGCCTCGTTCCCGAGCTCCGCGCGCACGGCTGCGAGGGCTTTCTCCCCGTCGGCGAGATCACGCCCGGCCTCTGCGACAAAGAGCTCTTCCTGCTTGAAACTCACCGCCACCCGATCCGCCTCGAGCTGAATGCGGATGACCGCAGCGGAGAGCGTGAGGTTCTCGAGCCTCAGATGTACGAGACGCTGCAGCGTCTCAGCCTGACGGCTCGGGTGTGCCGGGGTAATACGCTCGGTGTGCTGCGTGCCTCCCTCGAACTCGAGGGTGATGAGGAGCCCTCGCACACTCTCACCCCGTTGAGTTACGCGCGGGAGCAGGTCTGCGAGAAGTCGAAAGACGGCGTGCTCGAGCATGCCCGTGCTGCGAATCGGGGCGAGGGGAGAGAGGGAGGTGATCGGTGCTTCGTCGATCGCCTCGGCCTGCAGGGGGAGATTGTCGCTGTCGGTTGCAAAGCGATAGATCGCAAGAGCCTCGGCCCCGAGGCGTTTTCGAATGTCCTCGCGGGGCAGGGCGGTAAACTCCCCCACAGTGCGGAGGCCGAGGTTTTCTGTGAGTCCGAGGATGCGTGGGGGGAAGGGGAGGAGAGAAAGCGGTGTTTCGACGGCTGCCCGCGCCTCCTCTTCCGGGGTCTCGAATATACGGACCTTCTTTCGCCGTTTTGCCCAGGCAAAGGTGCCGAAGCGGGTAAAGCCGACGGCGATATTTGCATGAAACCCGTGCTCTGCAAGACGCGACTTTATCAGATCGGCCCATTCACGGCGGGAGTCGAAGAGGGGGAGCAGTCCCCGGGTGTCCATCCAGAAGATCTCGGGATCGAAGCTGCAGCGCTCGATTTCGGGGCTGAAATCCGAGAGGATCTGCCGGACTTCATCCCTGGCCCCTGCGAGATCCTGCTGCGAGACGATGTCCGCACGCAGCTGCGATGCGAGCGACAGGGCGGTTGCGTAGCGCATGCCGCGCCGGATACCGAGGGCAGCTGCCGGCCTGTTGAGTGCTTCGATGCGCGCGAGGGGACGGTTCGAGGCGACGACTGCTGCAGGGTGCTCGCGCCACTGAGGTCGCCTTCGAAAGAGTACCTGCAGCGGGAGCTCGGGAAGATTAACGCATGCCGGTCGGGGCATAGCAGTCCTCCCCCGAGCGCACTCCCGGTCCACCCTGCTTATCCCGGGTGATGCGAACCCGCACGCGATACCGCCCACCGGCAGTCCGCTCCCGCGACACCAGACCGCGCAGCGAGATCATCGATCCACGCAGCGGCCTGTCCCCGTGCGAGATGCACAAAACCCCCGCCTCTCCGTTTCGGGCCAGCCGCAGCAGCCGTCCCTGGGCCGCATCGGAGATCCCCGCACCGTCTTCGAGGTCGGCGACGAGAAGGGCGAACGCACGTGAGCGAAGCAGATGCTCGGTGGCACGGGCCGCCTGAAGCGCATCCGCAGCAAAGACGAAGGCCAGCGCCCGGAGATCGACACCCGCGGCGGCGAGATCGGGCGGATACACCACATCCTCGGTTGCCGATATCCAGGCGACCGTCTGCCCCGCAGCCTGCATGCGCGCGGTGAGCACGGCGGCGAGCGTCGTCGTACCGACGCCGCGAAAATGGGCAAGGCGCCCGGTGAGGTCGATGGCGGATTTCGCGGGACGGCGTGGCTGCTCGAGATCGCTCGCGCGTACGAGCCGGATGTCATTCGGGACGGGTGCCGACATGCTTGCCGTTCTCCTCTACGCCTCCGGGGTGGGCCGGACGGTCGAGTCGAGATAGCGCCGCACTTCGATGACCCTGCCGAGAAGGGAAAACTGTGCCGTATGTTCCGGAATGATGGGGTCGAATGTCGGATTCTCCGGGTGCAACTCGATGCGGCCTTCCCGCCGGTAGAGCCGCTTCACCGTCGCCTCGTCCTCGACGAGAGCAACCACGATGTCTCCGTGATCAGCGGTCGCTGAACGCCGCACGATGACGATGTCGCCGTCGAGGATGGCGGCGTCCCGCATGCTCTCACCCCGCACGCGCAGGGCGAAGAGATCCTCACTGCGAAACCGCGAGCGCACGGCCACGTAACCCTCGAGATCCTCCGTGGCGGTGGTAAGTGCACCGGCCTGCACCCGACCGAGCAGAGGAACGAGGGCGGCAGGCCGATTCTCCCGACCGGGAAGACGATATCCCCGTGCCTTGCCCGGTGTTTTCTCGAGCAATCCCTCGCTCACGAGCCCTTCGAGATGCTGGCGGGCGCTCTGCACGGCCTTGAAACCGAAGGCCTGCTGCACCTCGCGCACGGTGGGAGGGTTTCCGGAGACGATACGATTCCGGACAAAGTGATAGATTTCAGTGCGTGTTTTCCCCGGCTCAGAATATGCCATCACTTGCACTATACCAGACAAATGTTTGGTATGTCAATCCTCCTTGCTTGAAAGAACCTCGCGGTACTGCTAGGCTGTTCTCGTGACACCGGACCCCAAGCTTATTCTTGCACCCATGGCGACGCTCACCCATCCGGCTTTTCGCACCCTCGTCGACGAGTACGGTGGCTGCGACCTGTACTTTTCGGAGATGATCAGCGCAGAGGCGTTTCTCGGGGGCACGCCCTTTGAATATGCCTACCGCGATGCCCGCCCCGATCCGCAGCGCCTCGTCTATCAGCTCGTCGGGCGAAGTGCCGAGGCAATTATCGAGGCCGCACGCCGGCTTTCCGAGGAGCCGGTCCACGGCATCGACGTCAACATGGGCTGCAGCGCGCCGCAGATTGCCAAACGCGGCGCCGGCGTCACCTGGATGCAGCATCGAGAGGCTGCAGCACGCCTCATAGAGCGCCTGCGGGCCGTGACACCCGGAAAGACCGTCTCCGCCAAGTTTCGGCTCGGAAGCGGAGAGGATCCTGATGAACTCGTGGAGTTCGCGTGTGCCCTCGAAGCGGCCGGGGCGAGTTTCCTCACACTCCACCCGCGCTTTCGCAGGCAGACCTACAGCCGCCCCTCACGCTGGACCTACGTCTCCCGGCTTCGCGAGGCACTATCAATTCCCCTCTACGGGAGCGGCGATATCTCCGACGCCGCCTCGGTGCGCGCCCGCGTAGAGGAAAGCGGCGTCGAAGGCGTGATGATCGGACGCGCGGCCGCACAGAAGCCGTGGATTTTCGCCGAGATACGGGGGGAGCTGGCCGGCGGCCCCGGCGTGCAGGACGGCGCCGTCGACCTCGCAGTCGCCGCAGAGCGCTTTCACGAGCTCCTCGAGGCAATGCTGCCGCAAGCCTTCTTCGTTACGCGATCACG
>CAYOFA010000104.1:0-1766 GCA_964402885.1 uncultured Spirochaetaceae bacterium
CGCGGCGCCGTCAGCACGACGAGCGAGCGACTGCGCACGGTGTATGCGCGCTGATCCGCGAGCGGCGCGACCGCCTCACCCTCCCTGAAGTCCTCAGGGGGCTCGCAGTAGGTGTCGATGATGAGCTGCCAGGGCCCGCCGCCGGGCGCTTCGACCAGGCGGAAAGTCCGAGAGCGGGTGGTGCCGTTGAACATGATGTAGAAGTCGTCGTCGTCACTGTGATGGCCGATCTCCTCACTCGCCCCGTCGAGGCGCAGTGCAAGCAGGTTCCCGGGCTCCGTCCAGTCGGTATGCCCGCCGCGATCGTTGAACCAGGTGATGTCGGGGATATGATCGGTGGAGGCGTCACGTCCGGTGTAGAAATCCGAGCGCTGCAGCGCCGGATGAGCCGTGCGAAAACGTATCATGAGCCGCGTGAAGCGCAGGAGGTCCGCGTTGGTTTCGGTGAGCGTCCAGTCATACCAGGAGATCTCGTTGTCCTGGCAGTAGGCGTTGTTGTTGCCACGCTGGCTGCGTCCGAACTCGTCGCCCCCGAGAATCATGGGCGTGCCGAGCGACAGAAAGAGCGTGGCGATGAAGTTCTTCTGCTGCCGTCGCCGCACAGCCAGGATCACCGGATCGTCCGAGGGACCCTCGTGGCCGTAATTGTAGCTGAAGTTCGGCTCGTGACCGTCGCGGTTGTCCTCGCCGTTCGGCCGATTGTGTTTGCGGTTGTAGCTCACCAGATCAGCCAGGGTGAACCCATCATGGCATGTAACATAGTTGATGCTATGGAAGGGCTTGCGTCCCCCGGCGGAGTACAGATCGGAGCTGCCCGAAATCCTGGTCGCGAAGGCCGCGGACATCCCCCGCTCGCCGCGCCAGAACCGCCGCACATCGTCGCGGTAGCGGTCGTTCCACTCGCACCACCGCCCGCCGTAGAACCAGCCGACCTGATAGGCACCCGCCGCATCCCAGGCCTCCGCGATGATCTTGGCGTGCCTGAGAACGGGATCCTCGGCGATGGCCTCGAGCAACGGCGGATCCTGCAGCAGCTCGCCGGTCTGTCCCCGCGCGAGCACCGAGGCCAGGTCGAAGCGAAAGCCGTCGACGTGCAATTCGGTGACCCAGTAGCGCAGACTGTCGAGTATGAAGTGGCGTACAACGGGATGATTACAGTTGAGGGTGTTTCCCACGCCGGTGAAGTTCGCGTACTTCGCCCCGTCCTCCTCGAGGAGGTAGTACACCGCGTTGTCCAGCCCGCGAAAGGAAATGGTGGGTCCGTGTTCGTTCCCCTCGCCGGTGTGGTTGTAGACCACGTCGAGGATGACCTCGATGCCGGCGCGATGGAGCTCCCGCACCATCTCCTTGAACTCGTTAACCTGCGCGCCCGCGGCGCCCCGCGCTCCCGCGCCCGCGGTGGCCGCCGCCCCGCCGGAGACCGCCGCTGCGTAGGACGCCTTCGGCGCAAAGAAACCGATGGTGCTGTAGCCCCAGTAGTTCACCAGCGGCTCGTCGGTCTCGGGATTGCGGTTGGGATTCTCGTGCTCATCGAACTCATGCACCGGCAGGAGCTCGACCGCCGTGATGCCGAGATCCTTCAGGTACGGAATCTTCTCGACGAGGCCGCGGTAGGTGCCCTTGTGCTCGACGCCCGAGCTCTCGGATCGTGTAAATCCCTTCACGTGTGTTTCGTAGATGATGGTCGACTGAAGGGAGCGCCGGGGGGAGGCCACCCCCTGCCAGTCGAAGCTGTCGGGGGCTACGACACACCTCGGGATGCCGGC
>CAYOFA010000104.1:1866-5723 GCA_964402885.1 uncultured Spirochaetaceae bacterium
GAGGCTCTTCAGGAGGAAGGATCGCACCGCCGTGCTCGGTATGCGCGCCGCAAGGATCCCGTCGGCCTCCCGGCGCGACTGCGGCGCAGCGCCGGCCACCTCCTGCATCGCCTTGATGATCTCGTGGTGCCGGGGGCTGTAGGTGCGCGGGGCGATGTCTGCAACCACCAGTCCTCGAACGAGCTCCGGCGAGGAAAGCGCCAGGGCCATCGCCACCTTCCCGCCCATCGAGTGGCCGAGGAGTACGACCGGATCGAGCCCGAGCTCCTCGATGAGCTCGCGCACCGCGCCCGCCATCGCCTCGTAGTGCATGTCGTCGGTGTGGGGCGAGGAGCCGTGGTTGGGCATATCGACCAGAATCACCCTCGCCTGCCCCGAGAAATCTTTGGCCAGACTCCGCCAGTTGTCGCCCGAGCCGAAGAGCCCGTGAAGAATGACCAGCGGTGTGCCCTCGCCCATCTCCTGATAGTGAAGCATCACGATGCCGCCTTCGGAATGTCGCCGATACCGTCGAGCACGAAGCGCGGCTGGTAGGCGTACCCGTTGAGCTCATCCCGCGAGGTCACGCCGCTCAACAGGAGAATCGTGTCAATCTCCGCCTCAATGCCGGCAACGATGTCGGTATCCATTCGGTCACCCACGATGAAGGTCTCCTCTCTGCGGCACTCGAGCCGCTTCAGCGCCTGCCGCATCATGAGTGGATTGGGCTTACCCACGAAGTAGGGCTCGTGACCGGTCGCAAGCCTGATCGGGGCAACGAGCGCTCCGCAGGCGGGAACGATCCCGTGCTCGCCCGGGCCCGTGAGGTCCGGATTCGTTGCCACCAGCTTCGCGCCCTTCGCGATGAGATTCACCGCTTTCTCCACCTTCTCGAAGCTGTAGGACTGACTCTCACCGAAGACCACGTAGTCGGGATTCACGTCGTTCATGGTGAACCCCACTTCGTAGAGGGCGTTGATCAGCCCCGCCTCCCCGATGACGTAGGCCGTCCCGCCCGGCGATTGTGACGCCAGGAACCCCGCCGTGGCAAGCGCGCTCGTGTAGAAGTGCTCGATCGGCACTTCGATGCCCATGCGCGACAACTTCTGCTGCAGCTCCCGCGGCGAGCGCTCGCTCGAGTTGGTCAGAAACAGAAAGCGCATCTCCGTCGTCTTGAGCCACTCCACGAACTTTCCGGCCCCGGGCAGCAACCGATTCCCGTGATAGATGACCCCATCCATGTCACAGATGAAGCCTTTCTTCCGTTTCAGCGTATCGCCTAATCCCTTCATTACGCGCCGAGTATAGCGAAAAACGCCGGCAACACAAAGGCACGCGGGGACGGAGGACCGCGTTCGCCGCGCCCGCCGGGGACGGAGGACCCCGCCCGCCGGGGACGGAGGACCGCGTTCGCCGCGGCCGCCGAGGACGCGCCCGCCGGGGACGGAGGACCGCGTTCGCCGCGGCCGCCGAGGGCGCGCCCGCCGGGGACGGAGGAACCGGGGGACCGGTGAAGACGGAGGCGACCGGGGGTTCGCGTTGCGCCGCCTGGGTTCGCGTTGCGCGGCCCGGGATCGCGCCAGCCACCGGGGACGGAGGAGCCCGGGGTTCGCAACCCCCGCCCCCGGCCCACCGCCCGCGCCGCGCCGCGCCGCGCCGTCATCCGGCCCCGCCCCGGGGTTTGCCCTCCCCTCCCCCGGACGAGTATACTTCCCGCGGTCACCCGACCACTCGAAAGGAGGACCGCAGCATGGCACACACACCAACCCGCGAGGAGGCCCTCGAGCTTCTTCGCTCCTGGCAACAGAACGAGAACCTCGTCGCCCACGGACTCGCCGTCGAGGGCGTCATGCGCTACATGGCCCGAAAGCGCGGCTACGACGAGGAGAAGTGGGGCATCATCGGCCTCGTGCACGACCTCGACTGGGAGAAGCACCCCGAGGAGCACTGCGCGAAAACCCGCGAAGCGCTGGAGCAGGCCGACTGGCCCGAGGACTGGATCCGCGCCGTTCTCAGCCACGGCTGGGGCCTCGTCACCGACGTCGAGCCCGAGCACGAGATGGAGAAAGTGCTCTACACCATCGATGAGCTCACCGGCCTCGTCAACGCCACCGCCATCATGCGCCCCTCGAAAAGCGTCCTCGACATGAAGCCCAAGTCCGTCAAGAAAAAGTGGAACCAGAAGGCCTTCGCCGCCGGCGTCGACCGCTCCATCATCGAGAAGGGCGCGGAGATGCTTGGCGAGGACCTCAACACCATCATCGAGGACACCATCATGGGCATGCGCGAAGTCGCAGACGATATCGGCCTGCGGGGAGAGCCGGCGGAGGCATAGGGCACGTCCCCGCCGGCGGCAGGCCCCGCCTCCGGCGCACCCGTACTTCCGGGCTACGGCCCCTGCCTCGGGACACACCCGTCCGGCGCTCCCCGAGCAAGCTCGAAGGTCGCGCGACGGGTGCGCCCCGGGCGCGGGCCGCCGCAGACGCGGAGGGGTGCGCCGGAGCCGTGTCGCCGGGCACCGTTACATGTCGGCGCGCCGGCAATCTCACCAGCATCACCCGAAACCGCGAATGACGGCCGGCGCACGGTGGGGGCGAGCGGCCGCCCGGCCGGTGCGCCGGTTCGCCGTTCGCGGGGTGGGCGGGGTCGGGCCACTGCGGGCTTCGGTCGACCACCCGCCCACTCCGCCGTGGCCGGGTGGTCGACTCGCGCAGCCTGCGGCGGCGCACCCTCCGTGTCCCTCGTGTCCTCGCGGGGTGGGTAGCAACGGCACCCGGCACTTCCGCGGAGCGGCAACGCATTCAGGAGCTCCAGGAGCTCTTCCGGCGTTAACCTTGATCGCTTCTGGGGTATATAGAACCGTGTTGGTCCAGTCCATGCTAAGTCGTTGTCGGGTACCGCTGTAGCTATGGCCCCGATGCCGCGGATTCGGCATCTCACCCTTTTCGCTCCGATTTTCTCGACGAGTAGTGACTTAGCCCAATCTGAACAACACGCTTCTTGATACCTCGGATTCCACCGGTTTTCGTGACCCCTCGGGCCCCTCGGTCAAACTCGACCCAGCGAGACGGAGCAGCGGGGGCCCCTCCCGCTGTGCGGTTATGATATAATCTTCAGTATTGCCGTGCGGAACGTGAACGCGCCCACAACTTCTGCCGCGTTTGGAGGCTTTCAGTGAAGCACCATCTCAAAATACCCAGTATCCCCAGGCAGGAGGCTACTGTGAGTATTCTCGAAAAAGACATCCTGCTTGTGGGGTCGAAGGGCAATGCCAGGCGGCGGGCACTGTTCGATTCGGGTGCAAGCTACTCGATCATCCGGCGGAAGCTTGCCGAAACCATTTCAGGACTCGAGCCAATCCCGGACCCGGAGAACTACGTCTTCGAGACTGCGAGGCCGGGGGACACTGTCCAGGCACTGTATCGCGTGGGTCTGGAGTTCCGCTTCGACGACTCAGAGGCTCGCTTCTCCGATGAGTTCATCGTCTTCGACGAGTGCTCTGAAGATGTGATCATTGGCGCGAAGACAATGCAGGCCTGGGCGATCAAGCTCGATTTCGACCGGGAGGAGATCCACTACCGGCAAACTGCGGTGCGGTTGCGGGTGTAGCTTCACCTGCGCCCCCGGCTCCCGGCCGGCGCCGCGCTGCCCGCCGTCCATCCGGAGACCGCGGCTCCTCGGCGGCGCTATTCCGGCAACGCCCCCAGCGCCTCATCGAGCTTCGGCAGCGCGGCAGGATCGAGCCACGACCTCATGACGAAAAACCCGCCGACGACCTCCGAGTCTATGCGGTCCGCACCGGCGGCGTACTCAACGAGCTCCTCGCCTTCGAGGCGGTAGAAGCGGTGGGCCAGGGTCTCGGGGTCGAGGACCCAGTA
>CAYOFA010000104.1:5823-11204 GCA_964402885.1 uncultured Spirochaetaceae bacterium
TCCGCCCTGCGGCCCGGCTCGAGCCAGTCCAGGAAATCCTGCGCGGTGAGAAGCTCTCGTTCGGTGGATGCGGACACAGACACTTTCGTCGCCATGACGTCTCCAGTATAACCCCGCCTGCCTCACGCCGCCAAGGTGCACCGTCAGGCTGCCGCCGGGCCGTCAGGGGCGGTGACCGCTACCGCTACCTGGCAGAGTATCTCCCGGAATAGACTTCCGACAGAAAAGGCGCCCCACTCGAGGGCGCCCTGATTGCGTAACTGTCGATCGGCGTCGGGTGGCCGCGGACCGGAGCGTCCGATGCTCCGCCCCCCGGGCGAGGCCGCGCCGGCTATTTCTTCTTCTTGCGCTTCGAGCGCGGCACGTTCCTGCCGGCGCCGGTGGTCTGACGCTTCTTTGCCACTTCCTTCTTGACGGCATCGGCATCGACACCGACTGCGGCGGGTTCAGCCTGCTTGCCCTTCTCGTCGGCGGGGGAGAGCGCCTCCCGCTTCGGGGTCTCCGCGGGGGCGGCGCGGCCGCCGTACTTCGAGAGCTCCTTCTTGCGGCGACGGGCGATGGCCCGGGTTCGCCACGCGAGAAGCATGGGCGAAGCGATAAAGATCGACGAGTAGGTACCGACCACGATACCGACCATCAGGTTCAGCGCGAAATCGCGGATCTGCCCGGTCGCGAAGAGGAAGATCGCGAGCACCGCGAGCATGGTCGTGAGCGAGGTGATCAGCGTTCGGCTCAGCGACTGCGTGATACTCGTGTTCACGATGGTCTCGAAAGGAGACTCTCTGAGGATGCTCTCGTTCTCGCGGATACGGTCGAAGATGACGATAGTGTCGTTCAGCGAGTACCCGATGATCGTAAGCACCGCCGCGATCGTCGCCGTCGACACCTCGATCTGCATGGCACCGATGAACCCGAGCATCACCGCGACGTCATGCAGCAACGTCACGATGGCCGACGTCGCGTAGCCGAGCCGGAACCGGAACCAGATGTAGGCGAGGATGAGCAGCAGCGCGAGCGTGGTCAGCCAGATTGCCTGGGCGGCAAGGTCCTGAGAGAACCGGGGTCCGACGTAGGAGGTCTCGAGCACGAGGATATTCGTCTCACCGAACTCATCGCCGAGAGTCGCCACGATTTCGTCGGACATCACGCGGCTGAAGTCATCCACATTGCCCGGATCCCGCACACGAATGCTGAACTGATTGTCCTCGGGCTGGCCGACCCGCTGAACCTGCGCCCCCTCGATCCCGGAAAGCGCGTCTCGAACCGTGTTGACCTCGACGTCGCCCGAGCCCCCGATCTCGACCCGTTGTCGCAGACCGGCCTCGAAATCGATGCCGAGGTTGAATCCGTCCTGCATGACCGTCGCGGTGATTCCCGCGGCGATCACCAGAGCAGACAGCGCGATCATGATGTATCGAATGCGAGTGAACTGAATTGTGTTTTTCATCGAACCCCCCAGCCGATGCTGAGCTTGGAGCGGCGGAACTGCTCCGTCGAGACGTCAAAGATGAGCCGGGAGACAACGAGCGCCGTGAACATGGAGGAGATGATACCGACGGCGAGGGTAACGGCGAAGCCCTGAATAGGCCCGGTGCCGAGCTGCGAGAGGAAGATCGCCGCGATGAAGGTCGTTACGTTTGCGTCCATGATCGTCCAGAATGCCTTCTGGAAGCCGGCATCGACCGATGCACGCGGGCTCTTGCCCAGACGATACTCTTCCTTGATTCGCTCGAAGATGATGACGTTGGCATCAACCGCCATACCGACGGTCAGGATAATACCTGCAATACTCGTCAGAGTAAGGGTCAGGTTGAAGACCGAGAGAATGGCCGTGATGAAGAACAGGTTGAGCAGGAGGATGAGGTCTGCCAGCAGGCCTGCTCCCTTGTAGTAAGCGGCCATGAACACGATGACCAGCACGAAGCCGAGCGCGATGGCCCTGAGCCCCGCCTGAATCGCCTGCTCACCGAGTTGCGCGCCCACGGACTGCTGGTTGATGATGTTGAGGTCGATCGGCAGCGCCGCCGTGCGAAGCACCGTGGCAATGTCCTCGGCCTCGGACTGGTTGAAGCCGCTGATTCGCACCTGGCCCGTGGGGATCTCCTCCTGAATGCGGGCGTACGCCCGTACCCGGTCGTCCATGACGATGGCAAGACTGCCGCCGACGTTGTCCCTCGTGAGCCGGGAGAACTGGTCGCCCCCTTCACGGTCGAGAACGAAGTTGACCACGGGCTGGTTGGAGATGGGATCACGCGCGAACTGTGCCTCGGTAATGTGTTGTCCCGGAAGGCCGTGTTCCTGCACGTCGGACCGTATGACGATGTAACGGATGAACTGGTCGAGGCCGTACTCATCCTGGGTAACGTAAGGAACGACCTCCGAGCCCGCCGGAATCCAGTCGGGTACGCCGTCGACTTCCGGATCCCAGCCCGGGTTCTCCTGCTGCAGCTGAATCAGCCGCTCGGTGGCCTCGTCGTCCACGATGTGGAAGTTGAGACTACCCTTCCCCATGAGAAAGGAATTGACCCGCTCGCGATCATTGTCGCCGGGGATCTCCACTGAGATGCGGTTGTCCTCCATCTCCCGGATCTGCGGCTCGGTGATCCCGAACCGGTCGATGCGGTTGGTGAGGATTTCCATTGCAAGGTCGACTGCCTCGTCGACCTCCGTGGTGGTCGGCTGCTCTCCGAGCCGCTCGGCAAGGCTTTCTTCGTCCGCCTCGAGAATGACATTGACACCGCCGGAGAGATCGAGACCAAGCATGATGATCCGCGAGCGCATATCCTTGAGCTCCTGGATCTCATCCCGGTAATGATCCTCGATGGCGTCAAAGGCCTCCTGTTCGCTGCGGAAGGCGGCAAGGACCGACTCCGCGGTCCAGGTGTCGGGCACCTCGCGCTCGTCGAGCCGATAATTCTGCCGCGCAACCTCGGTGAGGTAGGAGTACTCCTGCGGAAGCGGGGCGCCTTCGCCCGCCGCTGCCAGATCCTGCAGCTCGTCTATGGCCTGTCGGGCCTCGCTGCGCGCGTAGTCGCGGAGCTGGCCGCGGGAGCTCTGCGCAAGCTCCTTGTCCTCTTCGGGGATGAAGAAATACCAGTTGACCGTCGGATAGAGGAATACTCCACTTATGACGATAACAGCCAGGATAATGAGAAAACGAAGACGTTTGGTCATTCGGTGAACTCCACGGTAATGAGGTGTGTGGCGCCGTCGCGCTTACTCGTCGTCGCTTTCGGACTCGTCGTCGGCCTCTGCCTCGATGGCTTTCTCCTCGAACTTCTTCTTCTTGGAGGAGGCTTTCTTCTCGAGAACGTTGGAGATAGCGGTCTTGGAGAACTCAAGCGATGTGTTGTTGTCAACCTTGAGTACGACTGCGTCTTCCTTCAGCGACTGAATAACGCCGCGAATTCCGCCGATGGTTACGACCCGATCGCCCTTGCCGAGCGACGCAAGCATCGCCTTGGTCTCTTTCTGCTTCTTGTTCTGAGGCCGGATGATGAGAAAATAGAAAATGAGAAAAACAAGACCGAAGGTGATGAGGGTAGGCAGAATGGAGGCCGGGCCGCCCTGAGGGGCTCCGCCGCCGCCGGCAGGCGCGCCCATGAGAATAGGTAGACTACCCAGAATTGTGCTCATGTCAGATAACTTCCCTTTGTATGGTGATAGTGGCGAAACGCTATCACAGAACGATTTCCGCAGTCAACCGCGGCCTACACCGCCATGGTCTTCTCGATGCCCTCGGGCACCGTAAAGACACCGAATAGCCGCTTGAGCGCCTCCGGCGAGTCCGCCGGCAGAGTGGTGTGTGCCCTGAAGTACTCGATGAGCTCCTGCATCTCCTGATCGTCTCCGGAATACACCGCGGAGCGGAAGGCCTGGCTGTAGAGGCCCTTCTCGGCGAGCTCGAGGGTTGAGAGCTTTGCATACTTCTTTCGGGCCGTAGCGTTGACCACGGCAATCGAGCCCTGATAGCCGATGGTGAATACGAAGTCTTCTCGTTTCATCGTTTGCCGTCCCGACGGCGCCGACCCCCGGCCGGCGCCGCTAACAAAAAGGGAAGCCCGAAGGCTTCCCTTTCGTGCACGTATGTGTGACGGGCGTTACATCATGCCGCCCATGCCACCCATGCCGCCCATTCCGCCTCCGGCGCCTGCTCCGGCACCTTCGCCTTCCTTCTCGGGAATGTCGGTAATGGCAGCTTCGGTGGTGAGAAGCAGTCCGGAGATCGAACCTGCATTCTGAAGTGCGCTGCGCGTGACCTTGGCCGGGTCGATGATTCCTTCCTTGACCAGGTCCACCCAGCTCATGCTTGCAGCGTCGAAGCCGATTCCGGCCTTCTCGCCCTTCGCCCGGTCGGCAACGATGGAGCCGTCGAGCCCCGCGTTGATCGCAATCTGGCGGATGGGCTCTTCGAGGGAGCGCTTCACGATGCGGAAGCCTACCTTCTCATCCTCGGGCCAGTCTTCGACGTTCTCTTTCTCGAGTGCGTTCACCGCCTGAACGAGCACCAGACCACCGCCGGGGATGATTCCCTCTTCGATGGCTGCGCGGGTCGCCGACAGGGCGTCCTCTACGCGGTGCTTCTTTTCCTTGAGCTCGACCTCGGTCGGGGCGCCGACGTTGATGACGGCCACACCGCCTGCGAGCTTCGCCAGGCGCTCCTGCAGTTTCTCGCGGTCGTAGTCGGAGGTGGTCTCCTCGATCTGCGCCTTGATCTGCGCAATCCGGTCCTTGATGTCTTCCTGCTTGCCGGAGCCGTTGATGACGGTGGTGTTCTCTTTGTCGACCTTGACCGACTGTGCCTGTCCGAGCTGGCTGATGTCGGCGGTCTCGAGCTTGAGTCCGAGCTCCTCGGAGATGACCTGTCCGCCGGTGAGGATCGCGATGTCCTCGAGCATGGCCTTGCGGCGATCACCGAAGCCCGGCGCCTTGACGGCGACGGCGTTGAGCGTGCCGCGGATGGAGTTCACGACCAGGGTTGCCAGGGCCTCGCCCTCGATGTCCTCGGCAATGATGAGGATGGGCTTGGACTGCTGCGCGACCTTCTCGAGGATCGGCAGGAGGTCCTTCATGCTGGAAATCTTCTTGTCGTGGATGAGAATGTAGGGATTCTCGAGGACCGCGGTCATGTTGTCCTTGTTCGTCGCGAAGTACGGGGACACGAAACCGCGATCGAACTGCATGCCTTCGACGAACTCGGTGGTTGTCTCGATGGTCTTGGACTCTTCAACGGTGATCACACCGTCCTTGCCGACCTTCTCCATCGCACCGGCGATCTCCTCGCCGATTTCCTTGTCGTTGTTCGCCGAGATGGCCGCAACCTGGGCAATCTCTTCCTTGTCCTTGATGACCTTGGACATCTTCTGGATCTCGGCAACGGC
>CAYOFA010000105.1:0-1060 GCA_964402885.1 uncultured Spirochaetaceae bacterium
TGCGCAGCGAGTTCGAGCAGCAGCTCAGCGCTTCACAGGAGCAGCTGACCGACGCTCAGGCGGAGCTCAGCGAGCTCTCCGACCGCCGCGAGCGGGAACAACAGGCGGCCAATCAGATCGTGGGCTACTACAACGAGATACGGAGCGAGATCCGGGAGAATGCCTACGGAGAGGCTCTCGGCACCATCGAGCAGCTTCGAAGCTATCTCTCCGAGGACTCGGTCGCAGCACTCCCGGCCGTCGCGCAGCGCCGCGACGCCGAGCTCTTTATCCTCTCTTCCCTCGAACAGCTCGTGGAGGAGCAGCGCACCGCCCGATCGACCGATACCGACGCCCTTATCGCACAGTCGCGTACCGTTCAGGAGGCCACGCGGCTGGTCAACGAGGGGAATGCCGCCTTCGAGGCGGGCAATGTCGAACAGGCGGAAGCCCTGTACAACGAAGCACTCAACCTCATTCCCGCGGTAGCCGAGGGTCACCAGTACTTCGTCTCCAGGCAGCGGGACGTGATAGCCGACCTGCGTGAGAACCAGATCGAGCGGTCGGAAGCAGCTGAAGTTGCCATCTCCGAGGCAGACGCATCCTTCGCGGCGGCCGACTACGGCGCAGCCCTCGCCTCCTACCGTGAGGCCATCGCCCTGCTCCCGCAGGACGCCGCTCCCGCCGAGGAGGTCATCTCCCGGATTCGTCAGTCGGCCGTGGCACTGTCGGAGGCCCGAACCACCGACGAACAATCGCAGGCGGCTGCGCCGCTCTTCACGGCCGCCGAGCAGGCCCGTGAAGCCGGCAACTACCAGGAGGCCGTCGACACCTATCTCCAGGCGGCAGCGCAGTACCCGCGCAGCCGCCAGATGACACAGCTCCCCGAAGCCGTTCGCTCCACCATGGCACAGGCAACCGGCGAACTGCAGGAGCGGATCGACGGTCTGCAGACCGATATTGCCGAGCTCGAAGCCGAAAACCAGGAGCTCGAAGCGGGCTCCGGTGAGCGGCAGGAGCAGCTGGTCTCCCTGCGCACCCGCAACGCGGAGCTACAGACCCGCGTAGAGGAGCTTCGCAC
>CAYOFA010000105.1:1160-11093 GCA_964402885.1 uncultured Spirochaetaceae bacterium
GCGCTCACTCCCGAGCTGGCAGACGAGATCGAGCAACTGCGCGAAGTCGAAGAGGACTACCAGGCGCTTCGCCGCTCCTATCTGGCCTACGCAAACCGCGAGGATGATATCCTCGACTCAGGAACGGACGCCGCCCGGCTGCAGACGAAGCTTCTCTTCGACTCGTTCCTCGCTTCGAGGCCAGTCCGCGAAGCGCTCCCCGGGATCCGCGATCGCATAAAGGCCTACGACCGTGCCTTCGAGGAAGCAGGTCGCGAGACGGCGCTCCTCGACACCGTTGATATCGTCTACGAGCTCTCCGCCTACGAGACGACAGAGCGTAAGCTCGCCTACCTCGCCGAGCAGAGACAGAATACGAGCGATCCGAACATGACTGCCTTTCTCGACGAGCTCGAGGTTCTCATCCGCGAGAGCAGTTGACGTGGCGGCCGGCGGCGGCGGCCGGCGGCGGCTGGCGGCGCGGCGCGGCGACCGGCAGCGACCAGCCGCCCGCTCAGTCGAGCGTGTCGAGCTTTGCGGTGGGAATGGTGTAGACCCGCGCGTAGGCGGTCGTGTCGCAGTCGCCGGTTTCCCGGTTTTCGAAGTAGACGTAGGTAAACACGGTCTCGTAGCGCGACTTCTCGCCGTTGTAGTACTCGAACGCGAGCCGCAGATCCCCGACGGCAAATGATCCCCTGCCCTCGCCGGTCGGGCCGTACAGGCTCATGGTCCGGTCGCGCCTGACCAGGAGCTCTCCGGTGGAGAGCACGCGAACGATACGCCCGGACACATCCAGCGGGGTGTACTCCGTGGCGCCTGCCGGCGCGTCGAAAATCCAGTTCTCGAAACTACCGCCCGCAGAGTAGCTCATGTAACTGCGACCCGAGGGCGGGTGATGGTAGTAGAAGACGGTCTCGGGTGGATCGACTGCGCCGATCGGTACGGTATTGAACTGCGTGGGAATATTGACCAGTCCGTCCTGGTTGACGGGCTCTTCGTACTCATGGAACTGGCCGGCCACGTCGTCGTAGGTGAGCATCACGAACAGGTCGTCCCCCGCCGTCGGTGCCGGATACACGCTCGCCCCGATATACGTCTCATTGGCGCCGAACCATCCGGTGGCGTCGTACGCGTACGGGTATGTTCCCCCCGTATTGAAGTCCGCAGTGCCGGCGTCGTACTGGTCGGTAAAGATGCTGTCCCCGCTGAACTGCCGGTCGGGATAGACGCTCAGGGCGTAGATGTTGTCACTACCGCTCGCTGCGACCACCGTCTCCACATACCGGCTGAACACCTCTGTCCGGTCGCCCGGCGGGCGCGGATAGAAGCGCCACAGCGGATTGTTCGCGTTCTCCTCGATTACGTAGTAGTCCTCGCCCGGCTCTTCGGAAACGTGGACGTAGATCGTTTCCTCCCGTCGAGTTTCCACCACCAGGCCGTCATCGATCACTTTTCCCGGGAAGGAGGTGTTCGGGAACTTTCCCGGCATGAACAGAAACTCCGACTCAGGATCGAGGTCGCAGACCTCCACCGGGCCGATCGTGTACGCGTGATCGAGCTGAGACATCGTGTGCACGGCAAGCGAGAGGTCTTCGTCGAACGGGGGCATCCTGCACCCGGCGAGCAGTAGCGAAAAAATGCCCAGCGCCGCAGCGGCGGCGACCGCTGCAGTGGCGGCGGCCGAGGTTCCGCAGCCGCTGCGCGCTACCATTGGACCCGCACCCCCAGGCGCACTGAGAGCAGATCAAGGTACCCTTTGTCGTCGTCGAAGAAAATGGGCTCGGGGCCCGAATACTCGTAGAACTGAGCCCTGAGGAAATCACGCTCGGCGGCGAAGGCCACGGTTGGCGTATGCTCGAAGAAAACCCGGAGCTTTCGCTCGGGGAAAAACTCGATGCCGTTCACGAACTCGAGTCCCCACGGCGCGATGGGCTCGAGCCCCGTGAACCCCGAGGAGGTCATCACCCTGACCAGCGGGCCGGCCGCGGTGTAAGCTCGAAGCGCTCCGTGAGGCCTGTTCCAGTATGTGCCGAACAGCAGCCGAAAATTCGTCAGCGGCCGCGAGACGGTCAGTTGGGGATCCCCCTCCTCGTTCTCATTCGCTTCGCTGTCCGCGAAGGGCACGATGCCGAGGCCGTAGGTGTAGAACCCGCCGCGCAGGAACGCGTACGGCGGGGCTATCATGTACGAGAGGTCGAGGCCGAAGTAGGCAAACTCCTGTCCGTAGGCACTCAGCAGGAAGCGTGAGCGTTCGTCCTGGTTGAGGATGATCTCAGTCTCCCTGCCACCGAGAAAGAAGTCCACGCGCTGAGGGTAATGGAGGTCGGACTGCGTTTCGAACTCATAGACGCGCGGTTGTTCGAGGACGACCCGCAACTCCTGTGACTGCAGGCGAATCGGGGTACCGGTCAGGCCCACGATTTCGCTTCCCGGAGCACCACGGATGATGACCGTCGACTCGGCGGAGACCGTCGAGTATGCCTCCGCCACCGCCCGCGCACCGCGATTCCACAGACGCAGCGCGAGACTTCTCTCGCTTTCGGTGACCGGCGCCTCGTAAAACAGATCGAGTACGGTCTCGCCGCTGTAGAGAAATATCGAGCGAATGCTCACGCCGAAGCGGTTCCCGTCCCCGGTGCGTTCGACGGAGACGAGGATCCATGCGTCCGCCCCGCCGTTTCGCGCCAGGACCGAGCGCTGCGCGTCGGCGTCCGCCGGACTCAACCCGCCGGCAGCGGACGCTTCGTCCGCCACGGCGGCCGCCGTCGGAGTGAGAAACTCCGTGGCGGGATTCTCGCGATGCAGGGCAACCAGCAGAGACTCGTAGAGAAAGCGTGTCCGTGCGGCATCCTCGGTGATGTTCTCTCCGACGTCGAAGAACACGGCGATGCGCCGCGCCGCCTCCTGTGCGTGCAGCCGCGGCGCCGCGACCGTCAGCAGGACGATCCCGACGGCGGTGAGAAGTGCAAGCTTTCTGCCCATCACCTGTACCAGCATCAATTCGGCCGCCTTACCTCTGCCACTTCACGAGCGTCCCGAGAGTCAGAAACGGCCCGAAATCTCCCGCGTCGAGCATCCCCTGATCCAGCAGGCCGTTCTCACGCCCGGTAGACCACCGCGCAGCGCTACTCAGAAAGAACGCGACGTCTGAGAAGTTCAACTCGAGCCACAGCGCGAAGAGCTCGAGATAGGTGTCGCGATACGTCTCGGAGTCCGGAGAGGAGAAAAACGTCAGGCTGGTTCCGACTCCCGTCTGAACTCCCATGCGAAACACCGAGGTGCGGGGGAACGCCAGGTAGCGCCCGAGGAGCAGACGAAAATCCTGGTGATACGCGACCGGCGTCGCGCCGGGGTTCGTACTCTGTGCGTATCCGTAGGTCTCGGCCGCTACGAAGCTCCAATCGGGACGCAGGTAGCCTCGCACCCCCACACCGAGCCCCATCAGCTGCCCGGTCGTGTAGGTCAGCGTGGTCGCAAACCTGGTTTCGGGTTCCATCGGCCTCAGGGCTATCTCGTTACCGCCCGAGCGCACCAGAATTTCCTCCCGGTCCTCGTAGTACCCGGATTTCCGCTTGCGCACTTCAACGGTGTCGCCCGGCCGGAACGGAAGATACGGGAGACGGACCGTCCCGTCGGTTATGCGTCCGACCCGAAGGTTCTCACCGAGGGAGACGTGCATCCCCTCCTGCGAAGATGAGAGCAGCAGAGGATCAGACACCGGTTGGTCGCCGGCGACATCGACCACCTGGCCATCGCCACCGCGGTCGACCGCGCGCGCAAGGCCCGTTCGGAGGTCCTGAAACAAGCGTCGCGTGACGTTGAACACCGCGAGGTCGCTTCGCCCGAAGCCCGCAGCGGCGGACACGAGCGCCCCCGAGCCGGTGTCGTAGACGCGCGCATTGACGGTAACCCTGCCTGAGGGAAAGCCCGCGAACCCGAATGCCGCAAAATCCGTCTCCGCCGCCCGTGCCGCCTCCACAACCGCGGACGCGACGCGGCCGGGCGCGGTCGTTTGTTCCGACGCCGGGATCGGATCTCCGACCACGATTTCGAATCCGGCGTCGGAGAACTCCGTGTAAAGACTCTCGCTGAGCAGCTCGGTGAGGTCCCGGCCGATGGCCGAGAGGTCCGGTGCCGGCCCCACCTGCAGCAGGGGCACCACGTAGATTCGCACCCCGGAGAACGCCGCCTGCGCCTCCTCTCTCGCCGTCCCCGCCGTCTGCGTCACATCGGTCGCCGTCCCCGCCGTCTGCGCCTGAAGGCGAGGCGTACAGAGTCCGGACGCACCAAACAGCAGCGCTGCGGCGAGCAGCACCGTGAACAGAGACGGCGTTCCGCTGGAGACGAACCGTGCACCTCTCACTTCGACGTCATTACCTCTATGCCGGTCCAGTTCTCCGGCGGCGGAGCGCCGCGGTAGCGCGAGCACCGGTCAGCCATCATTTCGGCGATATGATCGCCGGGCAGCATTCGCAGCACCTCGCGGAACGCCTCCTCGGCTTTGCCGAACTGCCGATCAAAGTACAACCGGACGCCCTGATGGTGAACCTTCCAGGCCTGCTGCTCACCGGTGGTAAGCGATCTCTTTGCGGTGAAGATGTCCGTCCCGGTTTTCTTGCCCTTGACCGCCACACGATCGATATGGCGACACGGAATCTGGTCCTTCACCTTCTTCTGCAGGCTTTCGGATATTATGAGCTCCTGCTTGTAGGTCTTGGTCAGCCCCTCGAGGCGCGAGGCGAGGTTCACCATGTCGCCGATTACCGTATAGTCCATCTTCCGCTCGGTTCCGATGTTGCCGACGGTAACGATGCCGTAGTTGATGCCGATCCCGATATGAAACTCCGGTTTTCCGGCGGCAACCTGCTTGCGGTTGAAATCGTCGAGGGACTCGCTCATCTCGATTCCGGCCATGACCGACTGTACCGCATCGTCCTCGTGTTTCACCGGCGCGCCGAAGAAGGCCATGATGGCGTCACCGATGTATTTGTCCACCACGCCGTTGTGATTCATGATGATATCGACCATGACCGAGAAGTAGGCGTTGAGAGAGTTAACGAGGTCGTCCGGCATCATGCCTTCGGAAATGCTCGTGAAACTGCGGATGTCGGAGAACAGAACCGAGACCACGCGATTGTCTCCGACGAGCATCGATTCGGGATTCTCGAAATAACGGTCAATGACCTCCTGCGGTACGTAGCGCTGAAAAATGTTGCGGATCTTCGCCTCTTTTTTCTGCGCCAGCACCGCCTGGAAGGCGTAGCCCTTGATCTGGTTGTAGGCCTTCTCGAGCTCGCCGACCATGACATTGAAGGTGTGGGCGAGTTCGCCCGTCTCATCGCGGTACTCCACGGCGACACGCTCGGAGAGATCGTTGGAGGTGATGATCTCCCGCATGGTGTTTCGCACCTTCACGAGCGGGCGTGTGAGCTGCTGGGCGAAGAGCAGCAGGAGAAGCACCGAGAGGAGACTGGCGCCTGCGACGATGTAGATGGTCTGCGTGGTGATACGATCGACATCCCGGAAGAAGGTATCCCGCGCCTCGGTGAGGAAGACGCGCCAGCCGTAGGGGTCGAAGGAGAACCCCTGCGCGACCCGCTGCGTGCCGCCGATGCTGAGGGTCGAGAGCTCGCCCGTCGTCGCCGCATCCATTTCCAGGAGGGAGGCACGCTCCTCTTCGGTCAGCGGCACATCGTCGGTTGCCATCCGAACCTCGCCTGCGTCGTCCACCGCGAAGATGAGCTCGGTGTCACTTCGGATGAGCCCGCGCGCAAAACTCTGTACGCCGACTTTCGTCGCCTCCACCATCTCCTGCCGATCGGTGAGGTCATTCTCCTCGAGGATCAGCCACTGCCCCTCGGCGTATGACTCGAGCTCCTCGGCCTTGAACTGGAGAAAATCACGTGCGATTCTCGTTATGCCGTTCGCGGCAACGAAATAGGAGGAAGCGCCGGCAAGAATCAACGTTGCGACGAGCAACGGAAGCACGACGGAGACGATCTTAAAGCGGATGCTCATGGTTAGTGGTCAAACTCCTCCATCCGCGGAATATCGTGCTTGGTAATCGAACATAGTATTTTATCGGTCAGCGGGGTCACACTTGAAATACGGTTCGCCTGTTTTTCCACAATGCGCTCGAAGAGATTCCGGATGAAGCGTCCGTTGCCGAAGCTCTTGTCCCGACGACGATAAAAGTGGGTAATGAGCCGCAGAAGCTCCCGTTTTGCGCCCTGCGTCAGGGTGAACGAAGAGTTTTCCGCGAAAATGTTGAAAATCTGCAGCAACTCCTGCGGCGCGTAGTGATCGAAGTAGAAATAGCGGCTGAAGCGCGACTCAAGCCCGGGATTGCTGCTGATGAAATCCTGCATCTCGTCGGGATAGCCGGCGACGATGACCACGAGGCGGTCGCGGTAGTCCTCCATCCGCTTGAGCAGGGTGTCGATGGCCTCCTGCCCGAAATCGGATCCGGCCGAACGCGGGCTCAGCGTATAGGCCTCATCGATGAAGAGCACGCCGTCGAGGGCCTGCTGCACGACCTCGTCCACCTGAATTGCAGTCTGCCCCACATAGCCCGCGACGAGCCCGGCCCGGTCGGTCTCTACCATATGGCCCTGCTCGAGGAGTCCGAGCGACTTGTAGACCTTCCCGAGATAGCGGGCGATCGTGGTCTTCCCGGTGCCGGGGGGACCGTAGAACACTGCGTGCTTGGAGAAGGGCGTCACCGGCAGCCCGCGGCGCTCACGCTCCTTGTGGACCTTGATGAGATTGACGAAGGTCTCTATCTGCCCCTTCACCTTCTTCATCCCGATGAGGTTGTTGATCTTCTCCATCACCTCCTCGAGACTTTCCGCCTGCTCCTCGGAGACGGTCACGGCCTGCTTTGCCGCAGCCTGTCCCTCCGCCGCCGATGTCCCGTCCGCCTGCTCGCCGTAGATGAGCTTGCGGATACTCTTGATCTGCCGGGACTCTGCCTCGCTTACCGTACCGTCAGCCTTGATCGCCACCTGTGCGAAACTGAAGAACACCGCAGCCAGCTTGTCGAAGTGGGAGCTGTCCTCCCGCTTGTCGTAGGACTTCAGATACGAGAGCGACTTCAGAGAGCGGGTGTTCGGCACGCCCTTCATCTTCTTGATTTCGTTGTGAAACAGGTCCCAGTACTCGAGGATGCTTCGGCGCTGATGCAGCGGCAGGGCGTCGTAGCGGAATATGTCGACGATGACGTCCCGGTCGCTTACCAGGCGCTGCCGCAGGTACATGAGCACCATGAGCACGAACAGCCGCGTTTCCTCCGAGACGGTCTTCGAGCTTCCGACGCAGCGATAAGAGACGAGAAAAAGGTCGTCGATGAGCTGCTGCAGGAAGGCCGGCTCGTTGTTGAACTGCTTGTACTCGTTTATGGCGCGAATGATGCGCTGGGCTTCCTTGTGCAGGAAGTTCAGATTGGTGAGTTTCTCGGGGCTCTTGCGGCCGGGCTCCTCGCGCGAATCCGAACGCAGATCCTCCACGTGCACCAGATCATCGCCGATGCTCCCGCGCACGCTCTCGAGGAAGGAGTCGGCCTGCCCGCCGCGTTTGGTGGAGGTGAGCACGCTCTGTCCCGCACCGCGATGCAGGGTGATCTTCGCGCTCTGGTCGGTGCGGCGAACGCTGATGGCGGTGATCTCGTCGAAGGTGAGCGTGTCGGCCGCTGTTGCGGTGCCGCCGTTCAGCAGAAAGAGGACGCGCCTGTCGGTGATGCAGAGGATCCCCGGCGCACCCGATCCGGAGGCGGCGATATGATCGCCCGAATAGAAGCCCTCAAGCAGATCGACGAGCATCTCATCGTCGTCGAGAACCTGATGAAAGGTGGTGAGGATATTCTTCTTGAAGGAAACGCCGCCCCAGTTTCGGATATGTCCTAACTGGGTCTCGATTTCCTGCTGAAGTGGCATCCGAGTCGATCCCCTCCCAGCGACCGCTGGAGCTCATTATAGACCATCATCGTCCGCATCGCCAACTCTCTGTGGCGGGGAATCGAAGCTCTGCGCGAGCGCTTTGGCGCCGTCCTGTATGGTGCGCGCTGCGGTCGTGTGTGCCATACCGACGCTGATACCGAGGCCGCTGTTTGCGGTGTCGTGCATCCAGGTCGTCAGCAGCTTGAGGTACGCCGTACGGTGCACCGCCCCGGCTTTGGAGCGCAACACCAGCGGCTGCAGGTGCTGCGTCTCGATGAGCTTGCGCAGCTGGCCGAGCACGATCGGGAAGAACCGCTTCACGAGCTCGAAAAACCGGCGGTGATACTGCTCGTCGTGCTCGATGAGAGACCGGATCTGCCGGTACCGGTCCCGCACGAGCTTTCCCTGATCATCCCGGCGCACGGGCACGAAGGAGCGAAGCAGGCCCCGGATGCGGTCCGAGGCAAGCAGCTTGTGGACCGACACATAGAGGAGGAGGCAGCCTCCGGCATTTCGCAGGGCCGGTCTCGCACGTCGCCTGTCACGAGAGAGCGCACCGAGGGCGGCGATGATGCGTTTCTCCAGGGCACGGCCGCGTGCGCCCTGATGCTCCCGCGATCCTTCCCCCCAGGTATCGAGCACCGTGTTGATGAGATCCCGTGCGTGCACCGCGGCGGCACGCACACGGTCCGCAGCAAGCGACTCCAGGTACTCGAGCAGCGCCGAGCGTTCATCATCTGTAAGAACGTCCACGCCCGCTGCCTTTTTCTCGCCCCGGGCAGCGACGATACCCCTCGACTGCAGCTCCCCGAGATAGGACTCCAGACGATCGAGCGTCTTACCGGTATCGATGCGCGCGGTGTCCCGCACGAGTTGCGTGCGCAGCAGGTTTCGCGCCGGCGAGTAGCGCCCGTCGACGGTGCGTATCGGCGGGGTGAGCTCCTCCACGATCATCTCGAGCATGCCGAGCATGCGGTGGTAGAGCGTCGCCTCGAAGGAGAAGCGTGTCTGCAACAGATCAAGCGACGGATCGTGGGGTACGAAGGCAATATCGACGATCCGCGCGGCTTCCGAGCGGGCGATGCGCTGCTGCGGCCCGACATAGCGATTGTAGTTTCTGATAACCGCACGCGGATCGAAGGACCCTTCCTGCAGCGAGTTGTACTTGTTATGCCACAGCAGAATCGAGGCCTGCGGCGCAACGTCGATGGCCGCACGAATATAGCCGCCTGCGGAGACGTGTGAGGTCGGTTCCGGCTGTACGACCACGAGGATGGTCTCAACGAGGGGCAGGAAGGCCAGGTTTTCATCGTGATCGATGCCCGCAGGCATATCGAGGAGCACGATGTCATACCGCTCCTCGATCTGTCGCCGCAGGTGCCGGAAGAGCAGCGTACGCATCGCAATGCTCTCCTCACTTCGCTCCGACGGCCTCGGAAACAGCAGATCGAGGCGATCGAACACGCGGTAGGAGAAGCGCGAGAGATCGAGCCCTTTTCGGCGCACCTCCTCGGTGCTGTAGTCGAACCGGGTGTTCGCCACATCGAGGATGGTAGTCAGATTTGACAGCGGGTCCAGGTCGGCGAGCGCCACGCGCATCCCGCTCTTTGCGTACTGAACAGCGAGGTTGAGGGCCGTCGTCGATTTCCCGACGCCGCCCTTCCCGGATGCCACGGCTACCGAGCGCCTGAGTCGTTCCATGCTCGGGCAAGCTTAGTACGTCACCGCCGGGATGACAAGAAGTGATACACCGATGCCGCAGCGGACGGGCAGGTGTGTTTCTTAATGACACACGTCTGATGTGTCATTTCGGCCGCGGTGTTTCCCTGTTGCCACAGGGGCACTCGCGGGCGATGCCGGAACGGAAGGCGTCCTGTATCACATTGTAATGAAGAGATTTATCGGCGTACCTTTTGGCACAGTTTCTGCTTATTGGTAGGTGAGAACGTTAGACCCGGCCGTTGGCCGGGTCCGGCAAGACCACCGATATCGCATCGGAAGGAAGGAGGTTGGATATGAA
>CAYOFA010000106.1:0-8853 GCA_964402885.1 uncultured Spirochaetaceae bacterium
CGGGTGCCGGCCTATGCGGTGGCCGATCTGGCCGAGGCGGGCCAACAGGCTGCTTGATACCTCTTAGCCGACCTGCGTCCCGAGGTCCCGCTCCTGCGCAATAGCATACGCCCGCGTTGCAATCATCGTATCCTGCACGCCGACACCGGTGAGATCACACATAGTGATCTGTCTCTCGTCGGTGCGCCCGGGGTGGGCGCCACGGCAGAAGCTCCCGATTTCCACGATGTTGCCGTCCTCGGGTACCGTCCCGGCAGCGAGGGCGGAGCGGAGCTCTCCGAGGCGGAAGCTCTGGGACTTGAGATCGCATGCGAGGATGTCCACGCTTGCGGGGACGTCGGCCTCGGTTTCCTGCTTCTCCTCGGCATCGGAGCCCATGGTCGTGAGGTGGAGCCCGGGGTGGAGCCATTCGGCCTTGAGGAAGGGTTTGCGCGAGGGCGTGGTCGTGACGACGACGCTGCTTTCTTTCACGACTTCCTCCGCCGAACGGGCCTTGATCACCTCGATGCCGAGCTCTTCCTTCATGTCCTCAACGTACGCGTCGCGGACGTCGTCGTCATCGAGGCTGAAGGTGCGGATGGTCTTGATATCACGCACGAGGGCGAGGGCACGCATCTGAAAGCGGGCCTGAACGCCGGCGCCGATGACCCCGACGTTCTCGGCTGACTTCGGGGCGAGGTACTTCGCCGCCACCGCGCCGGCAGCGCCGGTGCGCACCTGGGTGAGGTACCCGTTGTCGAGGAGTACCGCCTGGAGGAAGCCTGTCTGCGCGCTTATGACGAGCATCTGTCCGCTCTGCGACGGGAGCCCCTTCTGCGGGTTCATGAAGAAGCCGGAGGCAACCTTCACCGCGAGGCTGTCCAGCCCCTCGATGTAGGCGGCCTTGATGTCGACTTCGGCCTCGAGGTGGGGGATGGGGATCATCATGATCGGCGGCACCGTGGCCTTGCCTGCGTCCAGCTCGGCAAAGCCCTTCTCGATTTCCGCGACCGCGTCGAGATCCAGCTTGATATACTCGAGAAGCTGCTTTTCGGGAACGACTCGTACCATTGTACTCTCCTTCAGACGAATTTCTGCATGACGGCGAGATACTGTGAGAGCTCGACGCTCGATCCGCTCACTACGATGCCCGCGCGCTCGCCTTCAACCTTCACTTTGCCTGACTGCAGAGCCGCAATGCCGACCGCCGCACCGCCCTCGATCACGAGGCTGTGTTCGGATAACGCGTAGTACATTGCCGCCTCGATCTCCGGCTCGTCGATTTCGATGTGTTCGTCGACGAACTCCTCGATGACGGGCAGGGTATAGCGATTCTCCACGCCGATGCCGCCGAGGAGGGAGTCCGCGAGGGTGTCTTTCTCCTCGACTGCGACGGGCTGGCCGGCCTCGAGGCTGCGGAGCATGGCCGGCGACTGTGAGATGGAGACGCCGATCACCCTGACCTCAGGCTTGATGAGCTTGGCCGCGAGCGCGACGCCCGCGAGGAGGCCCCCGCCGGAGAGCGGCACGAGAATGGCGTCGAGCGCCGGTTCCTCACTCATCATCTCGAGGCCGATCGTGCCCTGTCCGGCGACCACATAGGGGTCATCGAAGGGCACAACGGGAATCATGTTCCGCTCTTTCTTGATCCGCTCGTACTCGACCTCGGCCTCGTCCTGGGAGTCGCCTTTGACGACGACTTCGGCGCCCAGAGCGCGGATCTTGTCGACGCGGTACTTCGGCACGTGCTCGGACACGCAGACCACCGCCGGGATCCCCAGGCGCCCGGCGACGTAGGAAACCGCCTTGCCGTGGTTGCCGGTGGAGAAGGTGATGACCCCGCGTGCGCGCTCCTCCTCGGAGAGGCTCAGGATGCGGTTTGAGGCGCCGCGCACCTTGAATGCGCCGGTGTTCTGCAGGGACTCGAGCTTGAGGTACACCCCGGCGGCGCCCGCCTCGGCGGCGAGCGGCAGGGTTTCGGTGAGCGGCGTGCGACGCACCAGCGGAGCGATGCGCTTTGCCGCGGCGAGGACATGGGCGAGGGAGAGATCCGACCACTGCATGGCTACTTGGTTATCAGCTCGATCGGGTACTCGTAGAGCGATTCGTTACCCGACGGGGTGATGCGGATCGTCGCGTCGACTTCGAAGCCCACTTCCTTGTACCAGATGCCGGGGATGAGATGCAGCACCATGTTCTCCGTGATGACGGTCTTGTCGCCGGGACGGAGGCTGATAGTCTGCTCGCCCCAGTCGGGCGGATAGTTGACGCCGATCGAGTAGCCGAGCCGCGATTCCTTGACGACGGTCGAGTGGGCGATGGCCTTGCGCCAGGCCTCTTCGACCTGCTCCGCGGTCACGCCCGGCTTTACGAACTCGAGTGTCTTCTCCAGTCCCTCGAGGACTACGTCGGCGGTCTCTCTCATGAGTTTGGGAGGTTCCGACCCAAGGAAAATGGTGCGGGCAATGGGAGCGTGATAGTGGCGGTATACACCGGAGAGCTCGAGAAGCACCGCCTCGTCGGCCTCGTACTTACGTTCGGTCCAGGTGAGGTGAGGGGTGCTCGTTGCCTCGCCGGCCATCATGAGCGGCACGATGGCAGGGTAGTCCCCCGCGAACTCCTCGGTGCCGCGGTACTGGGCCCGGGCAATTTCCGCTGCAGCGTCGCACTCACGCACGCCGACATTTATCTCGCGCACCGCGGTGTCCACCACTCGCTCCGCGATCTTTCCTGCGCGCTGGAGGAAGGTGATCTCCGCCTCGGACTTCACCACGCGAACCCAGTTGACCAGCGCATTGGCGTCGACGAAGGTCGCATTCGGGAGCGACTTCTCGAGCTCCACGTAGTTGCGGTGGGTAAAGTAGAACTGGTCCATCTCGACGCCGACCCGCTTCCTGTCCCAGCCCTTTTCCTTGAGAACGTCGGCTATGAAGTGCATGGGATGCTTGGTGAGAGATTGCACGTAGTCGTCGGCGTACTCGCGGATGTTGTCCTCCGAGAGGTACGTCGTCAGCCGCGCGCCGTTTGCGTCCATCCCGCGTCCCAGCCACATTGGCTCTTCCTGATCGAGGGCGACCACGACCGCCTGGTGCACGTAGAAGCTCCAGCCGTCGTAGCCCGTGAGGTAGTTCATGTTTGCAGGCTGACTGACGACGAGGACGTCGACTCCGCGCTCCTGCATCGATTCCTTCGTGCGCCTGATCCGTTCTGTGTACTCCGAAACGTCGAAAACCGGCATGATGCCTCCCGTTAGGTGGTTGTGCGAGGTTCGATCATTGGTGATCATCCATCTTCCCGAGCTGTTGTGATATGGAGTCGGCCGCCTCGCGGAGTGCGTCGACGAGCCCGTCGAGCCGTTCTTTGGTCGCGCGAAGCGAGGGCCCGGAGATCGACAGGTTGGCGACCATCTTTCCGCGGTAGTCGAAGATCGGCGCGGCGTAACTGTTGAGGTCGTCGCTGAACTCGGCGAGCTCCGTGGCGTAGCCCTGCTCACGCGCCCTCACGAGCTCCCGCTCCATGTCGTCAGTCCTGGTAATCGTGTTGTCGGTCAGTTTTTCCCGCGGGCTCTCGCGCAGGATGCGCCGTCGCGTGTCCTCGTCCATGGCCGAGAGAAAGTTCTTTCCCGAGGCGCAGGCGTGGATGGGGTAGGAGTAGGTAACGTCCGGGTTGAGAGACAACGGATTCGCGCTCTTCACCTCTTCGATGGCGATGACCATATGGCCGTAGGGCACGGTGAGGTAGACGTTTTCGTTTGCGGTGTGCATGAGGTCAGCCATCACCGGACGGGCGACATCACGCAGGTCGCGGCTGAGGGGAACCCGGCTCCCGAGCTTGAAGACCTTGAAGCTCAGCCGGTAACCCCGCTCCGCATCCTTCGTCACGTAGCCGATGTGCATGAGTGTCGCGAGAAGTCGATGCACGTTGGTGCGAGAGAGCCCGAGACAGCGGGTGATGTCCGCCGGCTTGACAGAGCGATGGGCGCTGATAAACTCGAGAATGCGAAACGCCTTCAGTACCGTTTCGGTCGGGCGGTAGCTTTCCGTGCCACCATTTGAACTTTCGTTAGTATAATGCAACACCCGTCATTGTGCTCCGGGTCCGGCCGTTTGTCAAGAAATGCTCAGCGACGAATCAGCAAGTGTTGACAGATCCGCCGGGGTTTAAGTACACTTAGCATACACTTACTTTCCCGGGGGCATCGGCATGGCCGTTAAGACAATAACCATCGATATTGAGGCGTACGAGATCCTCGCGCGTGCGCGACGAGGCTCCGAATCGTTCAGCACGGTCATCAAGAATACGCTCGGTCCGGCCGGCAATACCGCGAGCGCGCTCCTCGCGCACCTCGACGAGTATTCCGTCAGCGAGGACATGCTCAACGACATCGACCGGATTGTGGCCTCGCGGGAGCGGGATCTTATCGCCGCCGAGCGAACGGACGGCTATGGTACTTGATACCAGCGCGTGCGTGGACCTGCTCCGCGAAACTGCTCGTGGGACGAGAGGTCCTGCCACCGATACCCTGCGCTCACTCGGTGATACGCGGGTTTACCTCTCGTTCTTTTCGCTCTGCGAGCTCGAGACGGGTGTTCGCCTGGCGGCGCGACCCGCAGAGGAGCAGGCGCGCTTCGAGCATCTCTTACAGCGACTCACGGTGCTGTACCCGGACACCGGGTTCCCGGTTCTCTACGGTGAGGCCGCCGCAGAGCTCATTACCGCCGGGACGCCCATTCCGACCATGGATCTTCTGATAGGCATTACCGCAAAGGCGCGTTCTCTGCCCGTTCTCACCCGAGACCCGAAACATTTCGGACGGATTCCCGGCCTTGTCGTCGAGAGCTACTGAACCGGTTCAATCCCAGCACCCCTGCAACGTCACGCATTCGTCCGGTAGTGCGCTGCGTGCCTCGATGAGGGCGTCGACGACGCCCGGGTCGGCGAGGGTGCTCGTATCGCCGAGCTCGTCGGTCTTGCGCTCGGCGATCTTCCTGAGGATGCGTCGCATGATCTTGCCCGAGCGGGTCTTCGGCAGGCCCCTGGCCACGATGATATGGTCGGGGGTGGCGATGGGACCGATGCGGTGGCGGACCTCGCCCCGCAGCTCTCCGATGAGCTCTGCATCGTCGTCCCAGCCTTCGGACAGCACCACATAGGCAAAGATGCCCTGTCCCTTGATCTCATGCGGGAACCCGACGACGGCGGCCTCGGCGCAGGCGGGGTGGTTCACGAGGGCGGACTCCACCTCGGCTGTCCCCATACGGTGACCACTGACGTTTATCACGTCATCCACCCGGCCGGTGATCCACATGTAGCCGTCCTCGTCACGGCGGCAGCCGTCTCCGGTGAAGTAGTAGCCGCGATAGGGCGTGAGGTAGGTCTTCTCGAAGCGGGGATGATCGTCGTAGATCGTACGCGCCATGCTCGGCCATGCACGCTTTACCGCGAGCAGTCCCGACACGCCGTTCCCCTCGACCTCGTTCCCTTTCTCATCGAGCACCACCGGCTCTATGCCGAAAAAGGGCAGGGTGGCCGAGCCCGGCTTCATGGGCGTGGTGCCGGGAAGCGGCGTTATCATGATGCCGCCGGTTTCGGTCTGCCACCACGTGTCCACGATGGCGCATCGCTCCTCGCCGACGGTCCTGTAATACCACTCCCAGGTGTCGGGGTTGATGGGCTCACCCACCGTGCCGAGCACCCGCAGGGAGGAGCGGTCGTACTTCTTCACCCAGTCGTCACCCTCGCGTGCAACCGCGCGAAGGGCGGTGGGGGCGGTGTAGAACTGGGTGATGCCGTGGCGCTCCACCATGTCCCAGTAGCGGCCCGGGTCGGGGAAGACCGGCGTGGACTCGAACATCACCGTCGTGGCGCCGTTTGCCAGGGGTCCGTAGACCACGTAGCTGTGCCCGGTGATCCAGCCCACATCGGCGACGCAGGCGTAGACATCGTCCTCACGATAGTCGAACACATACTCGTGCGTGAGCGACGTGTAGAGGAGATATCCGGCGGTGGTGTGCGCGATGCCCTTCGGCTTGCCGGTGCTGCCCGAGGTGTAGAGGAGAAACAGGGGATCCTCGGCGTCCATGGACTCAGCCGGACAGTAGGGACGCTGCTTCTCCATCGCCTCTCCGAGCTCCACATCCCGCGGTGAGAACATCGGCACACTTGCATTCGTGCGTCGGGCCACGAATACGTTTTTCACACTCGGCGCGGCCATGACCGCCTCATCAACCGTTCGCTTGAGGGGGATGGTCTTTCCGCCCCGCACGCCCTGGTCCGCGGTGATGACCGCCACCGCCTCCGCGTCCTGAATCCGATCGCGCAGTGCGTCGGCACTGAACCCGGCAAAGACCACCGTGTGGACGGCGCCGATGCGCGCGCAGGCAAGCATCGCCACGGCCGCCTCGGGGATCATCGGAAGGTAGATGGCGACACGGTCGCCCTTCCGCACGCCCCAGCGCTTGAGCACGTTGGCCATGCGCGAGACCGAGTGGTAGAGTTCGCGATAGGTGATGCGCTTTACCTGGTCGGGGGTATCACCCTCCCAGAGAATGGCAACCTTGTCTCCCCGCGTCTCGAGGTGACGATCGACGCAGTTATAGGCAACGTTGAGCTTCCCGCCGAGGAACCAGGAGATGGTTCCCGACTCGAAGTCGGTATCCGAGACCGTGTGGAAATCCTGCTCCCAGCTGAGCCGCTCCCTGGCGACATCGCCCCAGAAGCCGTCGGGATCAGAGATGCTGCGCCGGTACAGCGCCTGGTAGTCGTCCATCGAGCGTAGACGTGTCGAGCTCTGCCATGCGAAATCCGGGGTGTACATTTCCTCCGCCATTGCTGCCTCCTTCCCGTACGCGTGCGATCCACAATTATGGAATGGGATAGTGCTGCGGTCAACAATTTTTCGGCGACGGGGACCACGGTCGCGTCTGCGGGGTTGCGCCTGCGGGGTTGCGCAAACGCGGCGTAGTCGGTTATGTGGGTGGGAGATGAATGATGCACACAACACACACACAGCGCTCGTTACCGGAGCCTCGGGCGGTATCGGGCTGGAGCTCGCGCGGAAGCTTGCGGAGGAGGGCTATGACCTCGTGCTCGTTGCCCGCAGTGCGGACAGGCTCGAGGCGCTCGCAGCCGAGCTTCGCGAGCAACACGGCCGCAGTGTGACCGTGGTTGTTTCGGACCTCGCGCGGCCGGAAGCGCCGGAGGAAATTGCGCGCAGCGCCGCGGAGGCCGGGATCACGGTCGACGTGCTCGTGAACAATGCCGGCTTTGCCAATTACGGCCGCTTTCATGAAAGTGACAGACGGCGCGAGCTCGATATGATTCAGGTGAACGTCACCGCGCTCACTCACCTCACCCACTTGCTGCTGCCCGGTATGGTCGAGCGCGGCAGTGGCCGAATAATGAACGTTGCCTCCACTGCGGCGTTCCAGCCCGGCCCCCTCATGGCGGGATACTACGCCACAAAAGCCTTCGTGCTGCATTTCTCCGAGGCGATCGCAACCGAGCTGTCGGGCACCGGGGTGACCGTCACCGCACTCTGTCCGGGACCCACGAGCTCTGGTTTTCAGGAGCGGGCCGGCATGCAGGAGGCGAAACTGCTGAAGTACGGGACGATGAGCTCCCGGGCGGTCGCCGAGTACGGCTACCGGGCGCTCATGCGCGGAAAGCGCGTGGCCGTTCCCGGTTTCTCGAACCGCCTCGGCACGCTCGCACCGCGCCTCCTGCCGCGGAAGACCATTGCGAAGGTCGTCGGCAACCTGCAATCCTCAGAGTAGCTCGAGCTCCCGCGCCGATTCCTCGAATGCCGCCACTGCCCGGTCGATATCCGCGTCGCTGTGAGCAGCCGAGAGCTGCACGCGGATGCGGGCCGTGCCTTTGGGCACCACCGGATAGGTGAACCCGATCACGTAGATTCCCTTTTCGAGCAGGCGGTCCGCCATCGCCACCGCGGTGGGCTCGTCGTGGATCATGACCGGCACGATGGCGGTCGGCCGGTCGAGGACGTCGAGCCCGATCTTCGATATGGCGGACTTGAACCGCGCCACATTGTGCTCGAGCCGATCTTTGAGCGAGGTGTCCTCGCCGATGAGCTCGAGCGCGCGGAGCGTCCCTCCCACGATGGCGGGGGCAAGCGTGTTCGAGAACAGATACGGCCGCGACCGCTGTCTCAAGAGCTCGATGATCTCGCCTCTCCCGCTCGTGCAGCCGCCCGACGCCCCGCCGAGTGCCTTTCCGAACGTCGTGGTGATGATATCGATCTGCCCCTCGAGCCCGTAGTACTCACTCGTGCCGCGGCCCGTCGGCCCGAGGTAGCCGGTGGCGTGGCAGTCGTCGACCATCGTCAGCGCGTCGTAGCGCCGGGCGAGTTCAACGATTCCGGGAAGCGGCGCGATGTCACCATCCATCGAGAATACGCCGTCTGTGGCGATGATGCGGTAGCGCGCGTCGCGGGCTGCCTGCAGTTGCTCTTCGAGCGATGCCATGTCTGCGTGTTTGTAGCGGTAGCGCGCGGCCTTGCAGAGGCGCACGCCGTCTATGATGGAGGCGTGGTTGAGCTCGTCGGAGATGATGGCATCCTCGGGGCCCAGGAGCGGCTCGAAGACGCCGCCGTTCGCATCGAACGCGGCGGCGTAGAGGATGCTGTCCTCGGTGCCGAGGAAGCGGCTCACCGCGGCCTCGAGCTCCTTGTGAATGTCCTGCGTTCCGCAGATAAAGCGCACCGAGGAGAGCCCGTAGCCGCGGCGCTTCATCGTGCGGGCAGCGGCGGCGATGATCTCCGGGTGGTTGGAGAGGCCGAGGTAGTTGTTCGCGCAGAAGTTGATGACCTCACGGCCGGCGCCGGCGCCGGCACCCGCGTTACCGGCGGCGTCGGTG
>CAYOFA010000106.1:8953-11047 GCA_964402885.1 uncultured Spirochaetaceae bacterium
GCCTGCTGCGGCCCGGTGAGGACCCGCTCGCTTTTGTAGAGTCCCTGCTCCCGCAGATCCTCCATTCCGGCTCGGATGTCATCGAGCATCTTCTGTGACATTTGATCTCTCCCGTATTTTCTCGAGCATGTCGGCTGTCATGCGCTCGATATCGTATCCAGGCTTCCAGCCCCATTCGACGCGGGCGGCGTAATCTTCCATGCGGTTCGGCCAGGAGTCGGCGATGGCCTGGCGGATCGGATCGACCTTGTAGGAGACTTCGAAGTTCGGCATGAGGGCACGAATGTAGCCTGCCAGCTCCTCCGGGCAGAAGCTCATCGCGGTCACGTTGAACGCGTTTCGGTGGCGCAGGTGCTCGGGGTCTGCATCCATAATGTCGACAGCCGCCTTGACCGCGTCCGGCATGTACATCATATCGAGGTAGGTGTCGCCCTTGAGGAAGCAGGTGTAGCGGCCGCGCTCAACGGCGGCGTAGAAGATCTCCACCGCGTAGTCCGTGGTGCCGCCGCCCGGCTGCGTCTTGTAGGAGATGAGGCCGGGGTAGCGCACCCCGCGCGCGTCCACCCCGTACTTGTGGAAGTAGTAGTCACACAGCAGCTCCCCGGCAACCTTCGTCACTCCGTACATCGAGGTCGGTCGCTGCAGCGTGTCCTGAGAGGTCCAGTCCTTTGGAGTGGTGGGGCCGAAGGAGCCGATGGAGCTCGGGGTGAAGACAGCGAGCCTGCGCTCACGTGCAACTTCGAGAACCGAAATGAGGCCGCCCATGTTCAGGTTCCAGGCTTCCTGAGGGCGAGTCTCGGCGGTTGCCGACAGCAATGCTGCGAGGTGATAGACGGTGTCGACGTTATAGCGGCGCACGACATCGGACAGTCGCTGTCCGTCGACCGCGTCGAGCAGCTCGAAGGGGCCCGATTCAATGAGCTCCCGGTTGACGTCGGTGCGAATGTCGGAGAGCACGACGTTGTCGGTTCCGAGGCGCTCCCTGAGAGCGCTCCCGAGCTCGCTCCCGAGCTGGCCGAGTGCGCCTGTTATCAGTACGCGTTTCATTCGCTCCCCTTTTGACGCTCCCCTTTTGACAAAGCGCGAGGGTGCCCGTATCATTATAGTGAAATCCGTTCACTATAATGTACAGAATAGCGGGCCTGATTCGATATGTCAAACAAACCGTGGATGATCCGGAGGACGAGCATGGAACAGACATCACAACCGCCGCTGATCGGCGCCAATATCAGAGCGCGACGGACAAAGCAGGGGCTCACCCTCAACGTGCTCGCCGAGCGCAGCGGCGTGTCGAAGGCGATGCTGTCGCAGATCGAGTCCGATAAGGTGAATCCCACGGTTGCCATGGTGTGGAAGATCGCGCGGGGACTCGACGTGGACATCAACGAGCTGCTCGCCGGGAGCGGCGAACCCGTGCGCCATTTTCATCTGACTCGCCATGACGACATCCCCGTGCTTGACACCGACGAAGAGGGGCTCCACATGAAAGTGCTCACCCCCCTCAGCCTCGTCGAGGATCTCGAGATGTACCTGCTGACCTTCTCCCCCGGCGGCGAGCTCAGAAGCCGGCCGCATTTTCCGCGGACGGAGGAGTTCCTCACGGTAATCGATGGCCACATTCGTGTCCGGGTCGGAGAGCGGGTGGAGGATCTTCGGGAAGGGGACTTCATCCGCTACCAGTGTGATGTCGAGCACGACATCGAAAACGCGACCGACGCAAAAGCCGTCGTGCACATGGTCGTGCGCTTTCACACAACCGGCCTCGCGTGATCGCCGGGTATGTCCCGGCCGCACGGCCGCACGGCCGGCCGCCGGCTGCGGACCGCGGGCCGTCATCCCAGCTCACGGCTCACCGATACGTTTCCATCGATACGCTCGCCGGGCCCGAGCCGTCGGAGGCCGAGCTCCGGCCGGTTGAAGGCGTCGGTCGCGCCGGTCACGGGCTCCACGGCGATCGAGGTGCGCTGCGGTGGGATGTAGAGCTGTGTGTAGCGAAACGGTGGCAGGCTCTGTTCTAAGATGACGGCATCGTTCCCGCGCTCGACGACGGTTCGTGCCGTCGCGCGCCGCAACGCGCCGGCCTCCGACCCGCCG